>JBDHXU010000059.1:0-21128 GCA_039810905.1 Cyclobacteriaceae bacterium | reverse complement strand
CGCTAAAGCTCCGGCGGGCGCAGCATTCGTTCTTCATTCTTCGTTCTTCACTCTTCGTTCTTCACTCTTCGATCTTCACTCTTCGTTCTTCACTCTTCGTTCTTCACTCTTCGTTCTTCACTCCTAATCACCCAATACGCTGCCGCCGACGTAAGAAATACGAAGATGCTTGCAATCAATGGCAGCAGCAGTTCCCATTGACCGGGTTTGAATTCAGTATGCAATTCCAGAACTGTAAAATACCGGAACAACGTCAGGAAAATTCCAAAGGCTCCTGCAGCGAGAAGTAGGGAGCCAATGGAAGTTGATATACCTGAAGGGACAGAAGTCTTGTGCGCCGCACTACGTCTTCTTACACAATAGACCACAATGAGATTGAACGACGCCATGATCCCCAGCATTATATAGATACCCTGAAAATCGGCAGTGATCGAAGTGGTATCAGTCATAATTTTCTATCGGGTCGTAACCTGTTCTCGCCATTTCAGGATGATGTATGCTGCCATGGTGATCATATAGATGATCAAGCCATACAGCACTCCGATCAGTCCCACCTTAAGCCCACCGGAAATTACGCTTAATGGCAATACTTCCTTGATTTCCTCCAGCGCCTTAAGAGCCATGAAAAGGCCTGCAAGTGTCCCGAATGTTCCATAAGCCAGGGCCAGACCTCCTAAATGCCGCATGAGTTCCAATGGTCTATCCAACTTTTCATTCCGTGCCAGTCGATAAAGGGAGTAGATCAGGATGCCGGCATTGATGATGGCGATCAGATCCAACGGCAGCATGAAAGGCGGCCCACCATAATGGTGCAGTTCGCTGAGGCTCATAGCGATCATGTGGACATTACTTTGCCGCTTCGGAAGTCTTGAACACGGTGAAAACAATATAGGCTGCCAGGGAGATCATGTACACAAGGAATCCATAGAGTACGGTAATGAGTGCAACTTTCAATCCCCCGCAAATAACAGGGAACGGAATCGTGTCTTTAGCTTCTTCCAGCGCACCAAGGGCCTGGAAAAATCCTGCCAGTGTTGCAAACGCGCCCCAGGCCAGTGCAAGGCCACCGATTTGTTTCAACAGCATTAACGCTTTTTCTGAAAGCGACTTTTTTGTTGCCTTATGGTAAATGAGATAGGCGATCAGTCCCAGGTTAATAAGTCCGAGAATGTCAATGGGCGACATCCATATGATTCCGCCACCCATTTCATGAATTTCTGAAAGGCTCATAGTGTTAAAGTTTGGTTATTGTTTTATTGAGAGCAAGACTAACCGGTTGTTTCCTTATATCGATGCCGCGCAAACCATTAAAAGGCCGACCGGAAGGATATTCCCGTTGTGCATCCGGAAGTGGCGAAAGGCGCCGAAATTCTGTCGAAACCCTGTGATCGTTGACTGAAACATCCCCCTGAGTCCATCGTTGGGGATTTTTATCTAATTATGCGGCATGGAGCGGATGGCCGGCCTTATCGATGAATTTGTCTTGCGCAGGCGCTGGCTCATTCATATGTTCTTTTGGGTCTTTGTGCTGCTGCTCTATTCCCTTTTATTCGGACAGGGTGAGTGGAATTATTGGCGGACCCTTTCTTTTGTTTCGCTGCTATTGCCCGTCACCATCGGCGCCACCTATTTCCTGAACTATTTTCTCGTTCCACGCTACCTCCTCAAAGGGCGATATGGTGCATTTGCCTTGTACTTTCTTTATACGCTGATAGGTGCGCTCTTCCTCGAAATGTGCCTGGTGATATTGACCTTCATCATGCTGGCGGGTGCGGACATCAAGGGCATGAGTCCATCCTCCATCAACCTGCGCTTTCTTCTGGCGGCGCTGTTGATGATTGTGTTCCTCGGCGGGGCAATCAAAATGTTGTCCCATTGGCGCCAGTCAAGGGAAGACTATCAAAACCTGATGCGCGAAAAGATTGAGACCGAACTGAAGTTCCTCAAAACTCAGCTCAATCCTCATTTTCTTTTCAATACCCTCAACAACCTTTACTATCTCGCCTCAGATAAGTCCGACAAAGCTCCACAGGCCATCATGGCATTGAGCGAACTGCTGGACTATGTGATCAACGAAGCGCGCCAGCCATGGGTGCCGCTGGAAAGAGAGATCCGTTTCCTAAGAAACTACATTGACCTCGAACAGCTACGCTATGACGACCGCTTGAAACTGACATTTGATGTCTCGGGCGACGTTACGACCCGCCAGATTGCTCCCATGATGCTGGTGACGCTGGTGGAGAACTGCTTCAAGCATGGTCCCGGAAAATCGGCAGGACGGCATTGGATGGACATCAACATCACCGGCACACACGAATTTCTTTCCATCCGTATCTCCAATAGTAAATCAGAGTCACCGGAAAGCAATTCGAACGGTATCGGACTGAGCAACCTCCGTCACCAGTTGAGCCTGTTGTACCCTGACCGGCATGAGCTGGAAGTAGAAGATATGGGAAACGAATTTACCGTGAACCTGAAATTGACATGAGTGCTCGCTGCCTTATCGTGGATGATGAACCACTGGCGAGGAAACTCCTCGCTTCCCATGTGGCGAAGACCGAGGGCCTGACCCTCGTGGGTGAATGCGGCAGCGCCATGGAGGCGTTAAAGGCACTGCAACAAAAGAAGGTAGATCTTCTTTTCCTGGACATTCAGATGCCAGAGTTCACCGGGCTGCAACTGATCAAGACCCTTGCGCATCCGCCCGCGGTGATTCTTACCACGGCGCACCGTGACTTTGCCGCCGAAGCATTTGATCTGAATGTGCTTGACTACCTGTTAAAGCCCATCTCCTTCGACCGGTTCCTCAAGGCAGTCATCCGGTATTTCAGTCAGGTCCAACCATCGGCATCCATCGCTCCTTCAGGCGATGATTCCTTTTTTCTGCGATCAGACCGCAAGCTGGTAAAAGTGCCTTTTGACCAGGTCATGTTTGTCGAAAGCCTCGACGATCAGGTAGCGGTTCATCTGACAGAGGGCACCACCCTATTTACCAGGGAAAACATTACGCATATTTCAAGCCTCCTGCCTGAAGACCGTTTCGTCCGCATCCACCGCGCTTTCATCGTATCCAAAAAACATATCAGCTCGCTGACCAGGGAAGGTGTGGAGATTGGAAAGCGCTTCATCCCATTTGGCAGGGCCTTCAGGCAGTCAGCGTGGAAGATGCTGGGAGTTTCATGAAGGGTTCGACCCCGTAGAGGCATGCTGTTAGCTGCTGAATGTTGAATAAATGTTGAATGTTGAAGGGATCTGGACGCGGCAATCCTGTAGGGACTCTGTTACTATTCACTTTTCACTATTCACTATTCACTTTTCTCTTTTCTCTTATCGCTCCTTGTGATCCTGTAAATAGTGTTCCCTTAGAATATCTTCCGCAAAATCATTGGTCAAGTCGCGCACAACGGTGTGGACGTGGTTGGCATTGTTTTGAATGTTATCATATTCAATCAACAGCATTGGACCCTGTATCCGGTAGTAATGAGGATTACCATATTTCAATCCGCCGGCCCATGCGAAAAACAGATTGTCCAATCCGGCTTTTTCTATCTTGGCCATGAGGGTTTTAGAAAAGCCAAACTCATAGTTCTTCACAAATACATCAAGGAGTTGAAGAAAAGCCTTCTTTTGATCAGCAGAAAGTACTTTGAAGGCAATGCCTTTTGGATCAATGTTGGTAACCTTCCTCAGATTACTTGTGATTATATCTGCTGGTGTTATTTCCGAGAAACGGGCAATTTTAAGTTGCTCCGTATCCAGACTATTTACTAGAGCCAGGGCCAGGTCTGTTTCCTGTTTCAGGACTTGTTTACCCTGTTGAATACCAGCTTCGTTTGGAACAATACCTGGATTTGAACCAAAGAATGATGGAGTGGAGGATATGATTTTTCCTAGGGTTGAGGCAAAATTCAGCGAGATATGATGTCCTTCAAAGCGCCAACCCCAGGGGCTGTTGTTGGAAGGTGTGCCAAAAATGCAAAAATGATAATTGAGCGGATCGCGCCTTCGATCATTTGGAGCCTGTTTCTCAAGTACAATCAAAACCTTTTCCAACTCAATAATTTCAATGGCCTTATTGAAGCCCTGTTCGCTCACGGAAGCCCGGAGTAAGGCAAGGGCAGCAGCCTTTTGTTGTTCATTGAAATCATGAAAAGTTGGTCCTCGCCGATCAAGTGGAACGAAATTGAAATTAAAACGCTCTTCGTCTTTTAGTGGAAACAAAGTTCTGGACTTCAATTCGGGGGTGAGAGTAGAAAGGAAGTTGTTGGCTCTTGTTGTTAAGTCTTGAGCTTGGTTGTATCCTCCTGCAAGGGTAAGAAGGATGGTAAACAAATTGGAGAAGCGCAAAGGGTTGAGATTTAGAAGGGAAGATACTGATTTTTGCCAGAGCCGTAGGCTCGACATATGTCATAGCGCTGAACTTCAGTTCAGCGTGAAAGTCGTGCAATAGGGTAGGAGTGCCGTAGGCACGGTACATATCTGCCAGGATAAGTTTCAGTCTATGGCATGTGAAGTGCGCAGGTTGCCAGAGATGAGATATGGTCCGTCCCTCCGGGACTCGCGTCAGCTTTTGGTTGAGGCCAACGGACTAAAGTCCGTTGTTAGGATATGTTTCGAGCCTACGGCTCTGTAAAGTCGCAGGACCGAACGGGTCACGATGTCTGGCCATGCTACCCCGACCTCAGATTTTCTTCAGCGCATTGTCCAGATCCGCCATCAGGTCCTCAACATTTTCAATCCCCACAGAATACCGGATCAGACTTTCAGGAATCCCCAATGCAGCACGCTGGGCTTCCGTCAGCTCCACATGACTGGTGGTGCGGGGAGGACCGGCCAAGGTGCTCACCGATCCCAAGCTGGCAGCCAGATGCGTGAGTTTGAGAGCGGGAAGAAACTTCCTCACGGTGTCATAATTGCCTTTAAGGGAGAAGCTCATCATCCCGCCGAACCCTTTCATCTGCCTGGCGGCAATGTCATGTCCTTTATGGGACGCGAGCCCCGGGTAAAACACATCTTCGACTTTGGGATGGGCCTTCAGGAAATGAGCAATTTTCAAAGCGGACGCATTGTGTCTCTCCACGCGGAGCTCTAGTGTTTTCATTCCCCTGGCAATCATGTAGGCCGGATCGGCCTGAAGGCTTGCACCATTGATCTCGCGGAAGCGGAACACCTTCTGAACCAGTTCCTGTTTTCCGCAAAGCAGTCCGCCCATGGCATCGGAATGACCACAAAGAAATTTCGTTGCACTGTGCACTACCAGGTCTGCCCCGAGTTCCAGCGGAAGCTGATTGACGGGTGTGGCAAAGGTATTGTCCACGACCACGATGGCCCCGACTTTCTTGGCGGCTGCCGCAAGCCTGGCGATATCAATGACTTTTAAGGTTGGGTTCGTCGGTGTTTCGAGATAAAGCAAGTCACAGCCTTTTGCGATTTCGCTTTCCAGCTGATGGTGATCCGTCGTCTCGCAAAGCTGGACTTTCACACCGTAGTGAGGAAGAAATTCAATAAAGATCCTGCTGGTTCCGCCGTAGCTGTCTTTGATGGATACTACCCTTTTGCCGGGTGCGAGCAAAGCAAACAGGGTGTTGCTGATCGCAGCCATGCCGGTGGAAAAAGCAGTAGCTGCTTCGGCACCTTCGAGTATGCGGATTTTTTCCTCCAACGCATGTACAGTAGGATTGGTGTTTCGGCTGTAGATGTGTCCAGGTTTATTGCCCAGTGCCACTTCATGCCATTGATCCAGTTCTGGATAGGCATACGTTACACTCCTGAATACAGGAGTAGTGGTAGCACCACCGAAATTATCCAGGTCTTCACCGGCCCAGACTGACTGCGTACTTTTTCTAAAGGAGGAGGAATCCATTGTGATTACTGATTAATTATTGCTGATTGTTGATTGCTGAGGGATTCAAATATAGGCACAATACATCGTTGGATCGTTCGCTGATCACGGTGCAGGGGTGATCGGACTATGCTGAAACCTTTCCGGGAATAACCCGTTAACGATACCCGTGCCGAAATATCAATCGACTGCCCGGCAGGATCCGATATTTTTTGCATCTTTACATCCCAACGCTGAACGCCTATGATTACCTGTTCAATTCCTATGCTGCCGGTGCGCAAGTAGGTTATTCCTTTTTCAGGAAATAAAGGTCTTTCGATAGACCAAATCAGGTTAATCACGTTTCTAATCCCATTATCATGAAATCTGCTTTCAGCAAAGCTTTGAACATATATACCCTTTTCAAGGAGGCTATCCTTGGGAAGGAGCAAAACTTCACGGAGGGGAGCATCAACCGTGCTATCGTGTTGTTGTCCATTCCCATGATCCTGGAAATGGTCATGGAGTCCCTGCTCGCCGTCGTTGACATATTCTTTATCAGCAGGCTCAATAATAATGATGCCGTAACTGCTGTCGGTCTCACAGAGTCGGTCGTTGCCATTGTGTACTCTATCGGAGTAGGGATGGGCATGGCGGTAACGGCCATGGTTTCACGGCGTATTGGCGAGAAGGACAAGGAGGGCGCAGCGGTGTCGGCGGTGAATGCATTGTACATCGGCGGATCCGTTTCACTGATTCTCACCATACTGGGTACTGCATTCTACAAGGATGTCCTCGTGCTGATGGGCGCCTCTGATTCCATCATAGCCATTGGCTCCGGATATACGCGATGGATGTTCGCGGGAAACATCAGCATCATTGCCTTGTTTCTTATCAACGCCATTTTTCGTGGAGCAGGGAACGCCGCCATCGCGATGCAGTCCTTGTGGATTGCCAACATCATCAACATGATCCTGGATCCCATCATGATCTTCGGCTGGGGACCGTTTCCTTCGCTTGGTATTGAGGGGGCTGCCATTGCTACCAACATCGGACGTACCTGCGGCGTTCTCTATCAATTGTATTATCTGGCCGGCGACAGGGGTATTGTCCGTATTCACCGTAGTCACCTGCCCTTTAATAAGGAGGTGACGCTGCGGCTGCTTCGGCTTTCAGCGGACAATATTGGTCAGTTCCTGATCGGCACGGCCAGCTGGCTTTTCCTGGCCAGGGTTATTGTCACATTTGGAAGCGCCGCATTCGCGGGATATCAGATCGCGATCCGGGTGGTGATATTCACGATCCTTCCTTCATGGGGCATGGCCAATGCTGCCGCCACGCTGGTTGGTCAGAATTTGGGAGCAGGGCATCCCGAGCGTGCAGAGAAGTCGGTATGGAAGGCAGGATTCTTCAACATGTGTTTCCTTGGATTCGTATCGATCTTCTTCTTCATGCTGAGTGAATGGGTCATGAGGTTTTTCACCCAGGATCCTGAGGTAATCCGCAATGGCGCCAATTGCTTGAAGATTGTGGCGTTCGGATACCTGTTTTACGGATATGGAATGGTGGTGCTGCAATCATTCAACGGAGCAGGGGATACCCGCACCCCGGTAGTGCTGAACATTTTCACCTACTGGTTCTTCCAGATTCCGTTGGCGTGGGTACTCGCAACCATGACCAGCCTCCAGGTGTCAGGAGCCTTCTGGGCCATTGCCATTGCAGAGTCGGCCATCGCCGTGGCAGCCATTTTGATTTTCAGGAAAGGGAAGTGGAAAGAAGTTAAGGTGTAAGGGACTTCAACGCTTTGATTGATCATACCGATGGTTCACGCTGGCATGAACCATCGGTATGATCTGTTATGCTTTCTTCCTGAAGGCAGCTTTCAATGCGTTCTCCAGTTCCTGGCCTGCCTTTTTCAAACTGGATTCTACTTCCTGCCAGCGCTCCTTGTTTTTTGTTTCCTGTTTTAGCTTTTCTGCGGCGACCTTTAGTTCCTCGTAGCGTTTCTTAAGATCACCTTCCATCCTGGTCCCGGCCTCCTTAACCTCTACAGAAAACTGGTCCATCTTTTTGCCGAATTCACGGAAGAATTTTTCAGCCGATCCTTCGCTCTGCTTGTTTTCCTGTTGTTCGTTTTCCATGACGGGTTGAGTTTAACTTATTCCCTAAATTACAGACTTATTTACTTCAAATCATGGAAAAGGAGCAGGATCCGTTGGAGTACATTCAGCGCATGCTGGAGAATAAGTCCACAGCGAAACAGATTACCTACAAGAAGCTCCTTCAATGCTTCGAGGGCCTGGCGAAGGAAGCCAGGCGCGTGGCCACTGAATTGAAGAAGCGCGTGAAGCCTGGGGATCAGGACGTGACCGTTGATTTCAAGCGCATCAACGACCATGAGTTCCAGGTGAAGCTGGCAGGCGACTTATTGATATTTGTATTGCATACCAACATCGTGACTTTTGATGAAAATCATGAGGCGATGAAGGAGCCTTATATCCGTGAGAATGAGATCAACCGTTATTTCGGTCAGATCATGATCTACAATTTCATGTCGGACTCACTGAAGTATAACCGGGTCAACGACCCGGGCTATCTCCTGGCCAGGCTCCTGGTTAACCACGAGGGTCGGTATGTGGTGGAGGGGGAAGGAAAGCTGGGCGTAGTGTACAGTCATATCTCCCAGGCACCTATCACCGAAAGTGATTTGAATGTGTTAATTAAAATAGCCCTTACCCTGGCTATCGAAAACGATCTGATGGCGCCTCCCTATCCACAAGTGAAGTTCATCACGCTGTTTCAGAAGATGGAGAAGACCCAGGAGATGGGGGCGGGTCAGAAGATCGGGTTCCGGATGAGTTACAACAAGGCAGAAGGATGAAGTTTGTGCAATCGCAGCGCTTTTTGCAGATTGACCTTTGAATGATATTACAAATGGTGCGTTCCTTAAGAAGTGCGTCCTGGCTGGCATTCATGGTGCTTGTTTTGGTAATGGCATGCGCTTCTCACAAACCGAAGCATAAGAAACTCAAGCCTGGCAAGCCCATCCCTTGCCCGCTGAAGGATTGTTGATGAAAAAGATTATCATCGCCATTGATGGTTATTCAGCCTGTGGAAAGAGCACCACGGCAAAGGAAGCAGCGAAAATTCTCGGCTACCGTTATATCGACTCCGGAGCCATGTACAGGGCGGTGACGAAGTATTTCCTGGAACATCACGTTGCGCTCACTAATCCCCACGAGGTGGATCAAGCGCTTTCCAGGATCAAAGTTTCCTTCCGGGTCAATGCAACAGGAAAGACAGAGACCTGCCTGAACGGGCTGATGGTTGAAGATGAGATAAGGGAAATGCGTATCTCTCAACAAGTAAGTCAGGTCAGCGCGCTGCCAGCAGTGCGGCATGCCATGGTGGATCAGCAGCGCAGACTTGGCAAGGATCGGGGTATCGTGATGGATGGACGGGATATCGGCACCGTTGTCTTCCCGGATGCGGAACTGAAAATCTTTCTTACGGCAGACATTCTGGTAAGGGCATTCAGAAGACAAAAGGAATTATTGGGTCGGGATGAAATGATCGACATTGACACCATCGTAGAAAACCTTGTTTTGCGCGACGAAATGGACAGTACGCGGAAGGAAAGTCCCTTGCGGAAGGCGCCCGATGCACACCAGTTGGATACCACTTTTATTACCATCGATGAGGAGGTAGATGAGGTGGTTCGGCTGGCCCTTTCCCGCATGGTTCGGGCTTCCAAATAAAGGCTATTTCCAATGTGACGAATGGCCCAATAAAACCTCCAAAAAAGGTTGCCGGGCAAGGATTATTGCTAATTTTGCCACGGCCTAAACTTTACCTAGTTCCATTCGTATCCATGGGCAAATTCATACGTCTTTCCAAAGGATTTAATATCAATTTGACGGGCAAAGCCACTGCAAAAATCGCAGAGGTGGAGACTCCGGAAACAGTGTGCATCAAACCGTCTGACTTCCATGGCATTTACATGCCAAAAGTGGTGGTAAAACAGGGCGACACGGTCAAGGCCGGCACCCCTCTCTTTCACGACAAGAAGCACGAAAACATTCAGTTCACCTCCCCGGTCAGCGGTGAAGTGGTGGATGTAAAGCGCGGGGAGAAACGTTCCCTGATTGAAGTCAAGATTCTTGCTGACAGGAAGAATGAGTTTGAAAACTTCGGGAAGTTCTCGGTTTCAGATATAGCCAATTTGCCGGCGGCCAACGTGAAGGAGATCCTTCTTCGTTCCGGCGCATGGCTGAACCTTGTGCAGCGACCTTACGGCATCGTGGCTGATCCGGCTGCCACACCCAAAGCCATACATATTTCCGCTTTCGACACATCGCCACTTGCACCTGACTACAGTTTCATCTTTAAGGGTCAGGATCAGTTCTTCCAGGCGGGAGTTGATATCCTCAAGAAACTTACATCGGGTGAAGTGCATGTCAATGTGCATACCACCAGTGAAATATCCACTGTATTCTCACAAGTAAAGGGGGCAGAGGTCAACAAGTTCTCAGGCCCACACCCGGCAGGCTGCGTAGGTGTCCAGATTCACCACGTGGATCCCATCAATAAAGGCGACGTGGTCTGGACCATCAATCCATTTGGAGTCATCCAGATCGGAAAATTATTTCTCAATGGTATACTGGACTGCAGTAAGATTGTTGCAGTCGCAGGATCGGAAGTGAAAACCCCTCAGTATTATAAGACGGTTACAGGTGGTTCGGTGAAGAAACTGCTTGCAGGCAATCTCAACCATGAGCATGTGAGAGTAATTTCCGGGAACGTGCTTACCGGCACCAATATTGGCCAGGACGGCCACCTGGGGTTCTACGACCACCAGGTAACGGTATTGCCTGAGGGGGACAATTATGAATTCCTGGGATGGATAACGTCAGGCGCCAACAAACTGAGTGTGCACAGGGCATGGGGATTATTCTCATTTCTGACGCCTGGTAAGGAATACAAGTTATCAACGAACACGCATGGAGAGCATCGCTCCTTTGTGCAGTCGGGTGTATTCGAGAATCTCGTGCCCATGGATATCCTTCCCACCCATCTGCTGAAGAGCATTCTGGCGGAAGACATTGATGAAATGGAGGGGCTGGGTATTTACGAGGTGATCGAAGAAGACTTTGCACTTTGCGAATTTGCCGATGTATCCAAACATAACGTGCAGGAGATTCTGCGCGAAGGAATTGAATTGATCAGACTGAGCTAACAGACCTTATGAATTTTCTGAGAAAGCAGCTTGACTCGGTCAAGCATAATTTTGAGAAGGGCGGGAAGTGGGAGAAGTATTATTTCGCGTATGAGGCGTTCGACACCTTCCTGTTCTCACCCAATACAACTACCGGGGCGAAAGGAGCCCATGTAAGAGATGCAGTAGATCTCAAGCGTCTCATGATGACGGTAATCATTGCCATGCTGCCCTGTCTCCTTTTCGGGATGTGGAATGTGGGTCATCAGCATTATCTGGCCATCGGCGAAGCAGCTTCCAATGGAGATAAATTCTTGCTGGGATTAATTAAGACTCTCCCCATCATCGTGGTTTCCTACGCAGTAGGATTGGGCATCGAATTCATTTTTGCAACCATTCGTCGTCACCCGGTAAATGAAGGCTTCCTGGTAACGGGCATGCTGATTCCGCTCGTGATGCCGGCGAGCATTCCGCTCTGGCAGGTTGCGATTGCCACAGCTTTTGCAGTGGTGATCGGTAAAGAGGCCTTTGGCGGTACCGGAATGAATGTACTCAATGTGGCACTCACGGCGCGGGCTTTCCTCTACTTTGCATACCCGTCCCAGATTTCCGGGGAAGTATGGACTTACCTCGGCGAAGGGGCAAAGACCGTGTCGGGTTATTCAGGTGCGACGCCGCTGGCGCTGGCTGCAGCGTCCACAGGAAATGTCGTACAGGATCTGAACGGCTTTGGGCATGGCTGGGCCGATGGTATCTACAGCTTTTGGAACATGTTCCTGGGAATCATGCCAGGCTGCATCGGTGAGACTTCTACACTCATGTGCCTGATTGGTGCGCTGATTCTCGTGCTCACCGGTGTCGGTAGCTGGAAAGTTATTGTGAGTGTGTTTGGCGGCGCTTATGGAATGGGACTTTTCCTCAACGCCGTAGGCAGTGCACCATTCACACAAATGCCTGCGCATTACCACCTCGTGGTAGGTGGTCTGGCTTTCGGCGCAGTGTTCATGGCCACGGATCCCGTTACCGCAGCTCAGACCGAGACCGGTAAATGGTTCTATGGATTCCTTATCGGGATTTTCACTGTGTTAATCCGGGTGTTCAATCCAGCGTACCCGGAAGGGATCATGCTGGCGATCCTTCTTATGAATGTGTTCGCTCCGCTGATCGACTATTTTGTAGTATCTGCCAACAAGAAAAGAAGAATGCAACGTGCGACAGTCTAACATCTACATCATCTTATACTCTGCTGCGATTACAATCGTAAGCGGAGGGCTCCTGGCCTTCGCTTCCATTAGTCTGAAGCCTGCCCAGGATGCGAACATCGCCCTGGAGCAGAAGAAGAACATTCTTTCTTCTGTTATTACGCTGGATGAAAATGCGGACATCACCAAACTGTACAGCCAGAAGGTCAAGTCCTTTGTGCTTGATTTTGACGGCAACGTAAAGCCGGACGTGAAAGCCGAACAAGTGATTGTGGCTGTTGAATACAAGAAAGCCCCCAAGGACAGGCTTCTGCCGGTATACGAATTCATGTCAGATGCAGATTCTACTAAAGTTGAGTTTGCCGTAATGCCAGTTTACGGATACGGACTATGGAACAACATCTGGGGATTTGTGGCAGTGAAACATGATTTCAACACCATCCAGGGCGTGAAGTTTCAGCATGCAGGTGAGACGCCAGGATTGGGCGCCAGAATTGAGTCTGAAGAAATACAGGCCCGGTTCAAGGGAAAGACAATTTTTAGCGACGGCAAACTGATGTCTGTAACCATTCAAAAAGGCGAAGGCCATGATTATTCCGCCGACGCGCATAAAGTTGATGGCATGTCAGGCGCCACCCTCACCGGGAAAGGTGTGAACAACATGCTGAAGGATTACTTCGCTTGTTATGAGAACTACCTTAAGAAGCATTCAGCTGTAAACCAGTAATATATGAGCACAGAAGCAGCAGTAGCAGGAAAAGTCGAGGTCAAGAAACCTTCTGAGCCTCTTTTCTCGAAGAAGAACAAGAAGCTTATTACGCATCCGTTGGATTTGGACAACCCGGTGACCGTTCAGGTGTTGGGTATCTGTTCATCTCTTGCGATCACTACGCAGATGAAGCCCGCCATCATCATGTCATTGGGTCTGACTATTGTAACAGCATTCTCCAACGTGATCATTTCAGCCATGCGCAATTCCATCCCTTCACGGATCAGGATCATTGTGCAGCTGGCCATTGTATCCGTTTGGGTAATCCTGGTGGACCAACTCCTCAAAGCCTACGTGTATGATGTATCCAAATTCATGTCCGTTTACGTCGGACTCATCATTACCAACTGCATTGTGATGGGACGCCTCGAGGCTTATGCCATGGGCAATCCTCCCTGGCCTTCCTTCCTCGATGGTTTGGGTAATGGACTGGGTTACGGGATGATCCTCGTGATCCTCGCGTTTGTTCGTGAGATCTTTGGAGCAGGTTCATTGTATGGCTACAAGATTTTTGCTAACCTGGGTATCCCTTATCAGGGTAATGGTCTGCTGCTTCTTCCTGCAGGGGCTTGTATTCTGCTCGGCATCATCATCTGGGTACAACGAAGTCTGAACGGGTACAGGGAATCTCATTAATCAGCTGTTATGGAAAACATAATCAATATTGGTGTACGGTCGATCTTTGTCGACAATATGATCTTCGCTTACTTCCTTGGGATGTGCTCTTTTCTCGCCATATCCAAGAAAGTGACAACCGCTTTCGGTTTGGGTATCGCCGTCATTTTTGTGATCGGCGTCACTGTGCCCATTAACTGGCTGATACAGAATTACGTTCTGAATGCCGGAGCACTCGCCTGGGTGAGCCCTGCCTTGGCAGGCATCGACCTGAACTTCCTTCAATTTATTGTGTTCATTTCTGTGATCTCCGCGTTTGTTCAGCTTACAGAGATGGCAGTTGAGAAATTCTCGCCGGCATTGTATGGTACACTTGGCATTTTCCTGCCGCTTATCGCGGTGAACTGTGCCGTGTTGGGTGCTGCCTTGTTTATGGTGGGAAGGCCTTATAACCTGGCGGAAGCAACTACTTTCGGTTTTGGCTCGGGGATCGGGTGGACCCTCGCCATTGTTGCCCTTGCAGGTGTTCGCGAAAAGATGAAGTATTCCAATGTTCCTGGTCCGCTGAAAGGATTGGGTATTACCTTTATCCTGGTAGGGCTAATGTCGCTGGGCTTCCTCAGCTTCCTGGGCTTCGCCTTATAGAATTGAATAGAAACTCACGAAAAGGCTTCCGTGAGGAGGCCTTTTTGCTTTGCAGATTATGAGAACATTGATCGGAAAGATTGCACGGTATTTTTTTAATGGAACGCTGTTTATCGTTCCACTGGTGGCAACCGGATATTTCTTTGTGCAGGCCTTCCAATGGCTGGACAGCAGACTGAATCTTCCGTATCCTGGAGTGGGGTTCCTCATCATAATTGGTGTCATCACACTCTTTGGGTATCTGACTTCGAACTTCGCCTTTCAGACGATGGCGAACTGGTTTGAACAGGTGATCAACAGGATTCCCTTTGTCAAACTGATCTACTCATCAATAAAAGACCTGCTGGCAGCCTTTGTGGGCGACAAAAGAAAATTCAATACTCCCGTGCTTGTAACCATCAATAAGGAAAATACCATTCACAGGGTGGGATTCATTACACAATCAGACCTCACCGACCTTGGTTTGCCTGACATGGTGGTAGTGTATTTTCCACAGTCGTATGCATTTGCCGGCGACCATTTTGTAGTATCGAAAGAAAATGTGAAACCGCTGAACGTTCCGGGAAGCATCGCAATGAAGTTCATTGTATCAGGCGGGATTTCGGGATTTAAAGAATCGTAGAGTATCTTACAGCAATGAAGCGCATTCTCTTTCTGCTCGTCCTCGTTACCTTTTCCTGTCAGGAGAACGAAGCCGATGCGCCTGAGGTGGTGACCACCGATCCTCAGGAAATCGGGCGTACCAGCGCTGTAATCTGGGCAGATCTGAAGGAGGTGGGCCCTGTGCGGCCGGTTAATTATGGCTTCCTGTGGGATACGCAAGGCAACCTGAATACGCTTATCACCAAGAGCAACTTTGTGATCGGCTCTACCAGCGACAAAAAGACCTTCAGTATCAAGATTGAAAATCTAACCCCGGCCACAACTTACTACTACAGGGGTTTTGCCGCCAATGCGGATTACTCTAAAATCTACTACGGCAACGTGGTAAGCTTCAACACCCAGCCGTAGGCCAGCGCTCTTTCTTCGTGCTTATCTATTGAGGATGGAGACAGCTTAGTTGATGACTCCGGAACCAACGAGTTCTTCGCCCTGATACCAGGCTGCAAATTGCCCTGGAGTCACGCCGCGCTGTGGCTTGTCGAAAATGATATACAATCCTTCCTTTCTTGCATGAAGTGTGCAGGGCTCTAACGGCTGTCGATAACGGATTCTTGCCGTGAAAGAAGCAGAGTCTCCTACGGGGATCTGAAGGTCTTCCCTGATCCAGTGGACATCCGCAGTGGGTATGAACAATCCTTTTCTGTAAAGACCGGGATGATGCTCACCCATGCCGGTATAGATGATGTTTCGCTCTGTATCGGTGCCAATCACGAACAACGGCTCCTCAAACCCACCAAGGTTAAGGCCGCGTCTCTGACCTATGGTATAGAAATGAGCTCCCTGATGTTCGCCCGCGACTTCTCCGGATTCCGGAGTCAGTACGTAAGGCGCAGTGTCATTAACAAGATCACCTGAAGATCCGTTGGCAAAGGCTGTTGATTCAGCAGGAACCAGGATTACATTTCCTTTCTTGGCCTCCAGTCGTTGCTGCAGAAAATCAGGGAGGTGAACTTTCCCCACAAAGCAAAGCCCCTGTGAGTCTTTCTTCTCCGCGGTGGCCAGACCTGCCTTGCGTGCAATTTCCCTGACTTCAGGTTTCAACAACTCACCGACAGGGAACAATGCGCGGGACAGCTGTTCCTTTGTCAGTTGACAAAGGAAATAGCTCTGATCTTTGTTCGGGTCCTTCCCTGCAAGAAGCCGGAAAACCTTTTGACCGTTTACTTCTGTTTCAGCCTTACGCGCATAGTGACCGGTTGCAACAAAGTCGGCGCCCAGTTTGATTGCTGCTTTGAGGAAGATGTCAAATTTGATTTCCCTGTTGCACAGCACATCAGGGTTCGGTGTCCTGCCGCTTTGGTATTCGGCAAACATGTAGTCGACAATCCGTTCCTTGTATTCCTTGCTCAGGTCGATCGCCTGGAATGGAATTCCAAGGTGCTGCGCCACGATCATGGCGTCATTACTGTCGTCCAGCCAGGGGCATTCATTGCTGATGGTAACGCTGTCGTCATGCCAGTTCTTCATAAACATGCCGATCACCTCGTAGCCTTGCTCTTTTAAGAGATAGGCTGCGACGCTGGAATCGACACCTCCTGAAAGGCCAACAACAACCCTTTTTGCCATGATTATTTATTCAACGCAACCGGCTCGTTCAAAAGTTCATTTACGATCTCATTGAAGCGTTGCTGAAATTTCTCATAATATATCCCCGTGCCCGGACCCTCAAACCCGGAATGGATATGCTTTACCTTGCCGTCCTTGCCAATAAAGATTGTGGTGGGAAAGGCGATCACTTTGTTGAGCATGGGGAGGGTCTTGACCACCTCTTCCTTATCGTTGAGCCCCGCAAAAACGAATCCGTATGGAACACCGAGTTTAGCGACCATTTTACTGATTCTGGTTTTGGCGTACTCGAAATCATTTTTACGCTCGTAAGCCAGCCCGAGTATTTCCACTCCGCGATCGTGGTTTTCTTTATACCAGGAAGTAAGGAATTTGGTTTCATCCATGCAGTTCGGGCACCATGTACCAAAGATCTGCAGGATCAGCACCTTGCCTTTGAAGCGTTCGTCAGACGGCGTCACCTTGTTACCGGCCATATCTGGGAAGTTGAAGTCGATCTTGTCATAACCTTCCCGCAGGAGCGTTTGTTTCTCCACATCCGGGATTGCAGCCTGCTCATTCCTGACACCTTTGAACGTCTCGTGTGTAAGCTTGCCCGAATAGTAGTCCCCGACCAGCGAGTCTCCTTTGAAGGCTGCGTCGAAGATGAAGGCATGATTGCCGTCGAAGGTGCTGAGGAGCAGACGATCATTTACAATATCTCCTTCCAGGTAACGATAGTCACCCATCGGGGTAAGGAAAGTGCCTGTGACACGGCTGCCTTTTTGCTCAAAGATTCCGACCGATGCATACTGATCCTTATCGGTGGTGAAGAGCAGCTGGTATTTTCCCGTGTAGTTGACCTGAACCGGCACCTCTTCTTTTGCAAAACGATAGGTTTCATCGAAAGTAGCGGTAAAGGGAAGGTTTACCTCAGGTGCATAATATTTTTCAAATGTGCCTGTCAGGTGGTCGCCATCGATTTTCGCGTGTAAAGCCGCATCAAAGATGTGGAGGTTCATTTTGACTGAATCTCCTTCAACGGTAACCTCGTCCAGCAGAATCCGCTCTGTGACATTCTTCAGGTAGACTCTGTACTTTCCGTCCGACTTCTCCACATCGAAATTGAATGGAAGCTCGCGGCCTTGCATGGCTATGAGTCCTCGCCAGGTACCTGTTTTGAAATCAACAGGGGAAGAACATGAAATAAGGCCGGCGGCCAGTAAAAGGATGACAAAAAACCTCATTATTTTGACGGAATTAGAGCGTAAAGACTTTAAAACGGTGCAAAATAAAGAAATGTTCGCCGGACTGCGGGTTTTGGAACTGGCTTCTGTTCTGGCCGGGCCCAGCGTGGGGCAGTTCTTCGCCGAACTGGGTGCAGAGGTGATTAAGGTGGAGAATCCGGATGGAGGAGATGTTACCCGCAGTTGGAAGAGCGCCGGTGAAATTTCAGACGACCGTTCGGCCTACTTTAGCTGCTGCAACTGGGGCAAGAAGTCGGTAACGCTAAACCTTGTTGCCGAAAGTGACAGGGCTAAGCTATTGAGGTTGGCAGCTACGGCAGATATTGTAATCGCAAGCTACAAACCGGGAGACGCGGAAAAACTCGGGGTGGATTATGCCTCACTTTGCAAAGTCAATACGAACATCATTTACGGTCAGATCACGGGCTATGGTTCGGGCGACGAAAGGGTCGGCTATGATGCAGTGATCCAGGCGGAGTCGGGACTGATGGATATTAACGGAGAGAAGGACGGTCCGCCAATAAAACTGCCGGTAGCATTCGTTGATCTGTTCGCTGCCCATCAACTAAAGGAAGGACTGTTGCTGGCGATCATTCGCCGTGACCGTACAGGTACCGGAGGATTGGTTGAGGTAAGTTTGCTGGATGCAGCCATTGCTTCTCTGGCAAACCAGGGTACGAACTGGCTTGTTGCAGGAAAGAATCCACGAAGGCAAGGTTCTTCACATCCCAACATTGCCCCTTATGGTGACATTTTTATGACCGCTGACGGAAAGTGGATCATGCTAGCCGTTGGGAATGATCGTCAATTCCGTGATTTGGTTTCCGTGCTCGGCGTACAAAAGGACAGCCCTCTATATAGCGAATTGTTCCTTACCAATGAGAAGCGTGTTGCAAACAGAAACAAACTTGTCGCTTCACTTCAACCTTTGATTTCCGGACGGGAAAGCCCTGGACTCTTAAAGGAGTTGGCTGCAAGAAAAGTCCCGGTCGGTTTAATCAGGCAGTTAAGTGAAGCGATTGAATCTGCAGAGACCCTGGTTATGAGGTCGGGTGCAGCGGCAGGTCTGCGTACGCTGGTGGCGCAATCAGGATTTATCGGCAAGCCGCAATTAACACCGCCTCCACATTTGGGAGAGCACAATGAAGAAATATTGTCCGGGTTGAAGTAGAGCATCTATGGCTGCCCATTGTTTGTGTCCCACTCCTTTCTGTCAGTAGTAATTTTTGCTAGCTTTCGAGATGCCCTCACAGGTTCCAGGATACGCATACGACATTTTTATTTCCTATCGTCAGAACGATAACCGTTCCGGGTGGGTGACCGAGTTTGTGCGCCATCTTCAGGAAGAGTTGGCCGCCACGATCAAGGAGCCTGTATCGGTATACTTTGATTCCAATCCACACGACGGTCTGCTCGAAACCCACAATGTGGACAAGAGCCTGGAGGGGAAGTTGCGTTCGCTTATACTGATTCCGGTTTTGTCTCAGACCTATAGTGATCCAAGATCATTTGCCTGGCAGCAGGAATTTTGTGCCTTCAACAGGATTGCGTCAGCAGAGAGTCTTGGCAGGGATATCCGCCTGCAGAGCGGAAATGTGGCCAGCCGCATCCTTCCGGTAAAGATTCATGATTTGGATGCCGAGGACGTGAGTGTAATTCAAGGTGAAACGGGTAGTGTCCTGCGGGCCATTGAATTTATTTTCAGGGAGCCTGGAGTCAACAGACCTTTGAAACCTTCGGACCATCGGAATGAGAACCTGAACCACACCGACTATCATAATCAGATCAATAAGGTTGCCAACGCAGTAAAAGAGATCATTCAGGCGATCCGGAACCCGGAGCAGAAAAGGGCATCCAACAGGCTGGGAGAAATATTCAGTACTCAGGGGACGGGGGACAAGGCGGAGGATCGGCCTGACGAGAAGTCGATGGCCGTCATCCCGTTTTCAAATCTTTCCCAGGATCCGGGCCAGGAATATTTTGCCGACGGAGTCATGGAGAACATACTGACCGAGTTGTCAGGTATTCCCGCTTGTCGCGTAATATCCCGCACAACGGTGATGCAGTACAAGCGCACCACCAAGACGGCACCGGAGATTTCGAAGGAATTGAATGTCAAGTTTCTTGTGGAGGGCAGCGTTCAAACGCATAAGAATAAAGTCCGTATCAGCGTACAATTGGTCGACGGGCCTGCTGACCGGCAGGTTTGGTCCAAAGTTTTCCCGGGGGACCTGGATGACCTTTTCGATCTTCAGCATGAGGTGGCTGCCGCCGTCGCAAAGGAGTTGAATGCTTCCCTGGCTGCTACTGACGGAAGAGCCGAAAGTAAGCCAACGGACAACCTTGAGGCTTATGATCTTTTTCTCAAAGGCCGGCACGCTTTCAATCAATGGAATGTAGAAGGCTACCGGACCGCCTCGGAGTATTTTTTAAAGGCTATTGAAAAAGATCCTGAGTTTAAGGATGCCTATTCTTATCTCGCCAGCTCTTATTCTGCAAGGATGTCGTGGAACGGGGATCTTTCCCCAGAGGAAGGGCTGAAATACATTAACCGTTACCTGCCGGAAGCGTGGAAGCGGGGTGCAACAGACAATGACTATGTAACGAAGGCCTTTGTTGAGTTCTTTGTTAACAAGAATCTGACCGCTGCAGAGGGATTGTTGAAGGCCGCCATTCAAATGAATCCGAACAATGCCTCCGCACGCTATACCTACAGTTATGTGCTGGATATGATGGGAAGGTTTGAGGAGGCCGCTGCAATGGTACGACATGCCCAGCAGATTGAGCCGCTTACCGTTGCCAGTTTCAATTACCAGGCGATCTCCTTTTATTATCTGGAGCGTTATCAGGACGCAATCGCCACCTTGAAAGAAGGAGTTAGGCTTTTCCCCTCCGTATTGCGCATGTATGATCTGCTCGGCAGGACCTATCTGACGATAGGGGACTATGCGGCTGCTTATGATACGTTGAATTCAGGTCTTCGCACGGCAGCGCACCGGCCGCCTTCCATGGTTGCTTATCTTGTTAGAGCACTGGCCGGTCTGGGTCAGTTGGAAGAAGCCCGGAACTTGGCCGAGGAATTGCAAAACAGAAGCAGCAAGGGGGAGAAAGGAGTGAATCTCTACCTGGTTCATGCCAGCCTGGCACTGGGTGATGTGGCTTCGGCAAAGCGTTGGCTATCCCGTGCCCGTGAGACCAATGACATTGATTTGTTCTGGTTCAATGTTGATCCTTTGTTCAGGACACTACGTGATGAGTTGAGTCGGGCACAGTCAACTGCGCCAGACTATGGGGCAGCAGAGTCGTTTTTGTTAAATAAGCTCCAGGCTGAAATGCCTCATCTTCCTTATCATAACATGGATCATGTCCGCGATGTCTTTGAGTCAGCTGAAAGGATTGCAAAGGC
>JBDHXU010000058.1:0-21153 GCA_039810905.1 Cyclobacteriaceae bacterium | reverse complement strand
AGGAAGAAACAGAATGATGCGCAAGATGATCATCGATGCTATTGAAAATGATCCTCAGTGGAAGGGAGGCGAATACATACAACAACCGCCCGGTCTGACGTATGCCATCTATTCGCTGATGTTTATGGTGAGCAGTCCATTGCAATGGCAAAAAGCTGCGCCAACGCGGGAAGCAGCTGAGAAATTCTTGCAGGAGAGAGTTGAAAGATACAGAGCGAGCCTGGATGCCAATGACATGATCTATCAATTTGATGCATCGCGTTTTTATAATCCATCACCGCATCTCTCAAAAATCAAGGCGCCGTTGTTTGCGGTCAACTCTGCCGATGACCAGGTGAACCCACCGGAATTGGGCATCATGGAGAAGGAGATCCAAAAGGTAAAAAATGGTCGCTATGTACTGTTGCCCATTACTGACCAGACCAGCGGCCACGGTACACATTCCAACCCTACCATCTGGGGAGGCTACCTGAAGGAGCTGATGGCTGTCTCGGAAAGCAAGAACTGATTGAATTTCTCAAAATTGATTAGGGCGCATCCTGTTGGCACCTACTACATCGTAACGCTTCTCATTTCCTGGGGAGGTCTTGTTTTCGTCCTGGGTGGCTTGGACCAGATTTCACCCTACCAGGTAAATACGTCTTTCTTGCCTCTATATCTTATGACGGTAGCCGGGCCATGCGTGGCAGGAATACTTTTGACAGGCTTGTATGATGGTGTTAAGGGGTATCGTGAATTTCTTTCACGCCTGATCAAATGGCGCGTTGAGACTAAATGGTATGTGGCCGCACTTTTTATTGCACCATTCACGGTCTTCACAGCGCTGTTTGCTTTGTCGTTATTTTCTCCTGTGTTCCAGCCCGGTATATTGAGTTCAGCTGAGAATCCCGTGGCTTCATCGTTTGGCCTACCCGGGGCCAGCAAAATTGAGCTGTTTCTTTTTGTGGTTATGCTCGGGCTATTTAATGGATTAGTTGAGGAGCTCGGGTGGACAGGGTTTGTAGCACCCAGGCTAAGATCAAATCATAGCCTGATTACAGCAGGAGCGCTGAATTTGGGATTCATGTGGGGCTTATGGCACTTTCTCTCAAATTATCTGGGCAGTGCAAATGAGGCAGGAACACTCACAGTGCCACTGTATCTGGTGATTACTCTGTTTTCCTTTCTGCCTCCTTTTAGAATCATCATGTTGTGGGTATATAAGCATACGGAGAGCCTCCTCATAGCCATACTCATGCACGCAAGTTTGGATGTCTTTTGGATACTTTCCATGCCTGCAGTTTTAACAGGTCATCAGCGGGCAATCTGGTATTTAGTCTGGGCAGCAGTTTTGTGGGGAATTGTTGCGGTAATTGGCAAAGAAGGAAGGCGATTGAAGAGAAGCTGATTCGATTTTCCTGACCACCTAAACAGTCTCCAAACGAAACTAGCTTGCAGCAATTGTCCGTCACGCTGCACAAGGCCACAGCCAGTATCCCATTTTGCGTGATATTGAAGATGCCAGCTTCATTGTGTGGTTTAATTGTTGTAATCTTTATTGCGCCAATTCGTCAACGATGAGGAGAATCAGTCGTTGTGCAATCAATTGAAAGGACATGTAGCGGGGACAAAAACACTAACGAATTATGAAACAGATCTTACTTTCCTTCATCTTCTGCGGCCTCTTTGTATCGGCTCATTCGCAGACTCAGGAAAAGCTTATAAGGAATTTCTATGCAGGGTTTGAAAAGAAAGAATGGAATATGGTAGCCAATCAACTTGCCGAAGACTTTACTTTCACGAGCGCGAACGGGGACGATCATTTGAACATCGCACAGTATAAAGAGAAATGTTGGGGTACATCCAGGTTTTTCAAGCACATTGATTTCCCCAGGATAATGGTGGATGGCAATAACGCATTCGCGATTTATGATATCACCACCACTGACGGCAGCACTGTGCACAATGTTGAGTATTACACTTTCAGCAATAACAAGATAAAATCCATCGAAGTGTTTTTCGGTACCGGCATACATTACCCTGGCAATTCAGGCAAATAGCCTTATGGTTTGCTATCGACAACAACAGATTGAGAAATAGCCAAGGAGGCAACTGCTGATCTTAGGAGGAAATAAAATACACGAAGACTCCCGATTGAGTAACCTTCCCGGTTTTGAGACGTACTAAAAGGATAACCCAGGCCTATGCTCAGAAATTACTTCCGTACCGCCATGCGGTACATCCGCCAAAGTCCTGTTTACGCCTTCATCAACATCCTCAGCCTCACCATCGGGCTGGCAGCCTGCCTGGTGATCTACCTCTTCGTCTCGGATGAGCGCGGCTTTGACGCGTGGCATGGCAAAGGAAGTCGTATCTACCGGATTAACGAAGTGCAGAACTGGACGGGCACCAACGTGCAGCTGGTCGCCCTTACCGGCGGACCCTTTGGCCCCGTTATGAAAGAGGAATTCCCGGAGATTGAATCCTACTCCCGTTTTTGGGGTCGCGGCAAGCGCGTAATCGAACGAGGGGAAAAACAATTTCTGATTGAAAAAACTGTCGTCGTCGACAGTGCATTTCTCACCATGTTCGACTTCGAACTTCTGCATGGAGATCGTACCACCGCGTTGGATGAACCAAATACCATGGTGCTGACCGAATCCACAGCACGGAAATTTTTCGAACGCGCTGAAGATGCTGTGGGGCAGACGGTAACCAAAGGCGACCGTGAATTCAGGATAACAGGCATCCTCAAGGACGTGCCGGAAAATTCACACCTGCAGTTTGAATCACTCGAGTCGTTTGAAACCTATGTGCGCAGCGACTCAACAGTCAACACCAACTGGAACGGCAACTACCTCGTTACCTACATCCTGCTGCACCCAAATGCTGACTACAAGAAGCTGGAGTCCAGGTTCCCGGAATGGTTTGCACGCTGGACCGGTCAGCCAGATATCAATAAGGGGACGTCCCTCTATCTCCAGCCCTTCACTGAAGTACACCTCGGGTCCTCGGATATGGAACACGACTACCAGAATTACAGAAAATTCAATGGCAAATACCTTGGCATTTTCACCCTCACCGGATTTTTCATTCTGTTGATCGCCTCCGTTAATTTCATGAACCTGACAATAGCCCGCTCTTCCCACCGATGGAAGGAGATCGGTGTGCGCAGTTCTGTAGGTGCGCGCAAGCTCCAGCTATTCGGACAATTCATCCTGGAATCACTCTGCCTCGCCATCATTGCCTTGGTCATGGCTTTCCTTCTGGATTTCGCCATGTTACCGCTCCTTAACAAACTCATCGGCCGGCAACTTACCATGGCACCGGTCTTCAGTAACCCCATAAACCTTTTGCTGGTGATCGTCACTGCTGTTGCCCTGGGATTCCTTACGGGGATCTATCCCTCCTTCTACATGACCTCTGTCAATCCTTCAAAGGTGCTGAAAGGGGGAACGAGCGGAGGGAAATCCGTTTTCCAGAATTCACTGGTCGTACTCCAGTTTGCACTGGCTGTCGGTATGATGGTCAGTACAGGTGTCGTGCTG
Source organism: Cyclobacteriaceae bacterium (assembly GCA_039810905.1). Classification (GTDB taxonomy): domain Bacteria; phylum Bacteroidota; class Bacteroidia; order Cytophagales; family Cyclobacteriaceae; genus ELB16-189. Next base: position 17,626 of record JBDHXU010000058.1, on the reverse strand, counting down.
CAACAACTTTATTTCATGAAGAACAAGGACACCGGGTTTCAAACGGATCAGATTGTACTCGTAACGATGGGTGGCGAGGCGAACAAGAATTATAATCTGATCAAAACAGAGTTGCTTCAAAGCAGCCGCATTTCCGGAGTCACGGCGTCAGGCCAAAGGCTGGGCAACAACTTTCACCAGTGGGGCTATAAAGTGCTCACGGACACGGGAGTGGTGGAAATGAGCACTTCGAACGTGAATGTGGATCCGGACTACCTTTCGGTTTACGGACTCCAGCTTAAAGAAGGAAGAACCTTCATCAAAGGTAATCCGGTTGACAACGGGAGGTCGTTCATCATCAACGAGGCGTTGGTGAAACATCTGAAACTCAAGAATCCTATTGGCACACGCGTAGGTCATGGCTGGTATCATAACGACTCCTTGGGAACCGTCATCGGCGTGGTAAAAGACTTCAACTTCAACTCACTCCATCACGCCATCAATACCCTCTCGATCGTCAGCCATACGGACTGGGGATTTGATGAGATGTCGGTCAAGATCGCCGGCTCAAATATTCCGGAGGCGCTGGAGGAAATGAGAAAAGTATGGGACAAGCACGTGAGCGGATATCCCTTTACATACACATTCCTGAATGAACATATGGCCGAGCTGTACCGCACGGAGCAGCAGATGAGTTCCGTTGTCTCCATCATGGCAGCGCTCGCCATACTCATTTCCTGCATGGGTCTTTTCGGGCTGGCCATGATCACAACAGAGCGAAGGATCAAGGAAGTCGGCATTCGCAAGGCGCTGGGAGCCACGGCCACACAGATCACTTTCCTGTTATCGGGTCAGTTTATGCGTCTCATCTTCATCGGGTTTGTTTTGGTTACGCCCATAGCGTTCTATCTCCTGAACGGCTGGCTGAGCACCTTCGCTTTCCGCGTGGACCTGGATCCCATGCTTTTCGTTGCAGGTGGATTGGCTGCATTGGCTGTCGGACTTATCACGGTTGGATACCACACCCTTCGTTCGGCGCAGGCTAATCCTGTGAAGGCGTTGAGATATGAGTAGATTTGAATGCAGTTGTACACATGGCAAAGTGATGATTTCTTTTTAGGTTTAGTGTACGGGATGACACACAATGAAAAAGGAAATTGCTGCTTACAATCGATCTCAAAGTGCGGGTGACAAGGCAATCTGTGATCTGCTGGCTGCGGGAATCGACAAAGGTCTTCCGCAGTCAGAAAGCAAAATCTGGCACGCTCACCCGGTTTGGTTTTTGGATGGAAATCCAATCGTCGGTTACAGCAAACAAAAAGCAGGTATCAGGCTGATGTTTTGGAGTGGAGCCGGTTTTGATGAGGAAGGTTTGGATGTGAGGGGTGAGAAGTTCAAAGATGCATCGGTGTTCTATAATGATTCATCGGAAGTAAAAACAACAGATCTGAAGCGGTGGTTGAGAAAATCGAGGGATATTCAATGGGACTATAAAAACATCGTGAAGCGGAAAGGCAAACTGGTAAGGATAAAGATCGAATAGCGTTTTTGATCTCAGACGTGAAGTTGATGTTTGAAAACAGTAATTCCGGTAAATGACCATGGGCCGTATTGCCATCAAACTTTTTCTCAGACTCTCTGTCTCCTTCAGTTTTCTGTCGGCCGTCGCTGACCGGTTCGGCCTGTGGCCGGAGAAATACTCCGCGTGGGGCAATTGGGATAAGTTCGTTGCCTATACCAAAGTCATCAACCCATGGTTTCCTGAAAGTATGATCCCTGCAGTCAGCATCGTGGCGACCACCGCTGAAGTTGTTTTTGCCTTGTGCCTCCTTGCCGGATTCAAGACGGAGTTATTTGCAAAGCTGAGCGCGGTCCTTCTTCTCCTGTTTGCGTTAGCCATGTCATTCACCACCGGCATCAAAGGCGCCTTCGACTATTCCGTTTTCAGCGCTTCGGCCGGCGCATTTGCACTGTCACTCATGAAAGAAAAATATCTGGAATTGGATAGCCTGCTGTGATGGATCCAGCCCACAGAGAATGTAGATAGCGCCTTTCGCAACTCACTGCTGTCACCTAAACCAATTTCACCTCATTCTCCAATTTCGCTTGTCGATCTTTATCGAGGGTAAGTCTCTGGATGGCCCGGTTGCCGGGACGATCTTTGGCGGTGATGACGATCACCATGCCTTCCGGATCGGGATGCGCTACGGTGGTCTTATACACCCACATGAATGGTTTCCGGCTGTATTTCTCGGCCTGTCCCTCTTCAATTAGTTTTCCGTCAGCAGCGGAGATCTTAACGTGCACCTCCGTCACCTGGAAGTCATCGGTGGCCTTGATACGGAGTACATCGCCCACAGCCCCGTTGTATTCCTTGAGTTTCACGTGATGGATGACAGGCGCGTTGAGATAATCAGACGCGGCCGCATGATAAGCGCTCGGTCTGCGGTCATCGATGCCCCTGGAGTAGAGCTCCTTCATCCCGGGGCCGGTCAGGACTTGCTTGGCATATTGCTGTGCACACCTGAAGCGGCTGATCTGTGCCTCCTGCTTTTCCGAGTTACCCTTACGGGACTCCGGCATGTTGCACATCGCAGACTTGTTGCCAATCCGGCGGATATAGATGGTGTTGCCGATGGAGCCCCTGACTCCCTTCAGAAGAGGATTGTTTTCTATGATGCCCAAAGCGCAGTTGTTTCTCACGAATATACAGTTGACAAGGCGACTGTGTATAATAACTAAGGCAAACGCTTCCGTCGAGCGACTGTGGTGGCACCGTGGTGGTTCCGTTCCCGACTGCGTTCCTGAGCTGATTTAAGTGTTTGAGCTGCTAAAAAATATGCATGCGCTCAAATTATTAGGATTCCTGCCAACAACTCAGACCGTATTTGGTCGGCGAACAAGTTCTGGGAATCCTGTAATGCGATTTTAACATAAATGGGCCGAAATTGGTCACAAAAACAAGAAAATATTCCTGGACGCCCATGGCTATCCAAACTGCAGGAGCTACCCGGGTCTCCAAATGACACGTTCCCTGGCTTCTAACTACCTCATAATCAGTGCGCGAGGCCTCCAAACTTCTTTAAAACGAAGCTTTGCATCATATCTTCTTTTAGATACCTTTGCAGTCCTAAAAATTAAACGGTCAAAAAGCATCAGAATTAAATGCCTACCATCCAGCAACTAGTAAGGAAAGGGCGCAAAAAGCTCACTTTTAAGTCGAAATCTCCGGCTTTGGACAGCTGCCCCCAGCGTCGTGGTGTCTGCACACGCGTGTACACCACTACCCCCAAGAAACCTAACTCCGCTCTGCGGAAAGTAGCCCGTGTACGCCTCACCAACAGCAAGGAGGTGAACGCCTACATTCCGGGCGAAGGCCATAACCTCCAGGAGCATTCAATCGTGCTGATCCGTGGCGGTCGTGTAAAGGACCTTCCTGGCGTTCGTTACCACATCATCCGCGGTGCGCTGGATACCGCCGGTGTGAACGGAAGGCAGCAAGGCCGTTCCAAGTATGGTGCAAAGAGACCCAAGGCCGGTGCAGCCGCACCAGCTGCAAAAGCAGCAGCTCCCGCTAAAAAATAATCCGCTGAAGTCATGAGAAAATCAAAACCAAAAAAGAGATATCTGCTTCCTGATCCGAAGTTCAACGATACACTCGTAACGAAGTTCGTGAACTATATGATGGAGCGCGGCAAGAAGAGTGTGGCTTACAATATTTTCTATGATGCCATCGGTATCGTTGAGAAGAAAGCCAATGAGAACGGATTGGAAGTTTGGAAGCGGGCCCTCAACAACATCATGCCTTCCGTGGAGGTAAAGAGCCGCCGTGTAGGTGGTGCAACTTTCCAGGTACCTGTTGAAATCCGTCCCGAGCGCAAGATCAACCTTGGCATCAAGTGGTTGATTGAGTATTCCCGCGCCCGTGGCGAGAAGACGATGATGGACAAGCTGGCAGCTGAAATCCTGGCGGCATCCAAAGGCGAAGGTGCGGCCATCAAGAAGAAGGACGATACGCACCGCATGGCAGAAGCGAACAAGGCATTTTCACACTTCAGATTCTAACCAGGAATGGCAAGAGACCTAAAATATACTCGTAACATCGGTATCGCAGCGCACATTGATGCTGGTAAAACCACCACCACTGAGCGCATTCTGTATTATGCCGGTGTCAACCACAAGATCGGCGAGGTGCACGATGGTGCAGCTACCATGGACTGGATGGAGCAGGAGCAGGAGCGTGGTATCACCATTACCTCTGCCGCCACCACGGTATACTGGAACTTCAAAGGCAACAAGTATCACGTTAACATCATCGATACACCCGGTCACGTGGACTTCACCGTGGAGGTGAACCGCTCCCTGCGCGTACTCGACGGACTGGTGTTCCTTTTCAGCGCTGTTGACGGCGTTGAACCTCAGTCTGAAACCAACTGGCGCCTGGCTGACAATTATAAAGTAGCGCGCATTGGATTCGTCAACAAGATGGACCGTGCCGGTGCCGACTTCCTCGGCGTTTGCAAGCAGGTAAAAGACAAGCTTGGCAGCCGCGCTGTGGCACTTCAGTTGCCGATTGGCGCTGAAGAGAATTTTAAAGGCGTAGTGGACCTCGTGGGCAACCGCGGGATTGTGTGGAACGAGGCGGACAAGGGAATGACCTACGAGGTTATTCCGATCCCCGCCGACATGGTGGAGGAAGCAAAGGAATACCGCGAGAAACTCCTCGAGGCCGTTGCAGAAGTAGACGAGACTCTTATCGAGAAATATTTCGAAGACCCCAATTCCATCTCCGAGGTTGAAATCATGAAGGCGCTCCGCGAAGCGACCATCAGCATGAAGATCGTTCCGATGGTATGCGGTTCTTCTTTCAAGAACAAGGGTGTGCAGACCATGCTGGACTATGTGATGGAACTGCTCCCTTCGCCGCTGGATAAAGATGATATCACAGGCACCGATCCTGATACCAATGAGGAAATTACGGTAAAGCCTGACGAGAAGGAGCCTTTCGTGGCCCTGGCATTCAAGATCGCAACTGACCCCTTTGTGGGAAGGCTGTGCTTCATCCGTGCCTACTCCGGCAGGCTGGATTCCGGCTCTTACATCTATAACACCCGCTCCAATCAGAAGGAGAGGATTTCACGGGTATTCCAGATGCACGCCAACAAACAAAACCAAATTGATGGCCTTTCTGCCGGAGATATTGGTGCAGTTGTTGGATTCAAAGACATCAAAACAGGTGATACGCTTTGCGCTGAAAACCGCAAGGTAATCCTCGAGTCAATGGTATTCCCTGAGCCTGTGATCGGGTATGCTATTGAGCCTAAGAAGCAGGCCGATGCCGACAAATTGGGCATGGCTATTGCCAAATTGGTTGAAGAAGATCCTACGTTGCGCGTTAACACCGACCATGAAACGGGCCAGGTGATCCTCCGCGGCATGGGTGAATTGCACCTGGAGATCATTATTGACCGCCTGAAGCGCGAATTCAAGGTTGAAATCAACCAGGGCGCTCCGCAGGTGGCTTACAAAGAAGCACTTACGAAGGCTGTCGAACACAAGGAAGTTTACAAGAAGCAGACTGGTGGTCGCGGTAAGTTTGCCGATATCGTATTTGAAATCGGACCGCGTGAACTCGGACCGGACGACAAGCCCGGACTGGAGTTCGAAAACGATATCGTGGGTGGTGTAATCCCCCGCGAATTCATCCCGGCTGTACAGAAGGGCTTCGAGCAGGCAATGGTAAATGGTCCTCTGGCCGGCTACCCGATCGACTCGATGAAGGTGCGCCTGTTCCACGGATCGTATCACGACGTGGACTCTGACTCACTGTCATTCGAACTTGCGGCCCGAATCGGATTCAAGGAAGCTGCCAGGAAATGCGCTCCTCAATTGCTGGAGCCTATCATGGCAGTGGAAGTGATTTCTCCGGATGAGTACACCGGTTCTGTAACCGGCGACCTCAACCGCAGAAGGGGTATTATGAAAGGTATGGACACCCGCGGTGGAGCCCAGGTAATCAAGGCCGATGTGCCGCTGGCTGAACTCTTCGGTTATGTAACCGACCTCCGTACCATTACGTCCGGCCGCGCGTCCGCATCATTGACATTCTCTCATTATGCACCGGTTCCCCGGAACCTTGCTGAGAAGGTGATTGAAGAGGTGAAAGGTGCCGTAGAAGCAAAATAAATTTCAAGGATTAGAGAACCACCAGGTTATGAACCAGAAAATAAGAATCAAGCTCAAGTCGTACGATCACAACCTCGTAGACAAGTCTTCTGAGAAGATTGTACGTGCCGTGAAAGCTACGGGCGCCATTGTCAGCGGTCCCATTCCGCTCCCTACGGAGAAGGAGAAATTCACGGTGTTGCGTTCTCCTCACGTAAACAAGAAGTCACGTGAGCAGTTTCAGCTGTGCACGTTCAAGCGCCTGGTGGATATATATTCCAACAGCGCCAAGACAGTGGATGCGCTTATGAAGCTGGAATTGCCCAGCGGTGTGGATGTTGAAATTAAAGTGTAGTGATTAATTGATATTAAGAAGACCCTGCCCGCAAAAGCAGGGTTTTTTTATGAAGAAGAAAGACAAAGCCGATAAGGACGTTTCCGGGAATACCAATGAAGATTTCTATTGGGAGAACGGATTCATGGTCTTTACAGAAGCCTATCATAGGAAAAGAGGCTATTGCTGTCAGTCGGGCTGCCGACACTGTCCTTACGGATTCAGGAAGCAAGCCGTAAACAAAAGCTAAGGCATCAGCCTCTTCCAGAAGAGTGCCGCCGCTTCAGCAGGCATCAGCGCACCGTCACTTACCTGCCGGATGAGGTCAGCCCGTATCGATTGAATCTTTGACTCGGACAAAAGCATCTTCAGCCTGCCCTCCACTCGTTCATCAAACCAGCGTACGATTTGCAATCGGCGCTGCTCATCAAAATAGCCGGAACGTTTCATCTGGTGTTCGAAGTCACGAATCATTCGCCAGATATCGTCGATGCCCCGGTCTTCCAGTGCCGATGAAGTCAGCACCTGGATCTTCCATCCTGATGCGGGCGGCGGTAGCATGTGCAACGCCTGTGCTGCATCCGCCTGTGCCTGGCGCGCAGCTTTGATATTGTCACCGTCGGCTTTGTTGATTACAATACCATCTGCCATTTCCACAATGCCCTTTTTGATACCCTGCAATTCATCGCCGGCGCCTGCCAGCATCATAAGCAGAAAAAAATCCACCATGTTCCGGACTTCTGTTTCGGATTGCCCGACACCCACTGTTTCAATCACGATAACATTGAACCCTGCCGCCTCGCAAAGAAGAATCGTTTCACGGGTACGGGATGTGACACCTCCGAGAGCAAGCCCTGAGGGGGAAGGGCGAATAAAGACATCCGTGTTCCGTGACAAATGCTCCATGCGGGTTTTATCACCCAGGATGCTGCCGCCCGTTTTCTGACTGCTGGGATCCACGGTGAGTATCGCCAGTTTTTTTCCGCCGGCAGTGACATGCTTTCCAAATGTTTCGATGAATGTACTTTTGCCCACTCCGGGTACACCGGTGATCCCGATGCGGATTGATTTTCCTGTAGAGGGCAAGATCTTCCTAAGCAACTGATCAGTAAGTTCCTGGTCGCCAGGGAGAGTACTTTCAGCGACTGTGATGGCACGCGCAAGTGTCCTTCGGTCTCCTGCCAGAATGCCCTGGCTGAGGATATCTAACGCCGGTATGGATGCATGGGCCATACGCAAATCTAGAAATCCTTTACGGATATGCCTGACCAGGTTGATATGCCAACAGGTGCCGTACTTGTACTTTGCTGCATCTCCCTTAAATTTACTGTGACCCCAACCCCGTTGCTATGAAAAAATTCTGGCTGGACAGTCTGATCATCACCGTGTTTGTATTCTTTATGCTTTGGGTCGCCGGTGTAATCACGGATCTGAAGATTTTCAACGCATTTGATCCGATTGGACAGGCAATCAAGGATTTTGAACTTACCGATTATGTGTTTTCGCAGATCAGGGAAGATCCTAAAGTGGATTCAACTATTGTCCTGGTGAATATTGGCTCCCTTCCCAGGGGAGGGCTTGCCAGGGAGATCATGTTAATCAGTCAACAGAAGCCTCGCGTAATCGGCTTTGACGGTTTCTTTGACTGTGAGGGGGGACTGAGAGATACCTTGAATTGCCCTCAGCTTCTCGATACGCTTGGCAACCTGATGTTGAGTGATGCGATCAAGGAAGCAGGCAACGTGGTGCTGGGTTCAAAACTTCTTCAAACTGCCGCGCTGGCAAATACGGATAACAATGATGCTGACTCCCTGGAAATCTCAGATCCGATGTTTGACAATTATAGCACGCATGGATTTGTGACCCTTCCAACGGACGCGACGTATCAGGAAGATGTGAAAATAGCACGTACTATTTATCCAAGCCGTATCATTAATGGGAAGAGAGAGCTTGCCTGGTCGGTTCAGCTGGCGATGCAATTCGATTCTACCAAAACCAATAAGTTCCTGGCAAGGGGAAATGATGAAGAGCTAATCAACTTCCGCGGAAACATTGAAGTAAGACAGTTGCGTCTTCAAAGCCTGAAGAATGACGAAACGGCCACAACAAATTTCAAGACCATGTTCTTTGTTGTAGATGCTGAAGATTTGCTGAGCGGTAATGTTCAGCCAGATTTGTTCAAAGACCGGATTGTAATGATGGGATACCTCGGCGATTATCTCGGCCAGCCGGCCTGGGAAGACAAATTCTTTACACCCTTGAATAAGAAAGTGGCGGGCCGGGCCAATCCCGATATGTTTGGATTGGTTGTTCACGCGAATTCAGTGGCAATGGTCCTTAATGAGGATTACATTAATGAGACGCCGGATTGGCTGGAATGGGCTATTGCCTTTGTGGTCTGTCTTCTCACGGTAGGGTTGTTTGCATACATAGACACCAATCTTCCCATTTGGTTCGATGCCTTGTCTGTTTTCATACAGCTGGTCGAGTTACTCCTGATTACAATCATCATCATTCAGGCTTTTGCGTTATGGAGTGTCAAACTTGATCTCACTGTGGCCATCGGCGTGTCGGCCCTGGTGGGTCCTGCATACGACGTTTTCAAGAGTATCCAGAACCAGATTCAGGCCAGGCTTACCAAAGCCAAACCACCAGTATCAACGGGCTGACTTTGGCACGTTTTTAGTATATTAGTATTCAAATTCTCTTATGAAAAACATGAAAATCGGAAGGATTTTGGCGTTTGTTGGCTTATTCCTGGCCGCCATTAACTCCTACGGACAAAGCTATGCCTTCAGGGTGCTGGCGAACAAGGGCACCAGTGAGGTGAAGTCATCAGACGGTTGGCAGCCCCTGAAAACAGGTATGAGCCTGAAAGCCGGCGATGAGCTGAAAGTAGCCGAAAACTCCTATGTGGGACTCGTATCCGTTGAGGGCAAGCCTGTTGAATTGAAAAAGCCTGGTCCGTACAAAGTATCCGAACTGGCTGAACAGGTAAAAGGTGGAGCCAGTGTGATGACAAAATATGTTGATTTCATTCTGAGCAGTAACTCTGCTGAAGCAAAGAAGAATCGTCTCAGCGCAACGGGAGCAGTGCACCGTGGTGAACCAACCCTTTTGAGCGTTTTCCTCCCTCCGCCACAGAATGCCAGCATTTTTGGCAGCTCCATGGTTGTTCGCTGGGAAACTCCTAAAGCCGGAGGCCCCTATACAGTTACGCTCAAGAACATATTTGAAGAAGATCTGGCCAAATTTGAGACCCCTGAAACCAGTATCAGGATCGATCTGACGGATCCCAAATTGAGCAGTGAAACTGCATTCCTCGTCGAAGTAGCAAGCAAGGCCGATCCCAAAACCAAGTCTGATGGCAAGGTGGTGAAGAAACTGTCGGCAGCTGACCTCGCCCGCATCCAGAAGTCCTATGCGGAAATAGCCGGTGAAGTGAAGGATCAGACGGCGCTTGACAAATTCGTGCAGGCCGGATTCTATGAGCAGAATGGTCTCTTGATCGATGCGCTCACCTGTTACGAAGATGCGATCCGGTTGGCACCTGATATAGATACCTATCGTGATGCACGCGATGAGTTCCTGTACAGGAATAAGCTGGCGACGCCGAAGCAGTAGGAGTGAAGGGTGAAGAGTGAATAGTGAATAGTGAAGTAAGTAGTAAGTAGATAGTACATCAAAAAGAGCCTCTGGTTGTTATCGACCGGAGGCTTTGTTTTTAATGAATGACCTAAAGTCTGGATTTAGATCCTCGCTTGTGTTAGGGATCCGTCCCTTTTTTTACAAAGACTACATCGCCAACAGCCAAGAGCCGACAGCCAAGAGCTGCCAGGAGCCAACAGCCAACACCCGTTTGGCAGGGATCATTATTCTTCTAATTTTGTAGGCTGCCCTAAAGCACATTCTATGAGCGTACTTGTAAACAAAGACTCACGCGTTATTGTACAGGGATTCACCGGTTCGGAAGGTACATTCCATGCCGGCCAGATGATCGAATACGGAACCAACGTAGTTGGTGGAGTTACCCCTGGGAAGGGCGGTCAGGTGCATCTCGGGAGGCCCGTGTTCAATACGGTTAAAGAAGCAGTTGACAAGACGGGGGCGGATGTGTCGATTATCTTCGTGCCGCCTGCTTTCGCCGCAGACGGCATCATGGAAGCGGCTGATGCCGGCATCAAGGTGATCGTGTGTATTACGGAAGGGATTCCCGTCAAAGACATGATGATCGCCAAGCAATACATCAAGGAGCGGGGAGTGAAGCTGGTAGGGCCAAACTGCCCGGGGGTGATCACGCCGGGCGAAGCGAAGGTTGGCATCATGCCTGGCTTCGTTTTCAAGAAGGGTAGTATCGGTATTGTATCCAAATCAGGCACACTTACATATGAAGCGGCCGATCAGATTGTGAAAGCTGGTCTTGGCATCACCACGGCCATTGGCATTGGCGGAGACCCCATCATTGGCACGCCGACAAAAGATGCTGTAGAACTGCTCATGAACGACCCTGAAACAGAGGGTATCGTCATGATTGGCGAAATCGGCGGCAACTATGAACCCGTAGCCGCACGCTGGGTAAAAGAGAACGGCAACAAGAAACCGGTTGTCGGTTTCATCGCAGGACAGACAGCGCCTCCCGGAAGACGTATGGGTCACGCCGGGGCAATCATTGGTGGTGCGGAAGACACTGCTTCAGCCAAGATGAAGATTATGCGCGAATGCGGCATTCACGTTGTCGAATCTCCCGCCCTGATCGGGGAGACGATGGCAAAGATTCTGAAGAAATAGACTCGTCATTCTTCTTCATGCAGAGGATGAATGGAATCTTCTGCACCAGAGATATCGATCATTTAGCCTGAAATACTTACGGGCTAACTTTGACGAACTGGCCATGAAACCCGTCAGCCTCATAATTGTCTTTTTACTGCCGGCGTATTTGCTTGTGTCTTGCAGTACGGTGTTGTATACCAACGTCGGCCAGAATACGCCGCTCTTTCATCATAAGGGTGAAACTGCCATCAGCGGTTCGCTCGGCTTCACAGAAAGAACTTCAGGATTTGCTGTGATGGCGGGTCACTCCCTGTCAGACAAGGCAGCACTTATCGGCAGCTACTACAACATGAATCTCGGTTCAGGCACCGCCGGAGGAAGCATCAACTATGTGGAACTGGGTGGCGGAGGATATGGCTATGATGAAGGCAACCATATGGCATGGGAGGTGTTCGGCGGACTTGGTTACAGTTCGATCGAAAGTCGTTGGGTGGTGGTTTCCGGCTCAGGGACTACTTCTCCCAGCGGCAGTGTCAATACTACCTATGTGAAGCCTTTCATTCAGCCTTCCATCGGCATCAGCGGAAAGGTTGGTGAACTTGCTTTTACCCCCAGGCTGGCCTTCATTGGCTACAATGGCCATACTAACACTTTGCTGGACGCACAAGCCAACAGCAGTGTAGAAGATTTTTTCAGGAATAATGCATCCACCTTTGTATTTGAACCCGGTATTACGCTGAGACTTGGGTTCAAGGATTTCAAGATACAGGCGCAATTCAATTACAGTACTTTCCCCTCCGCTCTGCCATATCCCTACTCCCTGTTTGAGTATGCAGACAAGACTTTCTTTTCGCTCGGGTTTCATTACGTATTTCCCAGTCGCTGGAATAACTGATCATGACCCGCTACAACAAGTCATTGGCTAGGTTGGCGAGTTCTGATCTTTCCCCTTTTTCAAGGGTGATGTGTGCATATAACTCGTGATCCTTGATGCGATCAATAAGATAGGATAAACCATTCGACTGGGAATCAAGGTAAGGCGTGTCGATCTGGAAAATGTCACCAGTAAAAATGATCTTGGTGTTCTCACCTGCACGGGTGATGATTGTCTTCACTTCATGTGGGGTGAGGTTCTGGGCCTCGTCAACGATGAAGCAAATATTGGAAAGGCTCCGTCCCCTGATATAGGCAAGGGGGGTGATCACCAGTTTCTCGTTGTTAACCATCTCTGTGATCTTGGAGTATTCCTTGTCGTTCTCGCTGTACTGGTTCTGTATGAATTTCAAATTGTCCCACAGCGGCTCCATATACGGATTGAGTTTGGACTTGATGTCGCCGGGAAGGTATCCAATGTCTTTATTGCTGAGCGGCACGATAGGTCTTGCGAGGTAGATCTGTTTGAAATCGCGTTTTTGCTCAAGGGCGGCCGCGAGGGCGATAAGCGTCTTGCCGGTGCCGGCAACACCCTGCATGGTCACCAGCTTGATCTCAGGCTTGGTTACGGCATGAATGGCAAATGCCTGTTCGGCGTTTCTGGGCTTAATACCATAAACTGATCTCTTTTCCACCTGTTCGACCATGCCATTGGCAGAGTTGAAGAAAGCAAGTACAGACTTCTTGCCGCTACGGAGGATATAGTAATGGTTTTTCGTGAGGCTGGCCTCACCCAGCAGATCTTCTGGCGGGCAGTAGCCTTTTTCATAAAGCAGATCGATTACGTCGGGATCAACATTATCGATGATGGTCTTACCCGTGTACAGGGAAGAGACGTTCTGCACCTTCCCCGTAGTGTAATCCTCCGCCACCAGTCCCAATGACTTGGCTTTGAGTCTCAGGTTGATGTCTTTTGATACGAGAATGATTTTGCGGTCTTTTTCCTCTTTCTGCAGCAGTAGCGCCGAGTTCAGAATGCGGTGATCGGCTTTGTGTTCATTAAAGACCTTGTTAGCGTCCAGCGTACCGTTACTGCCGGTGTCCATCAACACCTTGAAGTTGCCCTTGGTTTTGCCGTTGAGCGGATTCCATTTGTGCAGCATCTGGTCTTTGGCCAGCTTGTCGATCAACCGGATGAATTCCCGGGCTTCGAAGTTTTTTGTGTCGTTACCCTTCTTGAAATTGTCGAGTTCCTCTAGCACGGTAATGGGAATACCAATGTCGTGCTCGTCAAAATTGAGGATACTGTTGTGTTCGAAGAGGATTACTGATGTGTCGAGAACGAAAATCTTTTTCTCCTTGTCCTTCCTGATCTTAACCATAGGCAGATTAAAAAATGAACTTTTCCGAGCGGTCAAAACAAAACCGCGAAGACACTTCCACCAGGGATTTCAGGAACCCTTCAGGTGATGAAATATCTTCGCGGTCGCCGATCGATGACTAAAGCTAACAAAAGAGAAATCATAATTCAAAAGACCGGTATGAAGTTTATGTTTCCAGTGATCAGGCCAGGGCAAACACGTCACCTTTTTCTGTGGGGGTCAGCGTGAGGATTCCGGCAAGTACCAGTTTGACAACTTTATGAGAAGCCACAGGGAGTTTAAGCCCTGTAGCCTGAATGATATCCCCTAAACTGGCGGAATGGTGCTTATGGAGGTAATGGACAATACTTTCTTCTCCAACGCCATATTGAAGATGGGTTCCTTTAGAGGATTTAGAGTGTCGTATGACCTCGCACATTTCCTTGCTCGCAGTAATGCTCTGGTCCTGTTTTCTCACAAACGCAGTCTTCTGGCCGTCAGCCACAAAAAAATGAGGGCGGTTCTTACTTTGAGGAATGGTCCATTCCAGCACAAATTTCTTCTCTGAGACAGGATAGATGCTTTCATGAAATACAACACCAGGTCTGCAATGTTTGCGAAGGGCAAGCCGTATTTCAAGTGATTCTTCTTCGGGGTATTTCACTCCGGCAATGCTGCCATCGTCATCAACTCCGATAAGAAGCGTACCACCGTCTGTATTGGCGAAGGCAATGATTTCCCTGGTAATCTTGACCGGAAATGATGCCTTGCGTTTGAATTCCAGGTGCAGACCTTCGCCCTGGCGCACCATTTGGTGAAGGCGCCTTACCTTTTCCGGATTATAGGAAATGGATTCCGGCCGGTGCATCTGTCACCCAGCATTAGTTCATCCTGTTGCCGAAATCAGCATTATCGTCGCCTTCATCTTCGTCCTCGCCTTCCCGGGGCATAGGGATCATGCCACTGAGGAGGTCCTTGAACTGGAGTCCGTGCGTCAGGTTATGTTTACTGATCAGACTGTATTCAGCCAGGCCATGGAGGGCAAACTCCATGAGGAATAGCTTGATGGCAGGTTCCTGGTTCTTTTGAAACTCATTGACAAGTTCCAGCAGCCCAGGCACTGATCTCAGATGCTTTTCATATTCAGTCTGGGGAAGGTCATGGAGTAGGTCTATGGTATGGCCCTCTCCGAACCACGAAGTTATTTTCCTGTAGGGACTCTTCTCCTTCTGCTTCCGGTACTTGTCGGGGTCAGGGAAGTATTGGAGGAACCGTGTGCGTATTGCCTTGCCCACAAGGTTTTGCGCCACAATCCCCGGACCTTCCTGTTCACCTTCATAGACAAGTTCGACTTTCCCTGTTATGGAAGGGATTACCCCGATGAAGTCTGTAACCCTGATGGTGGCGGATTTCTCACCATTGAGCAGCATGCGTCTTTCGGCAGCCGCATACAACGCTTCATAGGCTGAAATGGTCAGCCTGGCGGAGACGCCGCTTTTCGCATCCACATATTCACTCTTCCGTGCTTCAAAGGCAATCTGTTCAACAAGATCCTTGGCTGCTTCCAGTACGGTGATGCGCTGGCTTTGTTCCTGCTGTATTCGTGCTTCCTGCTGCGTGATCTTCCTGCCCACTTCGATGGTCTTTGGATAATGCGTGATAATCTGACTGTCGATGCGGTCCTTGAGCGGGGTCACAATACTTCCCCTGTTGGTATAATCTTCAGGGTTGGCCGTGAAGACAAACTGAATATCGAGCGGAAGCCTGAGCTTGAAACCTCTGATCTGGATATCTCCTTCCTGGAGGATATTAAACAAGGCAACCTGAATGCGTGCCTGCAGGTCAGGAATCTCGTTAATCACGAAGATGCTCCTGTGGGAACGAGGAATCAGACCGAAGTGGATTACCCGTTCGTCAGAATAAGGAAGTTTAAGAGAAGCAGCTTTGATGGGATCTACATCCCCGATAAGGTCGGCGATGGACACATCTGGTGTCGCGAGCTTTTCGGTGTACCTATCATCGCGATGGAGCCACGCAACAGGAGTCTGATCCCCGTGTTGTGTAATCTGGTCGCGCCCGAATCGTGAAATAGGGTGGAGCGGATCATCGTTGAGCTCAGAGCCTGCAATGACGGGCACGTACTCATCCAGGAGATGGACCATAAGTCTGGCCAGTCGGGTTTTCGCCTGCCCGCGCAAGCCCAGCAAATTGATGTCATGCCCCGCCAGCACGGCTCGTTCAAGGTCCGGAATTACCGTTTCTTCGTAGCCCCAGATTCCGTCAAATGGATTTTCTTTCTTTTTAAGTTTTGCAATGAGATTCTCCCTTAGCTCCGTTTTTATGCTTCTGGATTTATAACCGGTAGCTTTAAGTTCTCCCAAGGTGGATGCTGATGGTTGCGCCATATCCTTTTATGATGGGTCTAAGTTAGAATGACTTCCTGCGATTTCGTTTGAAATCCTCAAACACGAGATTGCCAAGACCTTCCACGTTGCTGTAATAGGCATTGCCATGATTGGCCTGCGTGAATTGTCTCACGAAGGCTTTCAGATACGGATCAGAGGCTATCATGAACGTGGTAACGGGAATCTTGATCTTTCTCAATTGTGTTGCAAGATTGAGTGTCTTTTGCAGAATTCTTTGGTCCAGACCAAAACTGTTCTTGTAGTAATTGATTCCTTGTTTGATGCAGGTCGGCTTTCCGTCCGTTATCATGAATATCTGTTTGTTGGCGTTCTTTCGGCGACGGAGCAGATCCATCGCCAATTCCAACCCTGCAACGGTATTGGTGTGATAGGGCCCTACCTGGAGATAAGGAAGGTCTTTGATTTCAATCTGCCAGGCATCATCGCCAAACACAAGTATATCAAGGGTGTCTTTGGGGTATTTCTTCGTAATCAATTCGGCCAGAGCCATCGCCACTTTCTTGGCTGGAGTGATGCGGTCCTCTCCGTACAGGATCATGGAATGAGAGATGTCAATCATCAGTACCGTGCTGGTTTGGGTACGGAATTCATTCTCCACTACCTCGAGGTCATCTTCGGTCATGAAAAAATCCTCAAAGCCATGGTTGACCTGTGCATTTCGAAGTGAGTCTGTCATTGAAATCTGTTCCGGACTGTCGCCAAATTCATAGTCACGACGGTCAGTGGTCGACTCATCTCCCTGACCGGGGTGGGGAGTTTTGTGGTCACCTCCCTTGCCCCGTTTCAGTTTGCCAAATATTTCTTCCAGGGCGGATTGCCTGAGATTCTGTTCGCTCCTGGCCTTCAGCTTAAATTCTCCATTACCCTTTTCATCGCTGATGTAGCCGTGCTTCTTGAGGTCTTCAATAAAGTCGCCCATCCCATACCGCTCATTGGTGAGTTTGTATTGCTTGTCCACCTCGGTCATCCATTGCAATGCCTCTGAAACATTTCCGGAAGTGATCAATACCAACTGCATGAAGACCTTAAGCAAGCGCTCAAAATCACTTTGAGCCGTCTGAGGCGGCGGAGCATATTTGGAAAAACGGTATCCGATCATAAACAGGACTAAACTTAACCATTAATGGCCCATGTCTGAAACAAAAGTCCCATCATGATGGTTTTGGAACTTTTGTGACCTTATTTGCAGTTAAACAGAATAATTACATTAAAAAGTCGTCCATAAACCGGAAACTTACGCAAAGACCATGAAAAAAGCCCTTACCATTATTGTTCTTCTGTCCACCCTGGTTTTGAGTGCCTGTTCAACCTATACATGCCCCACCTATTCAAAGGCACCGGTGAAACAGAATGCCAACCGCTGGTGACACTGCATCTCTTGCGGAGATATAATAGTTAATTGGCGCGTATTCATTCGCCGCCATCGCGAGATCACTATCAAGAACCTGCGATCAATTCCAGAAATAAAACCTCGCCCCTACAGGGCTTCGATGTGGTTATTATCCTCTATCGGCACGCATGCTGCGTGCCTCGAAACAAACCCTGCCCTTTCAGGGCAGAACAGCATACCCTTGAGTGCAACCTCTTCTTGGTTTTGCCAGCCTTGAATAGAGTTCAGTCTCATACAGGAAGTAGCTCTTAGATGACGAGGTAGTTTCTGGATGCCCTGAAGGGGCATTGTCTATTCAGCGCCATGCAACGCGTGGCGCTGAAAGTTA
>JBDHXU010000057.1:0-21343 GCA_039810905.1 Cyclobacteriaceae bacterium | reverse complement strand
ATACGCTGCCCAGACTTTTCCAGACGCCTCCCAGACTTATCCAGAAGTTGTCCGGACTTTATCCAGGCTTATCCAATCGCTGTCCATCTTTATTCAATGGGTATCCAATGCTTCTCCAACATGCCTGATATTTATGCGCCCAGCGATAAGAACGTAAATCGCCAATACCCCTTCGATCGGCAAAGTGATTATTGGCCTGGTGCTTAAGCCATTGCAGGTCGGAAACTGATGGAGATTGCGGACTTATACGGTACACGACCACGCCGGGTTCAGGACGCAAACTGATCACCACCACTTCCTACCTACCGTCGCACACCGCTATATTTGCACCCGTCTAATTCTTATGTCACATCTACAGATACCTGCAAGGCCGAAGCGGCACTTTCTTGAAGAAACATTTACCGTCACGAACTGGGAAACATTGAAGCCATATTTCGAGCGACTGCTCTCCTTTGAAATCCATACCGTCGATGACCTGAAGAAATGGATGCGTGACCGGAGCGAACTGGAATCGGCGGTGAGCGAAGACCTTGGATGGCGCTACATCCGCATGACCTGCTATACAGACAACAAGGAGTACAGCGAACGTTACCAGGATTTCATCCAGAATATTCAACCGCAGATTGCACCGTATTCAGACAAGCTGAACCGCAAGGCAGCCGATTGCCCCTTACTGTCGTCTCTGACTCATGAAAGGGGGTATGATATTTTAATTCGCAACCTGAAGAAGGACATTGAACTTTACCGTGAGGAGAACATTCCTCTTTTCACCGAGATCAACACAGAAACGCAGAAGTACGCCCAGCTTTCCGGCGCGATGACTATCCACTGGAAGGAACAGGAGCTTACGCTGCAGCAGGCTTCTGTAATGCTCATGGAGACTGACCGCAAGGTGAGGGAGGACGTATATCACAAGATCACCAGCAGAAGACTGCAGGATAAGCAGACGCTCGATGAGCTCTACACCAAGCTGATCCAACTGCGACACAAGGTGGCGCACAATGCCGGCTTCGCCAACTTTCGCGACTACATGTTCAAGTCGTACGGCCGCTTTGATTACACACCGCAGGACTGTTTCAACTTCCATGATTCCATTTCTTCTGAAGTTGTGCCTCTATTGGAGGAACTTGCCGAAAGAAGACAACACCAGATGGGTTTGGAGCACCTGAGACCCTGGGATAAGGCAGTGGATGTAGAAGGCCGCCCTCCCCTGAAGGCATTCAACGGTGGAAAAGACCTGACGGAAAAGTCCATCGAATGTTTCAAAAGGCTGGACCCTTATCTGGGCGAATGTCTTGCCATCATGCGGGAAATGGGCCACCTGGATCTTGAGTCCAGGAAGGGAAAAGCTCCCGGTGGTTATAATTACCCGCTGGCTGAAATCGGAGTTCCGTTCATCTTCATGAATGCCACTTCCACCATGCGCGACATGACAACCATTATGCACGAGGGTGGTCACGCAGTGCATAATTTCCTTACCAAGGATTTGTTGCTGGGTGATTTCAAGAGTCCGCCGATGGAGGTGGCCGAACTGGCGTCCATGTCCATGGAGCTGATCAGTATGGATTATTGGGACGTATTCTTTCCCAACCCGATGGACCTGCAGCGGGCACGGGCTGAACAGCTTGAGGATATTGTGGAGACACTTCCCTGGGTGGCTACCATCGACAAGTTTCAGCACTGGATTTACGAGCACCCGGAACATTCATCTGCCCAGCGCAAGGATCACTGGAACCGGATCTTCCAGGAGTTTGCTGATACCGTAACCGATTGGCGGGGACTGGAAGAAGCGCGTGATTACCTGTGGCAAAAGCAGCTGCACCTTTACGAGGTGCCGTTCTATTACATTGAATACGGCATGGCCCAGCTTGGAGCCATTGCCATGTGGCGCAATTACCGTCAGAATCCCAGGAAAGGACTGGAGGGTTATATGAATGCTCTGAGACAAGGCAACCTCCGCACGATCCCTGAAATCTACCGCGCCGGCGGCATCAAGTTTGATTTCAGCAGGCCCTATATATCTGAGCTGATGGGGTTTGTGAGGAAGGAGATGGGGATTTGATCCGGCTATTGGCTGTTGGCTGTTGGGTATTGGCCGATCCTGGTGCAGGCGCTTGCATGGTGGTTTTATTATTCTAGCATCTAATCTTGTTCAATTGCAGGTACATCGGTATTGAAAACTGGACTTGCGACTGCAATGAAATTGTGATCATTTGTAATTGACACTTTAGTTTCTTGTGAAGAGAGTAACTTCCTTAAATGAGAAACTTCAGAAAATTGCATGTTTGGATTCAGGCACGTCAGATATGTCTAATGACCTATCAATTGACAAATGATTTACCAGACATGGAGGGCTACGGACTCAAAGCCCAACTGAGAAGGGCAGCGGTGTCAGTGGTGTCCAACATAGCCGAAGGTTGCAGCCATGATAGTGATAAAGCATTCAGGCGATTTCTGATTATGTCAATTGGTTCTGCATTTGAAATAGAAACACAGATTTTAGTAATTAGTGATCTGAAGCTGATCAATGAAGAAAAGATAACGGAGTATCTTGATAACTTGGGTGTTCTTCAGAGACAACTCAACTCTCTCATTGCCATGCTGAAAGAGAAAAAGTAGCGTAAGGCTACAATGAGCAGTCCTATCCTGCCAGGACTTTGTGAAAGCCAATAGCCAATTGCCAAAAGCCAATAGCCCTAATCAACTTGTATGATCATACATCGCCACCCACTTTCCATTTTCCTTACGGAAGATGAGGGTGAAGATGCCTTCTGTGTCGCCGATGGCGCGGGTGAGATGGAAGCGTCCTGAAACGAGGAAGCGTGCGGGCGACAATGGCGTGACCTGAAGGATGTCAAAACTGAGCGTGCCCATGGCTGCACGATCGGGATACCCTTTCTGATAGCCTTCAAGAGTTTGTTGCCAGCCGCGGTTGATACCGCGGGAACTCATGAACTGTAATGAATCGGATTTCCAGTAGCCCTCCATGAATTGCACCAGGTCGCCGTTGTTCCAGGCTATCACCTGTAACTGCAGCACCTTGCGGATCGCTTCTTCTTCCGCCTTTGCGTCAAACTTCGGTTTAGATAGTTGCTGGCACGATGAGGAGACTATCACCATCATTAGAAAGAGCAGGCGTGTGGTCATGGAAAGGTGTTTGCGTTATCTAAAGTTAAAAAGATTTGGGGACCTTGATTCTGTAGTGAATGGAACCCGATTGAAACAATGCCATCTGTATTATTGCGGAATATGCAAGAGATCTGTCAGGCATCAATTATTTGAATAAATTGTTGACCTTCCGGACTGATATGAGAACGGGACAAATTATTTATCTATCGCTTTCCCTGTTGTTCTGTTGCAATAACACTGCTCACCGTGACCAGCCTGCAGAACAGGAACGTAACGTTGTTGTTGCGAACGAATTTGTTGATGTCTTCTACTCTTTCAACAGAGATTCACTGGATGCCATCCTATCCAACGCTGCCGGCTCCAGGGCTGGCATCCTGTTTTATCAAAAATGGGCAGAATGCGGCCATTACAAAATTGTAAGAAGGGGCACTCTTATTGAAAAGAATGACTCGCTTGTGATAGTCCCCGTCACAGTGAAAGATGACCTTATGGGAGCGCTCCAAATAGATCTTAATGTTACGGATACGTTTCGCCTGGCGATTCGGGATGGACAAATTCGTTCTGTGCACACTTCTTCAAATGACCCTGATACCTATTATGAAGCAAAGGAATGGGTGAAAAAGAACCGGCCTGATCTGGTTGAGAAAGCTTGTGAGGGTATCTGGGCGGAAGGTTCAACTCCTTGTGAATGTGTTAAGGGGATGGTAAAGGGACTTCGAGAATTCAGGGCAAGCAGGAAATATTGATACCAGTCTGTGCTACACTCCGGTTGTCAAAGTGGAATCAGGAATTTGAAATCTGAAATAACCTCCGACCTTTACTCCATGTACACCAAATCATGGATCATCATACGCGACGATACCAAGAAGACCTATGAGGTAACTGGACAAGAATCCAATACCAACCATTTCACAAACCTCATACAGGCCATGCAGCGGTCTGGGATGAATGTAACCGGATTGACCCCTCCTGTGGGGGGCAAATTTCCAAGCAAGGCATCCATACAACTCCATGGCTTCAACCGTGAGGACGGCCTTTATGAGAGGCTTTTGTCTGAATACAAAGAATCTAACCGCCGCGCATTCGAACATCTGGATGACTGACAGACCAGATACGGCTTTGGCCTGGTCCTTGAACTTTGAACTTATCCCGCTATTTTGCAGGTCCTAGCTATGAAAAAAATCTCTTTCGGGGACGTTCTGCCGCATCTGCTGGCGGTCATCATCTTCCTGGTTGTAACGCTGATCTTCTTTAACCCGGTCTTTTTCAAGAACCGTGTAATCAATCAGAATGACATCAATGAATTCCTTTGGGGTTCACGTGAACTCCGTGAATACCGGGAAGCTACAGGCGAAGAAGGTCGATGGGCAGCTACCATGTTTAGTGGTATGCCCGCCTACCTGGTTAACATGGACTGGAGCGACGGTGTGGTGGTGGGGATGAAGAAGGTACTTACACTTTTCCTGCCACACCCGGTCAGCAATATCTACCTGGCCTTCCTTTCCTACTACATCATGTTGCTGGCCTTCAGGGTAAGACCTTACGCGGCAATAGCTTTCTCTCTCGCCTTTGGACTGAGTTCTTACATGATCATTGGATTGTCGGCCGGACATAACGCCAGAATTGGAGCCATTGCCCTGATGCCATTAGTGCTGGCAGGCATTCACCTGTCTTTCTCGGGCAAGAGACTACTGGGCTTCTCGGTGACTGCCGCTGCCCTTGCCATGCAGTTAAGGGAGAACCACGTCCAGATTACTTACTACCTGGTTATCATGGTACTTGGCTATGGCGCGTACAGACTGGTAGAGGCATTCCGAAGCCGACAGCTTCCTGAATTTTTCAAGACGATCGGCATTCTGGCAGCGGCGGCAGGACTCGCGGCGTGCACGTTCATGGGGCCGCTTTGGGCAATTACAGAATACAGCAAATATTCCACACGTGGGAAGTCGGAACTTGAGACTACTTCGCACAATACAGTGGGTTCTGGGCTACCCAAAAGTTATGCTTTCCAATATAGCAATGGTATCACGGAGCCCATCACCATGCTCATACCTGAATTTTACGGAGGCAGCAGTTTTCATTCCTTCGTCACAGATCAGAATTCAGCTACCTACAAAGCCCTTGTCAATTCAGGAAACGAGCAGATGGCCAACCGTCTGGCCGGAATGGCGCGTTCCTATTGGGGAGATCAGCCCCTGTCAGCACCATACTATGCCGGTGCCATAGTTGTTTTCTTTGCAGTGCTGGGATTGATCATTGCCGACCGTAGAATTGTCTGGTGGCTTGCTGGGGTAAGTATTCTGGCCATCATGATGAGTTGGGGATCGAACTTTCCGGCATTCAACTACTTCATATTTGATCACCTGCCTGGATACAACAAGTTCCGCTCTGTCACTTTCGTGATGGTGATTGTCTTCACAGCCCTTCCTTTGCTGGGAGCACTTGCCCTTGAGCATCTCCTTTCGAATGACATGAACAAGATCATTAAGAAGAAGATTGTGATTGCCTTTGCCGCCACGGGTGGACTTTGTCTCTTCTTCGTTCTGTTTGCAGGAATGCTGGGCTACACCAGGACGGAAGAAGCCAATTTACCGGTTTGGTTCCTGAATGCATTGCGTGACGACCGCAGGGCCATGTTGAGGGATGACGCACTCAGGTCCTTTGCCTTCATCTTCTCCATCTTTGTGCTCCTTTATTTCAATGTCTTTAAAAAGGTATCCCTGCTCACTTTCGCCAGTTTCCTCATCCTTATGGTGAGCCTGGATGTGGCAAGGGTGGACACTCGCTATTTCACAAAAGACAACTACGGCCGCAAGAGCGATCAGACTCCTCAGCCTTGGGCATCGAACCTTGCCGTGATGAAGGACAAGAGCTACTACCGCGTACTTTTCCTTCAGAATTTCTATGACGCCACGATGTCCAATTTTCATTACTCACTCGGAGGGTACAACGGCGCCCGAATCAAGCGTTACCAGGAACTCTATGACTCAGCAATCAGCCGCGAGACCGATATGGTCATCAGCCATCTCCAGAAGGGTGAAACCAATTTTGAAGCGCATGGTGTGCTGGATATGCTGAACACAAAGTATTTGATTTTTGGAGAGGACGAGAACAGCTACCTGCCCAATCCGTCGGCCAATGGTCCTGCATGGTTTGTCTCACAGGTTCAGTCAGTGAAATCACCAAATGAAGAGCTTGAAGAAGTCACACGTATCGACACAAGGAAAGTAGCCCTGATCGACGAGAGTAAATTCACGTTGCCAAATGTAGGTGAAGATACAACCGCCGTTATCCGTTTCGTGGACCATAAGCCCTACTGGCTGAAATACGAGTCCCACTCCTCGCAAAATGGACTGGCTGTTTTTTCGGAGATATATTATCCGGAAGGATGGAGAGCAACCATTGATGGTAAGCCTGCAGACATCCTTCGTTGCAATTATGTTTTGAGGGCATTGGAGATTCCCTCAGGACAACATACCATAGAATTCACTTTTGAACCCAAACCTTACCTGATTGGCGACAAAGTAACGATGGCCTCATCGTGGATCTTGCTGCTCGTGGTGTTGGGTGGCCTCGGCCTCAGCCTCAGTTTCAGGGAGCAGCCCGGAGCCTGACATAGCAATAAACAGAAAATGGACACCCCCCGTCTTCGAGAAGAGTTCAGGAGCAGATTTCAAAAAGAACCTCTGGTAATTATGGCCCCCGGCCGCATCAACCTGATCGGTGAGCATGTGGACTATAATGAAGGTTTCGTGATGCCGGCAGCGGTGGCCAATGCGATGACTTTTGCTGTAAGCGCGTCGGGCAGCGACCGGTGCAACTTGCTGGCTGTTGACTTTGATGAGGGTGTTACCTTTTCCATCCATGACCTTAATCCCGGAGGTTCCTGGGTGAATTACATGCAGGGAGTGATGGATGGGTTTATGCGACGAGGAGCCCGTATCAAAGGTGTGGATTGTATTTTTGGCGGGAACATTCCTGCCGGAGCGGGGCTTTCTTCTTCCGCCGCACTTTGCGCAGGCTTCGCATTTGCCCTCAATGAGACATTCGACACCGGTTTCAGCCGCCTGGAGCTGGCTAAGATCGCCCAGTATTCGGAGCATGAATTCGCAGGTGTCAAATGCGGCCTTATGGACCAATACGCCAGCCTGTTCGGGGAGAAAGACGCGGTCTTGCTGTTTGACTGCCGCCGTCTCATCCATGAATCCATCCCATTTCATTTTTCAACGCACTCGCTGTTGCTCATTGATACAAAAGTGAAGCACTCGCTGGCAGACTCGGCCTACAATGACCGCAGAAGGTCCTGCGAGGAGGGACTGACGATTCTGAGAAAGCGCTACCCGCAAGTGACTGCGCTGAGGGATGCGACCCGCACAATGCTATACGAACATCAGGATGAGATGGGCGAAGAGACGTTCATCAAGTGCCTCTATGTTGTGGAGGAAATTGCGCGGACGCTGCAGGCTGCAGAGTGCCTGAAGAAGAAAGACATCGCGGGCTTTGGTGAACTGATGTATCAGTCGCACTGGGGACTAAGCCAGGCCTATGAAGTGAGTTGTGAAGAACTGGACCACCTTGTGATGGCGGCGGAGGAAGACAAGGAGTTGGTACCAGGTGCACGCATGATGGGTGGCGGCTTCGGCGGATGCACGATCAACCTTGTCCGCAGCGGTCGTGAAGGAATTTTCAAGGAGAGGGTTCGCAAAAAATACTTTGCGGCTTTCAAAAAAGAACCTGATTTTTATACGGTCACCCTTTCGGAGGGTGTGCACGTAATTTGATTCGACCAGATTTCAGTCCAAACCATTCCTCATGCAAAAGCAGCTTCAGTCACTCGACTACCTTGTCTTCTTCGTATACTTTGTCATTGTGGCTATTTACGGCTACTGGATTTACAACAGGAAGAAGAAGGCGCAAGCCGACTCCAAAGACTTCTTCCTGGCGGAAGGATCCCTTACCTGGTGGGCCATTGGCGCTTCCCTGATTGCGTCCAACATTTCAGCCGAGCAATTTATCGGCATGGCCGGCAACGGCTTCAAGCTCGGTCTCGCCATCTCGGCTTATGAGCTGATGGCGGCGGCTACCCTGATTGTGGTGGCCGTTTTCTTTTTACCCATCTACCTGAAGAACCACATTTACACCATGCCTCAGTTTCTCCGTCAGCGATACAATGAGACGGTGGCATTGATTATGGCGGTATTCTGGCTGTTGTTGTATGTGATCGTTAACCTCACTTCGATTCTTTTCCTTGGTGCTCTGGCCGTTAGCACCGTGTCCGGAATAAGCTTTACTCTCTGCATGATCTTCCTGGCAGTGTTTGCCATCTTCATCACCCTTGGCGGAATGAAGGTGATCGGATACACCGATGTGATCCAGGTTTTCTTCCTGGTGTTGGGCGGCCTCGCTACCACCTACCTGGCCCTTCATCTTGTTTCAGAAAAGTTTGGCACCACCGGTATGTGGACGGGTATGAACCTGCTGATGACGGAAGCAAAGGATCACTTTGACATGATATTGGATCAGTCTAACCCGAACTTCATCACGCTGCCCGGCCTTACCGTTCTCTTTGGGGCATTGTGGGTCGCGAACCTCTCATACTGGGGGTGTAACCAATACATCACTCAACGTGCCCTTGGCGCTGATCTTCCTACCGCCCGGTCGGGATTGTTATTTGCAGCTTACATGAAATTGCTCATGCCGATTATTGTTGTGCTGCCGGGTATAGCAGCCTATGTGCTGTGGAAGAACGGCATGTTCCAGACGGAGATGCTCAAGGATGGCGAACTGGTTCAGGACAATGCCTATCCGGTACTGCTGCACCTGCTGCCCACGGGGCTGAAGGGATTGTCCTTTGCCGCTCTCACCGCCGCTGTCGTGGCCTCGTTGGCTGGTAAGGCCAACAGCATCTCCACCATCTTCACGCTGGACATATACAAGGATCTTATCAATAAAACTGCAGATGAAAAGAAACTGGTATGGATGGGAAGACTCGCAGTGGTTGTAGCGATGGTCATTGCCATTGTCATCGCCCCCATGCTGGGTATAGACAAGAAGGGTGGGTTCACTTTCATTCAGGAGTACACCGGTTTCGTTTCCCCCGGTATTTTTGCCATGTTCAGCCTGGGATTTTTCTGGAGGAGGACCACATCATCTGCGGCTATGTTTGCCATTATCGGCGGATTCCTGCTGTCGGTGATTTTCAAATTCCTGCCAGATTTTGCAGACCTGTCATTCCTTGTTCCCTATGGTCACGCCACCCTTAATCCCGACACCAATGTTGTGGAAATTCCTTTTCTTGACCGGATGGGTTTTGTGTTTATCATATGCGTGGCGGTGATGGTGGTGATGAGCCTGCTGTCCAAACCTCCTGTCAACAGTCTCCAGGTGGATACTTCCATGTTCCGGGTTTCAAAGGGCTTTGCCATTGGCTCAGCCATAATCGTTGCTGTTCTGGCCGTTGTTTACATTGCATTCTGGTAGTAATTTGTGATCCTGTTTGCGGATATTTCCTCCGCGCGTACGACATGCAGGACCACTCATGAACCGGATTGACCGCCTTACAGCCATTCTCATCCAACTTCAGACGAAAAAAGTCGTGAAGGCGGAAGAGATTGCCGGGCGTTTTGAGATCAGCCTCAGAACGGTGTATCGTGATGTGAAGGCCCTTATGGAAGCGGGTGTGCCGATCGGGTCGGAGGCTGGAACGGGATATTTCATTGTGGATGGATACCATCTGCCGCCGGTCATGTTCACCCAGGACGAGGCCAGCAGCATGCTGTTGGCAGGCAAACTTGTGGAGAAAATGGCGGATAAATCTGTGCGTACAGCCTATGAGTCGGCCATGCACAAGATCAAATGTGTTTTGAAGGATCCCGAGAAGGATCATCTGGAAAACCTTGAATCCCACATAGAAGTCTACCTTCGTTCAAGAAGCGACAACCGGAATGCGAAGGACTTTCCGGATCATTTCATGGTGGAGATTCAGAAAGCGGCGGTGGACCATCATGTGCTCAACATGGAATACAGTGACATGAACGATGAGCTGACCATGCGTGAAATAGAACCGATCGGACTTTTTTATTACAGTATGGCCTGGCATCTTATCGGCTGGTGCAGGCTGCGGAATGGTTACAGAGACTTCAGGGCTGACCGGATCAAATCGCTGGTGAATACCCGTTGTACTTTCGAGGCTCGCAACCTGATGAGCCTCCAGGAATATTTCCATTCGATATTTCAAACCAACAACGGGCTGGTCCGCGCCGTGGTCACTTTCGACAAGGGTGCGATCCGAAACCGGCCGCTGTATGGCAGTATAACCCAGACGGAAGTTGGAGACAGGATGCGGGCAGAGTTTATGATGGACAATATGATGGCCATGGCAAAATGGCTGTTAATGTTTGGTTCCAAAGCAGAAGTGGAAGAACCGGAAGAACTTAAGTCGATAATGCAGGGGCTGGTACATGACCTGCATGCACACTATCTGAAAGAAGTGCGGATAGAAAGTTAAGTCCGTGGACGAATATTAAAACATTATGGATATGAAGGATACGCAAAAGGGCAGGAGAGTATTTCTCCAAAAGCTGGCGGCAGGAGCCGCTGCCACCGTCACTATACCGGCCTGGGCTGGACAGCAAAAGGAGGCATTGCAGAAAGCTACGGCTAATCCCGACGAAGCCTATTGGCAAAAGGTAAAGGAACAGTTCGCGGTGCCTGACCACCTGATTATGGTAAATGCAGCCAATCTTTGCCCGAGCCCGGTATCTATCAGCCAACAGGTCAATGCAACTTTGAACGACCTGGGCAAAGACGTTTCGTTTCAATTCAGGGCAAGGTTTACAGAGAAGCGTCAGAAGTCACTGGAGTCGCTTGCTGTTTTTCTGGGGGTTGCCAGGGAAGAAGTGGGTATCACAAGGAATACCTCAGAAAGCAATAACATCGTCGTGAATGGTCTTGACCTAAAGCCAGGAGACGAGGTCTTGCTCTGGGACCAGAACCATTACAGCAACGCACTTTCCTGGGACGAACGTGCAAAAAGATTTGGGTTCACCGTAAAGAGGTTTCAGACTCCGGCCGATCCATCCGGCAAGGAAGAGATACTGAGGATTGTGGAGAATGCTATGACTCCATCCACCAGGGTACTTGCCTTCTCCCATATTTCCAATACTACAGGGCAGGCTATGCCTGCCGAAGAACTGTGCCAGCTGGCCAGAACCAGGAAGGTGCTTACACTTGTAGATGGCGCTCAGTCGTTTGGATTCATGAACCTGAATTTACAACAGATGGGTTGCGACTTCTATTCGGCCAGCACGCACAAGTGGCTGATGGGACCGCTCGAAAACGGTGTTCTCTATGTAAAGAAAGAATCACTTCCATTGTTGTGGCCGCAAGTCATCAGTGCAGGATGGAAGCCACAGAGTATAACGACAGATGAAAAACTCTGCTTATTTGGTCAGCGCAATGAGACTACTCCTTTCGCCCTGCCGGAAACCATAGCCTTTCATGAGTCTATCAGCAGAGCTAACATCGAGGCAAGGGTACGTGCGTTGAATGCACGGCTGCGGGAACAAATTCAATCAAAGGTGCCGGGAGCAAGCTTTGTATCCCCATCACGCGCTGAGATGACTGGCGGCATCACGATTGTTAATATTAACGGCAAGAAGCCACAGGACATATACAATAATCTGTATACCCAATACGGCATAGCCGGTGCTCCCAGTGGCGGCGTGAGGCTTTCACCTCATATCTACAATACCATGTCTGATATAGACAGGATTGTATCGGCGCTCGTCAAGCTCGCATCTTAGGTCAATTGTAGGTTTGAGTTTGGTGGTGAGACAAACCAGGATGTCGTGCCCGATTCAAGAAACTAATCCTCCCATTACCCATTCTACTAGGTTGTTACTTTATCGACAAGAGTCGTGTGTTTGAGGGCAATAAGGCGCCAATCGCCAAATCAGCAAGTCACCAGATCAACAAATAATGTAGTCCCGAAGGTACGAATATCGAACCGGTTTATTGAGGACATCAAAAGGTTGGGAGATTTCTTGATTCGTTGACTCCGTAAAGAAAACAAACGTTGATAACAGCAAACGTTTGGTCCAAACGTTTCATGACTTGGAAACTATTTGTTGCGCACCGCAACAGACAATCTGGATCACGAAAGGGTTTGAAAACCTTATTATTTACATGACTTTAAAAAAACGAATGGACGGACTTAACTGTCGATCCATTTTTTCCGGAAGGTGTGCCCTACACACTGAAAGGCGAAAGTCAGTTAGAACCACCCATTGCTACATCGGTGGAAAATAGAAATTATCTGCTTGCAACCCGTTTTACAAGCAGATGCACCAGCATTTTAAAACTTAGATTACGTTTGGTGCAGAGCAGGCATTCTGGTGCCACTATACGAATCATCACCCTTTGGAGTATTCCGATCAACTAAATATTTTCTTTACAGAAAGCTTCAAATTCTGAATCTTAACATTTGGCCTCGACTGATTATAAAAATCAAGTTCATCGAAGAAAACAATTGTAACTTTCTTCTTTGGGTCTAACATTCCACGCCTTATCATGATCATGTTGGATATTAAATTGTTACAATACAAAGTCATGGCGATATCTCGTGCTGAGTCGAACACTTTTGTTACAACACTGATACTGTTATCTGACTCAATCGCCTCATAGAAAGCCATCGAATCCGAAATATCGAACGATAGTATTTGCTCCTGCGTCTTATGGTCATGCAGGCTGAAATTAGTACCAAATCTGAAGCATCGAATTCCATGTTTGTATGAATTGAACTCCAAGCGGTCGGACAAATCGCCAGCCACAATCGCCAGGATGGTTTTGATCGTTGCAATGCTCTGATCAATTCTATTTAGTGGAGAAGTATCTCCATTCAATCCTCCATAAAATAAGTATCTTATGAAGGGTATATGCCGTCCATCATTTAGGGGAACTGTTTCGTTCAGAAAGGTGGGAAGAGTACCGCTGGCCATTTCCCTTATTTCCTTGTAGTGATCCTTTCTTCTCGTAATATTTTCAAGAATATATTGATCTTGCTGTACCCCATCAATTGGACGTAGAGCAAACATTAACTCAAAAACAGTTTCAATCGCCAGGAAGTAATTGAGTCGAATTTCCATCTTAATACTTCTTATCGAGTCCAAACTCGAATAATCGTAAATTTCGAATGGTTCTGATTTGTCAGATTCGGCCCTTTCTAATTCTTTTCTCAGTGAGTAGCCCCGGTAGGCAAAATAATCTGCTTGATAACCTTGGTAGAATTCTTTATATGTGACCATAAGTTTTTCTTTTATAACTAAGACAATCAAGAAGTATATCCAAGATTGGACTTGTTTTCTGTCGGCTCCATATTTCTAACCATCAAACATCCTCCTTCCTGAGTTGGACTAATTCAAGTTACTTCATTACCTCAACCCATCCATTTCTGTTTGGGCATCCGCTGTATTTCAAGTGATAAAAGTAGGTGCCCGGCGCAACCGCATACGACCCTCCAGGCCAATTGCCTTGATACGAATCTGAACGATATAATTCCTCTCCCCAACGGTTGAGGATGAGTATCGAGAACTTTTCTCCCTTTTCTATTCGAAATGTTTCATTGAGCCCATCACCGTTCACTGTCACAACGTTTGGCACAAACGTTTCCCTGACAGAGCTCAAGTATACGGTATCACTTGCATTACCGCATTCATTACTGGACACACACCAATACTTTCCCTGGCGATCAGGTATCAATTCGGGTCCTGTGCTGCCGTCAGACCACTGATTTACAAATCCGGAAGGCGCCTTCAATGCATAGTAGGAATCGCAGACCAGTGAATCCTTACCAAGTTCAATCGAGGGAGGGTCTTTTGCCCACAGGGTAATGGTCGCCCCGCCAATGCAATTCTTAAAGGTAGTCACCTGCACCCTGTAGAACCCCGGGGCTACCGCCTTCCTGGATTGTGAAAGATCTCCATCATCCCATTGGTATTTTTTATATCCTGTACCGGCATCAATCACAATGCTGGAACCTCTGCATATGGTGGTGTCATTGCCGAGCTTAACTTTTGGTACCGGATTCACAGTCACTCTGATCGTGTCAGATGCAAAAAACATACAGTTAAAGCCTGTTACTCTGTAGATGGTTGTTTTGTTTGGAATAACAGACAAATCTGATCCTGTTCCCAACGTCTTAGAAGTGTCTGACAAGATCGTCCATCTAATATTACTGAGGCCGCCTTGTGCATGAAGTGTCGTCGATTGACCCTCGCAGACTGATTGTTGGCCACTAAGAACAAAACTCCTGGGAATGACTTTTTCTACTGAAACATCATCGATGTAATAATATGCAGCTTCGTAGGTAAGCGGATTTGGGTAGTCACCACCCTTATCAATAACAGCAGTCTGTGCGTCAGTTGCAAAATTTCCTACGGTGACATACGTTGCTGCAAAGGTTGCCTTGAACATGCCTCTGACAAGGACCCAGTTCTTTTGATCGTTGACAACATCCTTTGACATAACTTGCGGAAAGTAACCAAGGTTCACCTGGAATGGAGTCAATTTGAAGGGTGCATCATGAAAGTACATTCCAAGGCTGTTAGACGCATAGCGCAATCTGTCGGCAACAGATACCCACATTTCGGCACAATAGTATTGCCCTACCTCCAGTGGAGTTGACAGCTGCACTTGTATGTATTCGCGATAGTTAGCTAGTCCGGAATCGTCAGGAACCTTCCCGATATACGTGTAGATCCCAACAAATCGGTTGCCACTCCTTGGTGCCTGGGAACCCAAATGTGGTTGCGAAGGAACATTATCAATGTCTCCATGTGGCATGTAAGAAAAACAGGCTGGGTTAGGCGTTGAACTTGAATACTTGTCTGTCGTGCCGCTCGTAGGCAGGTACCAGTTGCAATCCCTGAAATCTTGAGGGAATTCGGTAAACAAACAAATTGGATCACCACATTCAAAATCACCGTTGGGAACGAGGTTCTGGGCCGATAACCTCGTCGTAACTGCCAAAAGAAAAGCCAATCCTAGTACTTTCCACATCAAATCAACAATGGCTTATTTTCCTGCTGGAACGAATTTTGGCCTTTTACCATTTAAATCAAATTCGAAACCAAATCGAATATTGACTTTGCTGTTATACAAACCGTTGCGTTCGTAAAGAAAGTTATACAGGACCTGGAAATTTCCCGCCCATTGACGGCTGATACGGTATGACTTCAGCACACCCAGGTAAGCTCCGTTTATCCATTCCCGGTGCACATAGTCCAGGCTCTTGAGATTGGAAGGGTCGTAGGGGTTGAAGTTGATGCTTTCAAATTCACCGTGTGCCGACATTCCCCTGAAGAACTGGTAGTCCACCATGGCGCGCCCACCATAGGCATCACGGTTGCCTATGGTCTGATTCTTATGGTCATCAAAGTTGATCCTGTAAGTTCCTCCTATTCCGGCTCTCCAGCGAGAACTTAGTTTATACATGGCAAACGGCATGAGGTCCACGACAAAGAGGTCATTTCTGAATATCATGAAATTCATTCCCGGGACGAACCTTTCCTTAAACGGTTTCCCTTTCATAAGATTAGGCGCTCTTTTTGGGAGATACCTGCTGTCAGCGATCTGCCCGTACTTTTTCTTAAGACGGTTGAGCTCTGAAATCCCTGCCTGGAGCCTGGCCTCCTGGCCTGCAAATTGATCCTTGAGTTCTCCCTTGACCACTAATCTTGCTTTCTCTTCAACCCCCTTTGTGTTCAAAGAAGCCATCATGTCCTTGTATTGTTCCAGGGCATTTTTTTGTTGAATGAAAGCTGCATCATTTTTCTTGAGGTCTTTCACTGCGTCCAGTTTGTTTGCTTCCCGCTCGGCCACCTGCTTCACCTGGGCAATGCTGTCAAGCTTACCTTGCCGGAGCATGTTGATATCCTTTTGGGAGGATTCGATTTGCTGGGTAACCGCTTTCAGCTTCCCTGCCTCCGTCTCGATCTGAGAGAGTTCTTTCCGGATCTCAGTTTGAGGAACCATAACGTTTGGCAAATTGGCATTAGTCGACAGCTGACTTTTGCCATTGATATTGTTTAATCGGGGGGTTGTATTCTTGGGTAATTCAAACTTGACACCTTGCAGATTCTGGTTTGGTATTTTTGTTGAAACAAGGTTTAAATCCGGAACCTTTAATTGATTGCCCTGTGCCTGATTAAAGTTGCTAACTGAATAGCCAGCAACTTTTCCCGAGATTGGGTCCTCCCATTTAAGATTGAGTGAATCCAGTGTTGACTGCTTCCTCCTTATCTCGCCTTGTAGCTCAGCTATCCTGTGATCAATAGCCTTTTTAGCACTGTCCTGGCTCGCCTTGAACTTATTGAGTTTGCCCTTTATGGATTGGTTAAGGCTATCCGCTTTGCCTGACAGGTCCATTTTCTTTATGGAAACTTCAATAACGCTATCAAGTTTCTTTCGATAAGTGAGTTTCGAGTGAAGTGACCGGCTAAGGCTGTCTATCTTGCGTTGGTGATCCGCTGTTGGCAAATTATGCGAGACAAGGCTGCCTATCTTCCTCTTCTGCTGGTTGATATCACTTTCAATTCTGGCAGATTCAATCCTGGAAACAGAATCCGCCTGAAGGAGCCTGGTAATGGATCGTTCTGATAAGGTATTGGAATTACTCTTGGAACTCTGCCCATTCGCGGTAATGCAAATTGCCAATAAACAAAACGCGACAAAAGCCCTGTTACGGATCATGTTTTGGGATCTGTGCCCTTGGTTAACTACTTCATGCTTCCACTTCTCCAAGTCTTTTCAAATCATTACCAATAATGATCATAATACTCTAACCTCGATGTAGAACTTAATTCTGCTTGCTTTGATATATCCAAAGGATCATAAACAGTGCACTCCTAAAAATCATTTTGGACTTCTGTGGGCATTTATCACTGATCTTCACCTCATATTGAAAATCTCCAAATTTATTTGATAAACGGGTTGCTGATGCATAAACTAATTTATTTTCCGTATCGACTATTTCCAAAAAATTGATAGTCTGTTTCCTCCGTTTCTGAGCTTTTTTCCAGTCTGATTTCGCAAGTTTTTTCTCATCCTTGTTTGGCTCTTTATTGATTATCACATTACACGCAATCTTCTGATTTGAGTATTGACCTTTGTGAATGTAAAATTGACCATATGGCAAATCGAGATAGTATTTACCAGAATAATGAAACAAGGTGTCGTCAATGCAATAAGAACCCTTAACCCGTCCATCTACATAGAAAAGTTTTTGATTAGACTTAATTATAAATGAAGATGAATCATTTCTAGAAGTTTTAGTAAAACAAACAGAATCAAGCTTAGATACAAAGCACGCTTCTACTTCATCGAACATGAGCTTATAAACAATTGAATCCACTAGATCTATCCTATTGCTATTCATCTCAATACTAGACCTGCAATGGATTGTAGTTATCGTGAAAAATATCAAAATAACTAATCGATTCATCTTCTTACTGTTGGATAATAACATGTCTTCTATGAACAGATTTTAAATACTTTACAGGCAATGTCCTAACACCATTGGGATCCATAACTACATAACGCAACTTTCCTGTCTTTACATGCTGCTCCACAGACTGAATTAGAATGTTGTGATCATAGCCTTGATCATTACTTGTTTCATGAATAGCAATTGAATAAACTTGGTTGCTACTAAACCCATTTATTATACTTGATAAAGATGGAGCATCTTTTAAAGAACCTCCCACAACATCAAAGTTATCTCTCCAGAAATCAAACCATTCGCCAACAGTTCCCGGGCCCTTATCAAGAGGTATACCTCCATTTTGGAGTTTGGCAAAATCTGTCGATGTCTTGATACCCCATTTCCATGGAGAATAGGCTGATTCACCACAAGCATAAACACACCACTGGCTTTTATCTCTGTTAGGACCTTGGCCAACAAAAGGGAGATATGTGCTTGCGATGGACTTCCATTCTGCAGATGCTTGGTAGGTACTTAGGGCTCCACGCGCTGATCCTGTTATAATTCCACGATTGCTACCAAAAAATCTTCCTGCACTAGTATAGGCATCTTCAATTGATCTACCAAAAGATGACGGGGCAATACTATATGCCGAATAAGAATTAAATGGCAATGAGGTTTGATTAAAGGCAGCACCACCTAAACCGCCTGACACCAGACCTCCAACTAAGCCGTAACGCCAATCTCCATCTGATGCAACGTATCCTGCTGTTGCTCCTAATGCAAAACCAATCCCAGCAGTTATCCAACTCCAACCTCCATCTGAATCCACGCTCATATGCGCTGCGTTACCCATGGCCATATACGGACTTCTATACTGGACGTAAGGATCACCACTTGTCCAACGTGCAATCTTTGGATCATATATCCTCAACTTAAACTCATTCCAACCCGTCGTTAAATCCTTCTCTGCATATTGCCCCTGGTAGCCATATCGGTATGGCTCCCTTGTCATCTGCCGGTCATCCATTGTTAAGCCGAAGGGATAGAAATCACCACCTGAAACAAACGGTGATTGAACATGAGTTACTTTCAGGTCATCGAAGTAGACCCAGTTCGGGGAGTTGCTGTTGTCATCCACATAGATGTATACATAGCCCGGGGCAGGAATCGTAATAGGCCCAATACGGATCTTCTGCCTGCTGCCGTTGGCTGCGGAAGAGATGGAAACGGCAGCCATTGGAAGATTAGTTGGATCTATACCCATGTTGGCATCGAACATAACCATGTTCAGGTACGCGGCAGGAACAAGGTCGTTGGTGGAACCTGCTCCTCCTGCGAAACCTCCCCCGTAAGCCTGATTGAAGGCACTGAATATCTTTCCAGGATCGCCTGGAGCACCGTTCACCCCTCCGAAAATCCCGGATGCAGCGGCAATCAGCGTGCTGGCAGGCAAGGTACTGCTGTAACCGCTTCCTCCTTCATAGTATCCATACACCTCTGCACTGATCACATCGCCAGGCATCACTTTCAGACTGATTCCAGGTCCGCCAATCCTTCCAGGAAATCCACCGTTCGGTTGCCCGTTGTTGATTCGCACTGCCTCGTTCCCGCCAGGCGTGTTGTTGGCAGCCGCATACACTGTTCTTGGTGCAATGTTTTTGAATTGAGTGTCCTCGGTGGCTGCAGTCTCCGTCTCCATGGTGGCTGTGTAAACGACTGTTTGTGGCTGACCAATAACAGCTTTCACATTGCCCAAATGATCATTCAACTCATAGAAGTATGTATTGACAGCAGGCTTATACAATGCAATTCTCCCGGACCCATAAATCGGCACCTCAATCAACTGTGGTGTACCGCCGGGTAATGTCTGATCATAGGTGGCCAAGACGTTGCCTCCGGCATCATGAACATAGTAGGTACTTCGTGTCGCGCTTCCTCCCTGGTAAGTTGTCTTGATGATCCTGTTCCCACGGTCATCATAAGTATAACTCAACATCAGGTTGTTAGAGGCGTCACGAACATCTTTAACAAGTCCATAAGCGGTATAGCTTACATTCATCGTTCTGCCGCCATCGACCTGTTGGACCATTTGACCAATTGTATTATAGGCGTAATCTGTAAGCAACGCGCCATCGTTATTTACTTTATCGAGTCGGTTGGTATTGGTCTCATATACATAGCCGTAGTTGGCCAAAGAGTTGCCGGTCTTGCCTTTGCGAGTCAGGGTTTGAATATTCCCATTTTTATCGTACGTCAAACCTCCTTCGCGGTAGGCTTCGACGGGCGAGAATGTGGCTGTATAGTTTCCAGCAGAAGCACTAAGCGTTCCCCACTGAGAATTCTGGAGTTGGTAAAGATTATCATAAGTGAACCCATAGACCTTCTTGGAAGCAGGGTTATCGACCGGAGTCGTCCATCCGATTGACTTAATCAGGCCATTGTAATTATTGGCTAGTCCGGACGTTGTGAAAGACCCTGTAGAGTAGTTGGCCCCTGCGTAGTCGTTGTCGTAGTAGTTCAATGTCATTCCAAATACATCTGGCGTCACATTGGCATGAGCCCCTGTTGACCCATCTGCGCCGGGATCCTTCGAAACATCAACATGGTTAATCGATTTAAGGGAGCCATTTATGGTGTAGACATAATCAAGGCCTTGTAAATTTCCAGCCAGTTCAACGCGCTTGAGCGGACCATGAAGATAGTAATAGTACTTTGCCTGAAGGGTCATATTTACCGAATCTTTGCTCGTATTTACAGCCGTTAAGCGGTTCTGGATATCATAAGTGTAGTGATGGTAGAAGGCATCGGGCTGTCCAATTTGGTAAGCCACACGTGTGACGTTTCCAAAAAAATCATAAGTGTAGTTAATTGACTTTATTCCGAGGCCATAGATGTTTTGCCTCGTCCACGCCAACCTGCCAGCTTCGTCATAGCTATACCAGGTGATAGCGCTTGGACTTTCGGTCTTGCTGATCTGCCCATAGAGGTAATTCTGCACTTTTGGTGTGCCAGACCCGGGAATATCGTAGGTAATGAAATTGTATTGGGCACATCGGGTGGCGTCGAGCTTGTAGGAAACACCGGTATAATTTCCAGCATTAACAGATTCGACAGGGACGGTCAGGTTGTTGTCGATGATGTTCAGGATACTATTAGTTGCGGGTGTTGCTGTTGTTTCAGGTTCAAAAACATAACCTCCACCCGTTACACAAGTATACTCTCCTGATTCCACCAGCCTGCCCAGGTAGTCATAGTTTGTATAAGAGAACCGTTTTGGTGTTGCATTTCTCTGCTCCTGGTTTTCTGAAAACCGAATTTTCCCGTCTGTGCTGTATACAAACCTGCTGGTGCCTTCATCCGGGGAAGTAGTTTCGATCATTCTTCCCATGTGGTCATAGCCAAACAAAGTGGCGGGCGGCTGGGCTGAACTGCCCGTGTTGACATCCTTTGGCGCAATAGTGGCAGTTATTTGCCCCGCATCATTGTAGTAGGTGTAGCTCCAATAGTCATAGGTGAAAGTCAAGTTGGGTGGGGTTCCGGATACGGACAGCACCATAGCCGAAGCCACTGTCCTGCCATCGGCATCAACAAACGTTACAGACTGTTTGCCATTTGCATCAGTACTTACATATTTATATCCAAGTCCGCCTGTTGAGATGGAATTAGTAAAATAAGAGCGCAGGGAGTAATAATGACTTAACTCATTGGTCGTGATGAGGTACCTATCACTTT
>JBDHXU010000056.1:0-21557 GCA_039810905.1 Cyclobacteriaceae bacterium | reverse complement strand
AAAAGATTGCCGCGTATCCAGCCGCTTATCCTTTGCATGAAGCTTTTCTTCCCGGTGGCGACAAGGTCGGTCTGCTTCACCTGCTTTTTTCCGGTGAGTTCAGACAACCAGTTGAACATGCCATAGGGTTCCCATATAGGAAAGCGGATGACCTCTGCCTCGGGAGGAACATCCTTCATCAGAGAATCATCCTTGATCTGAAAGGATGGGTTCTCAGGCGTAAAGACAAACGGCGTCCAGCCCAGCTTCGGAAGGTACTTTACAAACTTCAGCCATCGCTGCACCCCGCTTCCCCCTGACGGCGGCCAGTAGTAGGCTACTACCAGCACCTTCTTTTCTGGTCTTTCACTTGTGCTTGCTTCGGCGGACATTACAATGGTAAAATTAATAACGAATCCCTACACCCTGCCCAGGTTGAACCTTTCCATCACGGTAAGCCGGCTTACCGTTTACAAAGACCATTTGAATACCGGTTGAATAACTATTAGGATTTTCCACCGTCGAAGTTCCATTGATTTCCTCGGGATCAAAAACAGTCAGATCGGCCCAGGCTCCACTTTCAATAACACCACGACCCTTCATTGCATTTGCCACCAGGCTTGCGGGAAGTGTGGTGACTTTGGAAAGGATCTTCTCTAATGGAATTCCAAGTTCTTTTGAATGATGCAGTGTCGTTGCGAAACATCCGGCACCGCGAGGGTGCGAGTTGGCATGAGGTTCATATTCAATACCTCCGTCAGAACCGATCATGCAGAAATCTTCTTTCAGGGCGCGGTCAACTGTTTCGGCAAGGGGAAGGGTTCCTTCAGGAACGGCTGCCAGTCTGTGCTGCGCCCGGTAACGGGCAAAACTTTCTTTTGTCAGACGCTCCCCTGTTCCCACCAGCCTGAGGTCATTATAAGTAAGCCCGTACCGTTGTTGCCACCCTTCATCAAAGCGCTTGGAATGCAGATAGGTTGCCCAATAAGAATAGGGATAAACGCAACATGTCATGCGGAGTCCCTGGCGGTTTGCTGTTCTGATTTTATCCAGCGCCTCCTTCATATGGTAAGTGCCTCCGGTCGAGTGAAGGTGATCGATGTGCACTTTCACGCCAGCGTCTTTGGCAAAACGCACCGCCTCCTCAACCCCTTCCAGTTCCTGTTCACGGGATGAATACCGCAGATGCAAAAAAAATGTGCGATCGTATTTTGCAGCCAGCCTGGCATAAGCCAGTGTCTCCTCATAACTGGTTGGCTGATATTCGATGCTGTGCGATACACCCAGTGCACCTTCCGCCAGGCACTTCTCAACCCTGCGTTTTCTTTCATCAAGACTGGATGTAGCATACCTGATTCGCATCACAGAAGCGGACACGCCAAAATTGATGGCATGTGGTACACCATTGAAATACTTATAGTAAGAAGCACAATCGGCGCTGCCGCCATGCATCTGAAGTGCTGTGGTCACACCATCGGTAACTTTGTATTTTTCAAAGATGCGATAGGTCTTCTCAGGATTGGCTGCATTGTCCGCCAGTATGTCGATGAAACCCGGTGAGACAATCTTCCCGGTAACATCAATGATCTCATTGCCATTGAGTCTGCCGGCCTCACTGACTAAGAGTCTTCCGGTCGGCAGAATTCCTACATCCAATAATTTCAGCGTATTCTGCACAAAAACATTTGCGCCGCGCAGCACATAGCGGCAGGAGGAATCTGCCTGCAGGCGGATTTTTGCCATGGCAGGTGCAGATATAACGCCTGCTGAAATTATTCCTGCCCGCTTTAAAAATGTCCTTCTTTTCATGAATGATCCTTCTCAGAGGCGGAATGCTCAATATGCCTGACAATTCCTATCCAGTCTTCAGGTAGAAACCACTGGATTCCGGCATCTCGCCTGAACCATGTCAGCTGGCGCTTGGCATAACGTCTGGAGTTGCGTTTCAAGAGCCTTATGGCTTCCGTTTTGTCGTATTGGCCTTCGAGGTATCCAAATATTTCCTGATACCCAACCGTCTGCAGTGCATTGAGATGACGGAGAGGAAACAAGCGTTCCGCTTCTTCGAACAACCCGTCCCGGATCATCTCGTCCATACGCTCGTCAATGCGTTTATATAATCGCTCTTTCGGCGGGCATAATCCAATCTTGATCACCTTGAAAGGCAGCAACACTTTCTTCTTCTTTCTGTACGCAGAAAATGGAACTCCTGAGGCGCGATACACTTCAACAGCTCTCATGAGCCGCTGAGGGTTCTGCCGGTCCACTACTTCATAGTAGTCCGGGTCAACCCTCGATACTTCCCTCTGCAGCCATCCGAGACCTCCAGCTTCAGCCTCGGATGCCACTGAGTGCCGTATTCCTTCCGGTATAGCGGGCATTTCATCGAACCCTTCAAGCACTGCTTTGATATAGAGTCCACTGCCGCCACAAAGGATTGCAATATTTTGATGGCGGAATATTTCATCAATAATCCTCCTGGCCTCCCTCCCGTAATCGGCGGCGTCAAGCGAGTCGTGAATGGAGTGGCTGTTGACCAGGTGATGCCGAACAGTAGCTAACTCAGCATCAGCAGGTTTGGCAGTTCCCTTATTGAGTTCCCTGAATACCTGCCGTGAGTCCGCTGAAACAATCTCTGTGCGATAATACATGGCCAGGCG
Organism: Cyclobacteriaceae bacterium; assembly: GCA_039810905.1. GTDB lineage: Bacteria > Bacteroidota > Bacteroidia > Cytophagales > Cyclobacteriaceae > ELB16-189. The sequence continues at coordinate 18,918 of JBDHXU010000056.1, read as the reverse complement.
AATAGCCATGGCCGACTTGCCACTGGCTGTGGGTCCCACCAAAACAATCAGCGCATTCCGGCTCATGGTGTTACAAAAGTAGACACCATGGGTCATGTACCGACATCCGATACACCTGAGAAAAAGATTTTTTTGACTTGGGCCACTCCAATTTCATAGATTGCAACAAATTATTCTGCGTCCGCAATGGTCAAATACACCCATCAGTTCCTCGTAAAGCTTGAAGATCTTATCGCTGAATCAGACTATCACCTGCGTTATGAAAAGGGAAGCTTCAAGTCAGGCTACTGTCTCCTTCGCGACCAGAAGATTATGATCGTCAACAAGTTCTTTACGACAGAAGGGAAGATCAATGTGATCCTGGAAATCCTTCGTAACCTCACACTGGATACCACCCGCTTCAGTGAAAAGAACCTGAAATTCTACGAGGAACTCCTGCAGGAAGAAGTAAAACTCTGATTATTGAAAGTAACTTTTCTTGGCACCGGTACCTCACAGGGCGTTCCCGTGATCGGGTGCGGATGCGAAGTGTGCCGCTCCCTGGACTACCGTGACAAGCGGCTGCGCACCTCGGTTCTCATTGAAACGAATGGAAAAAGTCTGGTAATCGACACAGGGCCTGACTTTCGTCAGCAGATGCTCCGCGAGCATGTTCAGCGGCTTGATGCTGTGGTTTTCACACACGAACATAAAGACCACGTGGCAGGCCTCGATGACGTTCGCGCCTTCAACTTCCTCCACAAAATGGACATGCCTGTCTTTGGCAATCGTCATGTACTGGAGCGCCTGAAAGTGGAATATTATTATGTGTTTGACGGTGACCGCTATCCCGGCGTTCCTCAGCTGGAACTCATAGAAATCAATGATAAGCCATTTCAGGCTGCCGGTATCACCATAACCCCCCTGCCTGTCCGTCACCTTCATATGTCAGTCTTCGGGTTCCGGATTGAGGACTTCAGCTACATTACCGACGCCAATCATATCCCGGATGAAACTTATGACTTGCTGCGCGGCTCAAAAGTGCTGGTCCTGAATGCACTGCAAAAAGAGAAGCATGTATCTCATTTCAATCTGGAAGAAGCCATTCAAATCGCGCAAAAAGTAGGCGCAACACAGACATATCTGACCCATGCCAGTCACCGGTTGGGCCGGCACCTGGAGATTGAGCAAGCCCTGCCTGCCGGAATCGCTTTGGCTTATGACAGCCTGCGCATTACTTTGTGATGCCGTCATACTGGTCAGCCCTTGCACAATAATTGCTACTTCCTGTCCAAACTCTCAGAGCGCCTTCGAGGTCTGCTGACCGGCTTTACGGTGGTCTCTTGCTTCAGCCAGGAGAGGGATGAATTGGTCATGGAATTGAACAATGGCAAAGCATCCTTCTTCATCAAAGTGGTCATGGGCGGTGATTTCCAGTGTCTTTACTTTCCTGAGCGCTTCAAGCGCGCGCGCAAGAACAGCATCGACCTGTTTTTGCCCGTGGTCATGAAGCGGATCGAAGACATATTCACTTTCCGGAATGAAAGGAGCTTAGGTATCAGACTCACTGACGGTTTGCTTCTGGTGTTCAAAATGCATGGACGTAATTCCAACGTTATATTATTTGACCAGGAGAATGTCGTAGAAGTATTCAGAAAGAATCTGTCCCAGGATCTCGCGTTGAAACTTTCCGGCCTGCATCGCGACATCGACTGGAGCTATGAGCGTTTTGCAGCAGCACCGGATCACCCTGAGCGGTTATACTTTACTTTCGGCAAGCACATCTGGGATTATCTTTCACACCAAGGATTCGCTTCAAAGTCATTGAAAGACCGATTTGAAGCCATACTTGATATTCGGACCCAGCTCGAGCATCCTGTCTTCTCTATTGTTAAAGATGGCGCTTCTATGCGACTGAGCTTGATTAAAGAAAATTTGCCCGTTGCACAATTCCATGATCCTGTGGAAGCTATTAATGAATTCTTTGTTCTACGTAATAAGACTGCAGGTGTTTATCAGCTCAAAGCGAGACTGCACGCTCATCTGGAAGGCAGGCGGAAGCAGACCGAGTCATTCCTTGAAAAAAACAGGAAGAAGCTGAATGAACTTACCAGGGATCATCACTACCAGCAATGGGCTGATCTCATTATGGCCCATCTCCATGAAATAAACCAGGGAATGCTCCAGTTTGAAGCCACTCCTTTTGATACGCCCGCGGAACGTGTCGTCATCCCGTTGAGAAGGGAACTCACGCCCCAGAAGAATGCAGAGGTGTATTACCGCAAAGGCAAGAACAAGCAAATCGAAATAGACCAGCTCCAGGCTGCACTGGCACGGAAGGAAAAGGATCTTGCGGATATTCTCGCACAACTGGCCCAGCTTGAAAACGCCACGCTGGAACAGCTCGAAAACATGGAGTCTTCTATCTCAAGGAACGCAGGCGCCGGGCAGGAGCGCATTGCATTGCCATACCATGCGTTCCACTTCAAAGGCTTCGATATCTGGGTCGGCAAGCATGCAGAAGCAAATGATACCCTGACAACAAAACTCGCACACAAAGAGGATATGTGGCTTCATGCGAAGGATGTAGCCGGTTCTCATGTGATCATAAAAAACCAGGGAGGAAAAACCTTCCCAAAGGATGTTATTGAATATGCCGCAAGCCTCGCGGCCTACTACTCTAAACGAAGGAACGAATCACTTTGCCCGGTGGCCTATACTTTGCGCAAGTATGTAAGAAAAAGAAAAGGTGATCCTGCCGGTGCAGTGGTTGTTGATCGTGAAGAAGTGATCCTTGTCGAACCCCTCATCGACAATAGAAAATAAGTAATAATTAATTGCAGCCTGACTATTTCACCACATTCATTTTGATGGTGTTTGTGCGGCTCCGCTCCTGTATAGGCATACTGGCAAGGCTGATAAAGATGTCGCCGGGCTTTACATGGCCATCCCGTTTCAGAATCTCCTCCACATCGGCAATAGTCTCATCCGTTGAGTTGTGCTTCTCATAATAATAAGCCCTCGTTCCCCAAACCAGGTTCATGGTATTAAGGATTGACCGGTTGCCTGTGAAAACAAAAATGTTCGTATTTGGCCGGTGAGAGGATGATTTGAATGCTGTGTACCCTGAGGATGTCATCCCTACAATAGCCTTGGCATTTACCTCTTTGGCAAGTTTGCAAGCCGCCAGTATGAGGCTGTCGTGTACGAAAATGGGTGAGTGACGGTCTGCGTCTCTGAAACGATAGTAGATATTTGCCTGCTTCTCCACCGAGCCGATGGTTCGCACCATGCTTCGTACCACTTCAATCGGGTATTCGCCAGCTGCAGTCTCCGCTGAAAGCATTAGTGCATCTGCGCCGTCCATCACAGCGTTGGCCACATCATTGGTTTCCGCCCGGGTAGGCCGGGGACTGGTAATCATGCTCTCCATCATCTGGGTAGCCACGATCACAGGTTTCGCCAGCTTATTGCACTTCTCCACGAGCATCTTCTGGACCATGGGCACTTCCTCCAGCCAGATTTCAACACCCAGGTCGCCTCTGGCCACCATCACCGCATCGGTGGCAGCAATAATGGCGTCAATATTTTCAAGCGCTTCCGGTTTCTCAATCTTGGCGACGATTCGGGTAGTGGATTTTCTTGAATCAATAATACCCCTGAGGATTTCGATATCCTTGGCCTTTCTTACGAAAGAGAGTGCAACCCAGTCTACATTATTTTTCAGCCCGAACTCCAGGTCAGCAAGGTCCTTCTCGGTCAGAGACGGAGCTGTGACTTTAGAATAAGGCAGGTTTATCCCCTTTCTTGATTTCAGCGTTCCGCCATACACCACTTCACACAACACGTCGATCTCGCGTGATTCCTTCACTTTCAGTTCGATCTTGCCGTCGTCAATGAGAATCATATCACCCGGCTTGACGTCTCTGGGCAGATCTTTGTAGCTGGTACTGCAGATTTCGTTGTCCCCAATCAACTCGCGGGTCGTGATGATAATATTCTGACGGGGAGCGAGAATGGTTCCTTCCTTTACCTCATTTACCCTGATCTTGGGCCCTTGCAAATCCTGCAGGAGTGCTATATGCGTTCCCAGTTCTGCGTTGATTTCCCTGACGGCATCAATCACCTTCTGATGCTCCTCATGTTTGCCGTGAGAGAAATTGAGTCTGAATACATCCACGCCTTCACTTGCGAGCGCCCTCAAGGTATCTTTGGAATTGGAAGCCGGTCCTACGGTTGCTACGATTTTGGTTCGGTTGTACGAGACTTTTTCCATGCTTGAATTGCGCTAGTGAGACCGTGCAACAGGAGCAACGGTTAAAAAATAAAATTCTCCTTTGATTTTAAGGAGGCCAAAGGTATTAAAGTGGCTAATTCGACGGAAGGAATGTTACGCAAGTATTCCTGCAAACGATTGCCAGACAGCGATTCCTCACTTTGTGTCATCAAAATGAAGTCAAAATGCGGAAATTCCGGAGCCAGCGAAGGGACGCTTTTTTCCATTTCCTGGGGTTTGTTCCGAAACAGATGCAGATTATTCAAAGGTGTCTGAAAAGCGAAATGATCATACCTTCCTTCCTGTCCTTTCTTGTAGTGAAGCACCAGATCATCTTTCCTCACCAGCCGGGTATTCAACAATTGGTTAATGTGCCAGGCCAGCTTGTAACCTTTCAGTGCCGTCCGAATACCAAGGAGTTCAAAATTGTATGAGTAGTCAATTTCAAGGGTATTTTTCCTGTTTTTGGAAGGCATAGATCGGAGGTATCAAAACATGCAAAGGTTTGATAATATCCCCCCAAATCTCTTACTTTGCGCAGATTTTTAAAATACCTTAAACCTTACAAACATGTCCGAAATCGCAACTAAAGTAAAACAGATCATCATTGAGAAACTGGGAGTTGAGGAATCAGAGGTAACGCCAGAAGCAAGCTTTACCAATGACCTTGGCGCCGATTCTTTGGACACCGTCGAGTTGATCATGGAGTTTGAGAAGGAATTTAACATCTCCATTCCGGACGATCAGGCTGAGAATATAGCGACTGTGGGTCAGGCTATTGCATACCTGGAGCAGAACGCTAAGAAATAATCAGGAGACATTCTATTTGTCTCCAATTTTTAAGCTATGAATTTACGAAGAGTAGTCATCACTGGGATAGGTGCACTCACACCAATAGGCAATAACCTGAAAGCCTACTGGGAAGGCCTTCGAAATGGAACAAGTGGCGCCGCCCCTATAACCAAGTTTGATGCTACTCTCTTCAAGACACGCTTCGCCTGCGAACTCAAAGGTTTTGATCCAACCAATTTCATGGATCGGAAGGAGGCCAGGAAGGTAGATCCCTATACCCAATACGCGCTGGTCGCTGCAGACGAAGCCATCCAACTTGCCAACCTCCCGCTTGATTCCATTGACCCGGATCGGGTCGGTGTAATCTGGGGATCAGGCGTTGGGGGTCTTATCACATTCCAGGAAGAAGTAAAGTCTTTTGCCAAAGGTGACGGAACACCACGGTTCAATCCGTTCTTTATCCCCAAGATGATTCCGGACATTGCAGCCGGACACATTTCCATCAAATATGGCTTCCGTGGTCCAAACTATGCCGTGGTGTCTGCCTGTGCCACTTCCACCAATGCGATTTTCGATGCATTCACCCACTTGAGACTTGGGCGGGCGGACGTCATTATCACGGGTGGTTCTGAGGCTGCTGTGTGCGAAGCTGGTGTCGGAGGCTTTAATGCGATGAAAGCGCTGTCGGAGCGAAACGACTCACCGGCCACCGCCTCAAGGCCCTACGACAAAGACCGTGACGGATTCGTTCTGGGCGAAGGCGCTGGAGCCCTGGTGCTTGAAACTTACGAACATGCCAAATCCCGCGGCGCAAAGATCTGGGGAGAAGTGCTTGGAGGCGGCATGTCTGCCGACGCATACCACATCACGGCCCCCCACCCTGAAGGAGCCGGCATCACCAAAGTAATGCAGCATGCCCTTGAAGACGCGGGCATCAAACCTTCAGATGTAGACTACATCAACACCCATGGCACCTCCACTCCGCTTGGCGATATTGGCGAAGTAAGGGCCATTGAAAAGGTATTTGGCGAGCATGCCTATAAAATGAACATCAGCTCGACCAAATCCATGACAGGTCACCTGCTGGGTGCCGCCGGGGCCATCGAGGCCATCGCCTGTCTCCTGGCAATCAATGAAGGGATTGTCCCCCCCACCATCAATCATTTCACTGATGATGAAGGACTCGACCCTCGTCTGAATCTAACTTTCAACAAAGCACAGCAGCGTAATGTGAAGGTTGCCCTCAGCAATACGTTCGGCTTTGGCGGACATAATGCCTCAATTATCATCGGGAAAGCAGAGTAGGAACGGCTCGTGTGGAGCTTGATTAAAATCCCATCAGGGAGTCAAAAGAAGAAAGACGATCGCAGGCTGATCACGGCCATCAGGACCATTACGGGTTTTACACCCTCCAATCTGGCACTCTATAAGCTTGCCACCCTTCACACCAGCAGGGCGAAAGAGACCAATGGCTTTCGCGAGTCCAATGAAAGGCTTGAATATCTTGGTGATGCCATCCTTGGCGCGGCAGTTGCCGATTACCTTTTCAAAAAATATCCCTTCAAGGACGAAGGATTTCTGACAGAAATCCGGTCGCGCATTGTTAACAGGGAGGCCCTTAACCAACTCGCAAGAAAAATGGGCATCAGCCATATCGTTCAGTTTGACCAGAAAAATGCTCAACTCCAGCAAGTAGTACTCGGCAATACACTGGAGGCCATAGTGGGCGCTGTCTACCTCGACAAAGGATACCTGCGTTGCAAGAAATTCGTTATCGACAAACTCATCCAGCCCCATTTCGATCTCAATCTTGTGATCCAGAACAACGTGAACCACAAGAGCAAGATCATTGAATGGACGCAGCGTAACAACAAAGCGGTAAGGTTTGAAATGGTCGAAGTCAAGAAATCGAAGAACCAAAAAGAATTTTCCATTCAGGTCTTTATTGATGACCTTGCCTATGGAACAGGTTTCGGCTTCACCAAAAAGAAAGCCGAACAGGATGCTGCCCTGAAAACCTGCGAACAACTGAACATTGTTTAATCATTTGGGGTTACTCTTCTGAACTATGGCCCGACTAACCGTTGCAGGCGCTACGCTGAACCAGATCCCTTTTGACTGGAAACATAATGTCTCCAACATTATTGCCGGAATCGAAGAAGCACGAAAAGCAGGTGCCCGGCTGGTACTTTTTCCTGAACTCTGCATTTCGGGCTATGGATGTGAAGACCTTTTTTTGAGTGATTGGTTTTCCGCCACTGCATTTGAGAAACTCCTGTCTATACTTCCGCATACCGGCGACATCACCGCATGTGTTGGATTGCCTGTTCGAATTCAGGGCATCACCTATAACGGAGCAGCCGTAATTAGAAACGGTGAACTGTTGGGTATATCTTTGAAACAGAATCTTGCACGGGAAGGCGTTCATTACGAACCGCGATGGTTTGATCCCTGGCCTGCTGGTAAAGTGGCCGACATCCAGATTGCTGGAAGGCAAGTTCGTGTGGGAGAACTGGTTTATGAAACAGAGGGTATACGTTTTGGTTTTGAGATATGTGAAGATGCATGGAGCCGGAGTCACAGGCCAGGCTATCACCTGCTCGAACGCGGGGTTGATCTGATCCTGAACCCCAGCGCCAGTCACTTTGCGATGGGCAAAGCCGGCCGGCGCGAAAAAGAAGTCATTATCGATGGCTCGTCCAAATTCAAATGTGCCTACCTCTTCGTGAATCATCTGGGGAATGAAGCCGGACGGATGATCTATGACGGTGACGTTGTGTTCGGGCAGATGGGTGAACTACTTGCAGTAAACGACCGGCTTGCTATTGCCGACAGGCGTATACTTACCTGCACGCTGGATTTTAAAAATCCTTCCCTGTCAGAAAGAAAACCGATAACGGACGGCAGGGAAAGAAATGATGAATTCGTCAGGGCAGCTTCTCTCGCATTGTACGACTACCTTAGAAAAAGCAAGTCGAAGGGATTTGTCTTGAGTCTAAGCGGGGGGGCCGACTCCTCATGCTGCGCTATTCTGGTTTCGGAAATGGTGCGGCGAGCCAGTGAGGCCAAAGGCTGGGAAGCCTTCTGGAGCAGCATAGGCCATGATCCGGGGCGATCCCCTCGCAATGTCAAAGATGCAGTGCACACATTGCTGGCCTGCGCCTATCAGTCTACAAGAAACTCTTCCGTTGCAACGCTGGAGTCAGCAAGGAACCTGGCCAACTCTATCGGAAGCCAATTCTATTTCTGGTCCGTGGAAGAAGAAGTCTCAGGATACAGGGCCAAAATAGAATCGGCACTTGAAAGAAAGATGAGCTGGGAAGATGATGACATCGCCCTTCAAAATATACAAGCCCGCGCCCGCTCACCAATTATCTGGATGCTTGCCAATTTGCGAAACAGTATTCTGCTCACTACTTCAAATCGCAGCGAAGGAGATGTGGGTTATGCGACCATGGATGGTGATACCAGTGGTAGCCTGGCACCTGTTGCCGGAGTGGACAAGGTATTCATAATTCAATGGCTCAGGTGGGCACAAGAGTTCCTCGGCTATGAAGGATTAAAAGCAGTTAACCATCTTCAGCCAACTGCAGAACTCCGCCCCCACGAAAGAGCGCAGACGGATGAGAAGGACCTCATGCCCTACCCTGTTTTGACCGCGATCGAAAAGCTGGCCCTGCTGGAACGCAAAAATCCATTGGAGATATACCGGTTGCTTTTACCCACTTACGACAAGATTGCCCTCAAGGGATGGATCAGGAAATTCTTCCGGCTCTGGTCTGTCAACCAGTGGAAACGCGAAAGACTTGCACCTGCATTTCATCTGGATGATCTCAATGTTGACCCCCGGAGTTGGTGTCGCTTCCCCATTCTCTCCGGTGGTTTCCAGGAAGAACTGGATACACTGGACGCCCAATAATCAGTAATCAGCAATCGTATTATCTTTGCCGGTCATTAAAAAGTGTTGTTCATGCTTCTGAATTATATTCTCTGGAATGGTGGGCCCGAATTGTTAGCTGCAGGACCGGTTACGTTGCGTTGGTATGGGCTGTTGTTTGCCGCCGGATTCCTCATCAGCCAGCAGATCCTTTACTATATGTTCCGGAAGGAAGGGAAACCGGAAAAGGACGTCGACTCCCTTACCATTTATATGGTAGTAGCCACTATCCTGGGAGCAAGGCTTGGACACGTCATTTTCTATCAGCCTGAAATCATATGGAACGATCCGCTGAGCATCTTTCTTCCCTTTGAGTTCAGTCCCACCTTCCGGTTTACCGGCCTGCAGGGTCTTGCAAGTCATGGGGCTGCCTTCGGAATACTGTTTGCGCTCTGGCTGTACGCAAGAAAGAAGAAGCCTGGTCAAAACTACATGCAAATCCTCGACAGAATCGTAATACTGGTAGCGCTTACCGGAGCGCTGATCCGGTTTGGCAATTTTTTCAATTCAGAAATCCTGGGCAAGCCCACCAATGGCCCCTTGGGTATTGTGTTCATCAATCCTGTCACCAGCGCACTGGCTGGCGATGCCAGTGACAAGTCAAACAAGATTACACAGGTGCTGGTGCAGCGGGACGATGAAGAACCGACCGGCACAAATGGAAGAGTGCCGATCAAAATATTCCTGTATTTCAAACCGGGTGTTACCCAGGCAGACGCCGCGAATTATGTGCGCAACACCGTCAAGAATACCTTGTACTATTTCACTGCAAATATTGACCAGCCACTGGTGGATGAACCGGCTGCCAATTTTATAAAGTTCCAGACCATCTTTGATGAAAAGACAAACCAGGTATTGGTGAGGGTGAAGACCTTTGGCCTGGAAAGACACCCTGCACAATTGTACGAGTCCCTTTCATGTGTACTCTTGTTCCTGTTCCTCTTCTCCATCTGGAACAAGTATAAAGCGCAGTTGCCAGAGGGACGAATATTTGGCTATTTTATGGTGATTCTGTGGAGTTTGCGATTTGTTTATGAGTTCCTGAAAGAAAACCAGGTGCCATTCGAGAATAACCTCCCCCTGAATATGGGACAGATCCTCAGCATTCCTTTGATAATCGTCGGCGTGTTGATCCTTATCAGGTCCTACAGGAAAACAGGATCAATTGTCTAAGTCCGTTGGACGCCGGCTTTATTTTTGTTATTTGGGCTGCAAAAAGATTCCTGATGCTGGCGTGGCTATTGATTGGCGTTGCAATGATCACAACCGGGGCGCGTGCCCAGGCGCGTGATTCTGTCGCCGCCACAATAGCAGTGGATGTCACCCCCCGGGACACCATGCCCAACCGAATTCTGCGCGTTAACCGCGTCATCATCATCGGCAATAAAGTAACCCGCAACAGGATTATTGAGCGGGAGCTTTCCCTGAAACCCGGAGACACGGTTCGCCAGCAAAACCTTCCCGGTACCCTGCAGTGGGACAAGAACAAGCTGTACAACCTGCGGTTGTTCAATACTGTGTCGGTACGTGCACTGGAATTCTCGGAGGATGAAATAGACATTCTGGTCGAACTGACCGAGCGATGGTACATTTTCCCGGCGCCCATTTTTGAATTATCAGATCGTAACATCAACGAATGGTGGAACAATTACAATCACGACCTTAGCCGCATCAATTACGGCGTGCGCATCTACAAGAATAACTTCCGCGGCAGGAATGAAACCCTCCGTTTTACTGCCCAGTTTGGTTTCACCAGAAAATTTGACCTTCAGTACCGCATCCCTAATCTCGATCGCAAACAGAAACACGGCCTATCATTCAATTTTGATTACGGCGCCCCCAAGAACCTGGCCGTAAAGACTCAGGACCACAAACTCATCTTCCTCCGCGACGACAAGGTTGTCCGCACCACTTTTGGCGCCAGTGTGGGCTACTCTTACCGCAAGTCATTTTACGAGATGCACGGATTAAGCCTCGGCTATCGTGAAACTACTGTTGTAGATACGGTGTTGAAGATTAACCCCATCTATTTCAATGGCAACAAGACCACCCAGCGTTTCTGGACTTTCTCCTATTCTTTCAGTTCCGAGCGTCGGGACGTCGTCATGTACCCGCTGAAAGGATATCAGTTCACCGGCTATATCAACAAGACCGGCATCCTTCCCACAGATGACGTCAACCAACTTGAAATCAATCTTAGCTATGCGCGCCATTGGCCACTAGGAAGCGATTTCTTCCTGTCCAACTTTTCATCCGTCCTCTGGAGTACTACCACCAATCAGCCTTATAATGTTTTCAATGCGCTAGGCTACCGAAACCAACTTATCCGTGGTTTTGAGAACTATGTCATTGAAGGGCCAGAGTTCGCACTGAACAAAACGACTTTGAAAAAAAGGATCTTCTACAAGACCTGGACCTTGAATGATATGCCCATAGAGCAATTCAATTACCTGCCGCTGGCCATCTACCTCAAGACCTTTGCCGATTTCGGCTATGTCAAAAACTACCCCTATTACGATGAGAAGGGATTTAATACCGAGTTCTCCAACCGCTTTCTCTCAGGCGGTGGCTTTGGCATCGATGTCGTTACCGCTTACGACCTCGCACTTCGCTTCGAATACACCTTCACACAGCAAAAGCCAACCGGTGCCTTCTTCTTCAACGTGAGGAAGGAGTTCTGAGTTGATTGCTGATTGTTGATTGACAATCTCTGACAAAGACTTTCAGCGATGACGCGCGCCAACAAAAGACTTTAACTCTGACCTGGAACTTCTACATTCAAAATTGAACATTCATCATTCAGCATTCACTTCCTCTTCTTCCCCTTCTCATATTCAGCTTCCGATTTAAGCTTACCTTTTTCATCATAAAACTTCCAGTGACCTGATTCACTTCCCTCGTGATAATAGCCGTGCTGGATCAGCGTACCTTTTTCTGAATACACCTGTGTCTCTCCCTCGGGAAGGCCGTTGACATAAGTAACTGTTCGGAATATCCCTCCGCTCTCGTAGTAGAACACCCATATCCCTTCATACTGGCTGGACGCATACCTTCCCTTCTTTTCCGGTTTGCCATTTGGAAAATAGTAAGTGGCGGAATCAGTAAGTGATCCATCTGTCCACACCTCATTTCCTTGCTTTCCGCCATCAGGGTAAAAATAACTGACGGTACCGTGCATTTTCCCCGAACGGTATTGCTCGACCGCACTGACAATTCCTCCGGGATAGTAGTAAGTCCACTCACCTTCTTTCAGGCCGTCCTTCATAATACCCTTGGCGCGGATCTCGCCTGAAGGATAACGATCAGTCACTTCCTGTGCAAGGACAATCAGGCTTCCCAGACAAAAAGCCATCACAAAAACACTGCGCCTGCTTTTCTGTGAAATGGAGATCATGACTGTAAACTTAAGCATCAATTCGTTTGACCTATGCGGTTCCTCTCAACGTTTCTTATGTTCCTCTGCTTTGAAGTAATTCAAGGACAGTCTGTCTCGCCATTTATTGACGCTAAGGGGCTAGGGATGGGAGGCGTCTATTCTACGCTCACCGACGAGAGTAGCATACTGAACAATGCAGGTGCCCTCGCGTTTGCAGATCGGACAGGTATAATCGTGTCCAGCGAGATTTCTCCTCTTCTGCCGGGTGCGAACCGCAGTGCCGTAGGGATCGTGATGCCCGTCCATTGGGGAACACTAGGGATGAGTTTTTACCGGTTTGGTGATGATGTCTATAGTGAGCAGATAGCCAGCGTTGGTTACGGCAACAAGCTAGGCATTGGCTCTTTGGGTGTGCGAGTCAACGCCATCCAATACCGTTCTTCAAATGCGAATGTTCGAACGGGCGTGAGTGTCGACTTCGGTGGCGTAACCCAAATCATTCCAGGGCTGTTTGTTGTGGCTTTTGGCACGAACCTAAGCCAAACCAACCTTACCGGTCAGGAAGTCCTCCCCTCAAGACTTTTGGCCGGTATGCGCTATGAGCCCAACTCGTCTTGGGTAATCGCAACGGAGGTCGAGAAAGACCTGCTTTACGCCGCTAGCTGGAGGCTGGGCATAGAACATGGCATGCGGAACAGGATTTTCTTCAGAACCGGAATTGGACTTCACCCCTACTCCTACAACTGGGGGATCGGCGGGAGGCGTAACAAGATTAAAGCCGACGTCGCCATGGCATATTCCCAAGCCATTGGCTGGCGCATCCAGGCCTCAGCCATATGCGCAATCCGCTCAAAGTCCGGCAAATGAAGAAATTGCTCTGGGTAAGCTTGCTCTGCCAGGCTACAGTAATGATGGCGCAGGATATTCCGCCACAGGTGAATGACATTTCCCGTCTCGAGGAACAAATCTATCCCATCCAAAATGATGACTCGGATAATGAGGAACGCTATGAAGCCTGGCTGCAGATGTTAGCTCATCCCTCCGATTTGAACCGGATCACCGAGGATGAGCTGCGTCAACTCATGATCCTTTCTGAAAAGGAGATAGGCCAAGTCATGCACTATCGCGCACAATACGGCCCTTTCCTTTCGGTGTATGAACTCCAGGCAGTGCCTGGGCTCAGCATGGCTACTATTTCACGGCTCGCTGGATTCGTAACTGTCCGTGATGCACAAACCAGGCTGGATGCTTCCATTATCGAAAGAATGAAGAAAGAGAAGAACCATTACCTGCTTTTACGTTATGATCGGATACTGGAAAGCCAGGACGGTTACGGAAAAGACTCGAGCGGTTATTCCGGCAGCCAGGATCACATGACCGTGAGGTATCGTCTGTCCCGTCCACATGATTTCAGCCTGGGCTTTTCCCTTGAAAAAGATGCAGGAGAACGACTCCAATGGTCACCTCCTACGAAACAATATGGATTTGACTACCTGTCCTGGCACATACAGCTTACGGATAAGGGCAAATGGAAGAACATCCTCATTGGCAATTTCCAGATTCAAATGGGGCAAGGGCTGATCTGGGGCGGGACTTTTGGATTCGGAAAGAATTCAGAGACCATTACATCTGTGAGAAGAGGGAATCTCGGTTTCCTTCCCTACACCTCGATGACTGAAAACGCAAGTTTCAACGGAGGAGCCGTGACATACTCCTTGTCAAAACGATGGCAACTGCATGGATTTCTTTCCCAGGTTGACCGTGACGCCAAGGTCGCTCAGCAGGACAGCCAGCCATTCGTAACTTCACTGCAAACATCCGGACTTCACCGGAGTTTGGGTGAGCTTAGTTCCCGGAAGACGATCAGGGAGTTCGACGGCGGCATGGCGATTGAATACACCACGGGCAGGGTTGATGCGGGGATGTCCTTCCACCATCTTTCACTGTCAATGCCTATCCGGCCGGGCATTACGCCATATGGTCAATATGCATTTCGAGCTGACCACCTTTCCAATGCAGGGCTCTTTTTCAACATCAACACACCAGGCGTAACGATCTTTATGGAAACCGCCTATACACTTGGCTATGGCCGGGCCACCACTGCCGGTGCAATTGGAAATATATCCAACATGACAGAAGTGTCATTGCTTCTGCGGGTATTTGACCGGGACTTCACCAGCTTCTGCGCCAACCCGTTTGCAGAAAATTCCAGGCCTCAAAATGAGACCGGGTTATATACTGGCTTCAGACATCGTTTCTCCCGCAGGGTGGATCTAAGCGGGTATGTAGATCTATTCAGATTTCCCTGGCTCTCCTACCGCGACTATTCACCCTCTGAAGGTCACGAATGGATGGCACGCCTGACATGGGCGCCGAAGCGTCAAACGGTTTTTTACTTGCAGATAAGAGAACAGGCCAAAATGAGGAACTTGTCCACACCCTCGACACTTTACCTGGCTGATACGGGCACAAAGAGAAACCTCTGGATGCGCTGTGAGATCAATCAGGGGCCATGGATTTTTCGAACCGCCATTCAGTTGAGTCAATACATGATTGGAAGTGTTGCGTCTGGTGGTCTTGGAATTGCTCAGGACCTGGGGTATCGGCACAGAAAATGGTCATTCAGTTTCAGATTCGCACTTTTCGACACAGATGACTATGACAACAGGCTTTACTTCTACGAAAAAGATGTCTGGCTTGGATACTCTTTCCCTGCATACGACGGCAAAGGCATAAGGCGCTATGCAGTGCTCTCCTGGAAAATCAGCCGAAGACTTGAATGCTGGATCCGATGGTCCGGCACACGTTACTTTGACCGGACAGAAATCGGTTCGGGGGCGGAAAGGATACCAGGAAATATGCGAAATGATGCTAAATTTCAGCTCAGAATCGCACTTTGACCGATGCATGGCGTTGAATTCTTAACCCCTCAGGCAGGTATAGCACTGGCTGTTGGATTGGCACTGTTTATAATTGTTTACCGGTGGATTTTCAGGAAAGGACCCGGTAGGTAGTAAAATTACCCATCCCCCATTTTGGTTAACTCGTCGCTTTGTTCGTAGATTTAACGATCTGACAACGATCGTTTTATATGGCTGTTGCATTTTTTGACTTTCAATACATGCCTCTCCACCCATGAGAAAGATCAACTTTATCTTCTTCCTTATTGTCCTCTCCATGCTATTGCTTTCGATTGCCTCGATTGCATTCGCTCAGAATACCAAGAAAACGCTGGAGCTTGCCGAATTCAAAGGTATCTACGTGAACTCCAACTACACCGTCATGCTCAAACAGACCAACCGCCAGGAAGTGACCGTTGAAGCCTTGTCTGAGATTTATGATGTTACTGAAATTAAAGTGGACAACGGCATCCTGATGATTAACATGGAGCGCAAGCCTGAAAGTCCTAACAAGAGCCTTTGGGCCAAGATCGACGACATCAAGGTGAATCCTACTATGAAGGTCTGGGTGAGTGTCAAGAACATTTCAGACCTTCAGGTAAACGGCGGCGGCAAGATCATTTCTGAGAACTCAATTGCATCAGACTTCATCAATCTGGGCGTTGCAGGCAGCGGCAGTATGGATGTTGACCTGAAGGGTAACACGGTCAAAGCTGAAGTTAGCGGCAGTGGCACCATGACTCTTCGAGGATACGCCACAACACTGGACGTTGTTGTCAGTGGAAGCGGATTGCTCAAAGGATTTGACTGTCCACTCGAAACGGCTAAGATCAAAGTTAGCGGCAGTGGCAATGCCGAACTGAATGTATCCAACAGTCTGGAAGCACTCGTATTTGGCAGCGGTGGTGTGAAGCACAAGGGGAATACGAAGACCGTTACCAAAAAAGTCTACGGCACTGGGGTGATTGACCGGGCATATTGAGCCCACCTGATAAATTTCCATCTATCTGATTTATTCCTGATTAGGCTGGCAACAACGTTGCTGGCCTTAGAATTCAATTTTGTCACCTGCCATATTTGGGCATCGGTACGAAAGATTTCACGGAACAATGAGCTCTAAATGGCAGAGTCCCTGAAGTTAACTCAGCAAGAAAGGGTTGGATGTCAATGACGCCTGTGAGGGTACTGGCATCTGTTCCATGGTGTATCCGTTGGTCTGAAACTGCCCTGAATCATCTGTCCACCATGACTGTCCTCATCAGGAATCGACAACGCCGTTTCGACATTTGTTGCGAAAAAGGTCAAAATATGAAACGCGTCGATTTCAATTCTTTATTGGTGATTGCCTTGCTATTTGCCTGTGCGTCCGAGGTAACCGCTCAGACTCCGGCAAATTTTTCAGGTAAATGGCTGTTTGACAGGCCCGCCAGCAGTTCCGAGTCGGCTTTCTCAAGATACCCGGGCAGCATCACCAGGCAGATCACTCACACAGCCTCGTCGCTGGCTTACAAGGACACTTATGTTCAGCCAGGAGCAAAGGACTGGAGTACCACGCCTGAAGTATTCAAGATTGGAAAGACTGAAGTGGAACATCACAGCGACCAAAGCTCCACGAAGTCCACTTCATGGTCAAAGGACATGAAAAGCATTACGCTCAATTATCTCACTTCCTATAAAGAAAAAGGCAGTCCGAAAGAATCACTGATCGCAGAGACTTACACATTGTCCGACAATGGCAAGACGCTCACCATCGAGCAATACTCAAAAAATGATGTTACTGGGGAGACAAGGGTCAAAGATGTCTTCAGAAAGAAACAGTAGGATCCGGCCATAGTTGATCCCTAAGGGAGGTCGTCCTATCTTCACCGCATGGTACCCTTCATCGCTTCTGCAGTGCAGTTAGCTCCTGTCCTGATGGACAAGGAAAAGACCCTCGCAAAAATCGGCGACGGCATCCGTGAAGCTTCACGATTGAAATCCAAACTCGTTCTTTTTCCTGAAGTGATCATCCCCGGATATCCACGCGGATTAATCTTTGGTACTGCCGTTGGCGGAAGGACGCCGGAAGGGCGCGATCTGTTCCTGCGGTATTGGGAAAATTCAATCGAGGTCCCGGGACCTGAGTGCGAACAAATGGGGAAGTGGGCAAAGGAAGCAGGAGTCTGCCTGGTCGTCGGTGTGACCGAAAGAGACACTGTGAGCAAGACACTTTATTGTTCACTACTCTACTTCTCACATGAAGGACGGTTGCTGCACCGGCACCGTAAGATCAAACCCACAGCCGCAGAACGCATCATCTGGGGCGAAGGCGATGGATCCGATCTTCTGGTTCTGGATACCCCCATCGGCAAGCTGGGTGGACTCGTCTGCTGGGAGAACTACATGCCCCTCGCCAGGATGGCACTTTATTCACAAGGTGTGGAAGTTTACCTGGCTCCTACGGCCGACTGCCGCGACAGCTGGCAAGCTGCATTGGCGCACATAGCCTGCGAAGGCCGGTGCTTCGTGATAGGATGCAATCAGTTTCTCACAGTTGATCATTATCCTGATGAGTTAAAGAAATTGATAGTGGAAGGGCATCCTTCTCTTCCGAGTTCGGGAGGGACTGTAATTATCAGTCCACTGGGAAAAGTACTGGCTGGTCCGTTGTTCAACCAGGAAGGGATCATTACTGCAGAAATAGACCCTAGTGAAATTGTTCGTGCCAAAATGGATTTCGACGTGATCGGACACTATGCAAGACCTGACATCTTCCAATACAACTGGCTCAAGAAACCATGAGCGACAATGTAGTTCAACGTTTTTATGAAGCCTTTGCCAGGAAAGACTGGAAGGCCATGCAGGAATGCTATCACCCGGAAGTTACCTTCAGCGATCCTGTATTTCCTGAGCTACAAGGGAAACAAGCCATGGCGATGTGGCACATGCTCGCCCTGGCAGGAAAGGATCTCATCATAACATTCAGGGACGCGCAAGCCAACGCGACCAGCGGCAGTTGTCACTGGGAGGCCACCTATTCATTTTCCCGCACCGGAAGAAAAGTTCACAACGTCATAGATGCCACATTCACCCTATCAGAAGGAAGGATTATCAGGCATCGGGACAACTTCGATCTGTGGAAGTGGGCTGGTATGGCACTGGGTTTAACGGGTCGGCTGTTGGGCTGGACTTCTTTTGTCCAGGACAAAGTCAAAAAGACGGCAGCCTCAGCGCTAAGGAAGTTTATAAGCGAACATCCTGAGTATGGCAATGGGTGATCTGGGCTGAGATATCATTGCATCTTCCAGTCTGCTGAAGAGGGCAAATCAGTACGAAGTGCCGGAGGACCTTCTTTTTTCAACGCTACGTCATCATCGTGAGTGAAGCGCCTCTCCGGTCCAGTGCTGTTTTGCTACAGGGCATATGGGTAAGGAACCGGTGCTGCTTGATAGTGCGCAGGGGGTCGCCTTGGTAATAATTATACAGTTTCACGCAAAGCCGCCAAGGCGCGAATGTGCTGTCCAAAAGTAAGTTCACCTCGCAAGCTCGGGAGTCAGCAATGAGATGAAAAACTCGCGTTCCGTGAAGCTTGGCAAGCTTCCGAGCTATGCGAGGGCTACTTATTTATCATAGAACCAATTGCGCCTTTGCGTCTTTGCGTGAGACAATCAGTCATCGC
>JBDHXU010000055.1:0-21920 GCA_039810905.1 Cyclobacteriaceae bacterium | reverse complement strand
CCAAGAATTACAACTCTTTCCATTATCTGAGTTTAAGTGTTGCCAGACTTAGAATGGCCAGCAGTATTCCTATAATCCAGAAGCGCGTAACAATTTTCGCCTCATGGATATTTTTCTTCTGATAGTGATGATGCAAAGGTGACATCATGAATATGCGCCGGCCTTCACCATACTTTCTTTTGGTGTACTTGAAATAAGACACCTGCATGACGACCGAAAGGTTCTCAATCAGGAAAATGCCGCAGAGTACAGGTATCATCAGTTCCTTTCTGACTGCCAGAGCCACTACAGCGATGATCCCGCCCATTGAAAGACTTCCGGTGTCACCCATGAACACCTGAGCTGGGAAGGCATTGTACCAGAGGAACCCCAGGCAGGCGCCGACAAACGCGGTACAGAAAATCACCAACTCTCCCAGGTTGGGTATGTACATAATATTCAGGTAGGAGCTGAAGTCTACACGACCTGAGAGGTAGGCGAAAATGGCAAGCGTAAGCGCAATAATGGCCGAGGTCCCCGCCGCCAGACCGTCAATGCCATCGGTGATATTCGCGCCATTGGATACTGCGGTTACTACCAGCACCACCACAAGCGCATATATCGCCCACGTATATTGACCTTCCAGGAAGGGGAAAATGCGGCTGTAATCCAATTCATTGTTCTTCACAAAAGGAACCGTGGTTGTTGTGGACTTCATCGTCTTCAACGGTTCATGTTTCTGAATTGCCTCAGGCTGTTGTTGAACAGAGAGCCGTTCAGCGATCACCACATTTTCGTTAAAGTATAATGTCAGACCTACGATAAGTCCGACACTGACCTGTCCAACGATTTTGAATCGTCCTGCCAAGCCTTCTTTATTCTTCTTGAAGACCTTGATGTAGTCATCCAGAAATCCGATGAATCCCAAGACCAGGGTGGTGACCAGCAGGAGAATGATGTACACATTGTCAAGTTTTGCCAGCAGAAGAGTAGGAATCAAAATGGCAGCCAGAATGATCAAGCCTCCCATCGTAGGCGTTCCTTTCTTTTGCATTTGACCTTCAAGGCCAAGATCACGAATACTTTCCCCCACCTGCTTTTTGCGGAGATAGGCAATCAGGTTCTTTCCAAAAATGATGGTTATCAGCAGCGAGAGTACAGCGGCGGCCCCTGCACGGAAGGATATGTACTGGAATACACCGGCTCCCGGAAAGTCGATAGCTTTGTCAAGATAGGTGAACAAATAGTACAGCATCAGTTCGCAAACATTTTTAACATCCGTGTCAACACTTCACGATCGTCGAAAGGTCTTTTGACTCCCTTTACTTCCTGATAGGTCTCGTGACCTTTTCCAGCGACGAGAATAATGTCATGTTCTGCAGCCATCATGCAGGCAGTTTTGATGGCCTCCTCACGGTCTACCATCACCAATGTCTTTTTCGCCTCTGAAGGCCCAACACCTTTTTGCATTTCCCTTATAATTTCGAGAGGATCCTCGTCACGTGGATTGTCAGAAGTGAATATGACCTTGTCGGAATATTTGCAGGCAATGGCCGCCATCAGGGGACGCTTGGTTCGATCACGATTGCCACCGCACCCCAGCACGGATATGACTTTCTCCTGGCTGGAGCGGAAATTTGTGATTGTCTCGAGCACGTTCTTAAGTGCATCTGGCGTGTGCGCGTAATCGACGATGGCTGTAAATTTTGTCCCGGGCAGCACCCTTTCGAATCTTCCCACCGCTCCGGACATGGAAGACAACCTCATCAGCACCTCCTCTGCATCCTGCTGCAGCAGCATGGCCGATCCATAGACAGCCAGCAGGTTGTAAGCATTGAAATCACCGATCAGCTTGAACCATACATTCCTGTTGTCGATCTCCAACTCAAGACCATCGATGGAATTGGTTACGATCTTGGCCTTGTAGTCGGCCATCTTTTTAACTGCATAGGTGTGTTTGCGGGCCTTGCAATTCTGCAACATCACCATGCCCCGCTTGTCATCAATATTGACCAGTGCAAATGCTTCGGATGGAAGCATATCGAAGAATCCCTTCTTGGCCCGGATATAACTTTCAAAGGTGTGGTGGTAATCGAGGTGATCGTGCGTGATATTGGTGAAGATGGCTCCTGTAAATTGCAGGCCCTCAATTCTTCCCTGCGCCACTGCATGAGAGCTCACCTCCATAAAACAATACTGACATCCCGCTTCCAGCATCCTCACCAGCAACTGATTGATCTGGATCGGGTCCGGTGTGGTGTGAGTGGCGGGTATGACTTCTTCCACGATCCGGTTTTCTACGGTTGAGAGCAACCCACACTTGTTCCCTAGTGTACCGAAAAGCCTGTGCAGCAGGGTTGCCACAGTTGTTTTTCCATTGGTTCCTGTTACGCCAACCAGTTTCAACTTCTTAGATGGGTTTCCGTGGAAATTGGCAACCATGTAACCCAAGGCCTGCGTGCTGCTTTTCACCGTAACCAGCGTCACACTAAGAGGCGGTGCCTCAGGCAGTACCTCGCATACGATTACAGTGGCCCCGTTGGTAATCGCCTTATCAATAAATGCATGACCATCCGATTGCGTGCCTTTTATTGCCACAAAAGTGAAACCCTGCGCGACCTTCCGGGAATCAAAAGCTATACCCTTCACTTCAACATCCATATTACCTGAAGTGGATGTGATCCGCACATTATATAATATGTCTCTCAGGTCAGCCATTCCTAAGTTTGATAAATACCCTGGAGCCCCTGGATACCCGCGTTCCTGGCGAGAGCGATTGATCCACTACTCTGCCGTTGCCTTGATGTACAACATGCAGCCCTGATTTCTCCAGCAGATAAACTGCGTCCCGCAACGTCATCCCCTCAACATTAGGAACCAGGTCTTTGATAATTGGATTTCTTTTCCACGTTACGGCACTTCCGTTTCTGGAAGCCCTGATCCACTCATCTTCTGTGTTGGTGTGATTGGAGACACCAAGTTCATTGCACAGCATGGTCAGTTCTTCCTGTCTGCCGGCGCGAATGGTCGGAAATACTCCGGGTTCCATACTCCGCTTCTTCTCCATCGCCATCTGCAGTTCAAGGTCACGGGAATAGATGTTGTCTGCGATATCCTTGAATACCGGACCGGCCACGCTGTTACCGTACTGATAAATGCCTTTCGGGTTCCGGATCAACACCAGCGCGGAGTATTTTGGTGCATGAGCCGGAAAATAACCCACAAAAGAAGTGATGACCTTCTTCGTGTACTTGCCGTTTTCCAGTATTTGCGCCGTTCCTGTTTTCCCTGCAATGCGGTAATGTGCATTCCTCAGATTCATAGCTGTCCCATTGTCAACCACTCCCTCCAAAAGCAGCTTTAATTTGTCCAAGGTCTTCCTTGAGCAGATTTTCGAATTCAGCACTTCCGTGTCAAATTCCTGAATGATCTCATCTGCCCGCATAACCGATTTCACCAGTATCGGTTTGATCATCACTCCGTCGTTGGCGATTGCATTGTAGAGGGTGAGTGTGTGCATGGGGCTGATTTCAAATCCGTATCCGTAGGCCATCCAGGGAAGTGTAATTCCACTCCAGTCCTTGTCGCGCGGACGTTTTATTTTGGGATAGGCCTCTCCGGAAATCTGAAGTCCCAGAGGCTTTGAGAGCATCAGTTTATCAGCATAAGCAACAAACTTGTCGGGCCTGGCCCCAAAGTGCTTATCGACAAGTTTGGCCATCGCAATGTTGGATGAGACCTCGAAGGCCTTCTTTACTGAGATGGTGCCGTAGCCGCCGTCCTGGTGATCCCGAACCTTACGGTTGTAGAAAGTATATTCCCCGTTACCGGTCTTCACACTGTCGCCTAAGCTGACGTTGGTTTCCTCCAGGAGAGCCATCATGGTGACCACCTTATAGGTGGAACCCGGCTCAAAAGAACCGCCAATGGCCAGGTTATATTTTTCATAATAGTCACCATGCCCATCACTGCTGAGATTGGAGATCGCCTTGATTTCACCGGTCTTCACTTCCATGACGATTACCGTACCATCGTCTGCGTTGTGTGCTTTCATGGCATTGTGAAGCGCAGTCTCTGCCACATCCTGCAGGTTGATATCCAGTGTTGTCTGCAAGTCCAGCCCGTCGACCGCCTTGATGTTGTTGGCATCAAAGACCGGCTTCCATGACCCCCCTGCTATACGCTGGAAGAGAGCTTCTCCGTGTGTGCCTCCAAGCGCCGACTCAAAACTGTATTCCAGTCCGGCTCCCTTTCCATTTTCATTCACAAAACCGATGGTTCGCCTGCTCAGATTTGTGAATGGCCTATAGCGTACATCTATCTTTTCGAAAATGACACCACCCTTGAGTCGTCCTTCCCTGAAGATCGGCCAGCCGGCCATCATCTTCTTGGTCTGGTAGTTGATCTGTTTGCGATTGATCGTGATGTATTGTTTGCCGGTTTCGCGGGCATCCCTGATCATTCTGCTATAGTCAACCGATGAGCGGTCTTTATAGTATCGGGCCAGCAACATGGCGAGGGAATCTATACCCTTCCGGAAGATCTCTTCTCTCACCAATGTGGGATCCATTGCCACCTTGTAAAAAGGAAGAGAAGTGGCCAGCAGGCTGCCATTGTCGGAATAGATATTACCTCTCGTAGCTTTTACCTGCTTGTAGTCAAAGGATATGTCGTTACCAATTTTTGCCCACTTTTCACCTTCCACAAACTGTATGTGGCTGACCTTTGCTGCTACACAAACAGCAAAAACCACCACCGCCAGAAAGGCCACGCGTACTCGGACTAATATGGACTTCTTAATATTCATCCTCGTCCACTTCGACTTTTGTTGGCGGATTCAGGCTTTCTTTCAAACCGATGCTCTTTACCTTACGAGCAACCTCGCTTTGCTTGCTGGCGAACATAAGGTCTGATTTCAATGTGGTGTAGTCAGCACGGAGATCCTCAACCTCCGACTGTACCTGATCAATTCTCCGTACCGTTTTCTCTCCGTAATGGGTATTACTGATGTACAAAAGACCCAGGAGCATCACGTACAGGATTTTTGGCAGATACTGAACAGGGAATCCTTCTTCGAAATAGGTCTCCAGTTTGAGGCGTTTTTCGAGGCCAGAGAAGACACTTGGACCGGTGCCGCCGGCGGAAGCTTTCGCCCGCGGTTCATTTGAACGCTCCGGTTCGATTCTGAATTTATTGTCTGCCATACTTTCGTTCCAATTCCTAAATTCTTTCAGCTACCCTCATCCTGGCACTACGTGCCCGGTTGTTGCTTTCTATTTCTTCTTCAGAAGCCTCTATTGGCTTCCGGTTTACTGCCTCAAAAGGCTTGATCTTATTTCCATAAAAATCCTTCTCCACCTCGCCATGGATTTTGCCCGTATTGATATAATTCTTCACCATCCTGTCTTCCAGGGAATGGTAACTGATTACCACCAGTCGCCCGCCTTTCTCCATCACTTCTCCGCTCTGGTGCAAAAAATCTTCAAGCGCCTGCATTTCTTCATTGACTTCAATGCGAAGCGCCTGAAACACCTGGGCGAAGTATTTATTTTCTTTCCCTTTCGGCGTAACGGCGGTGAGGGCCTTCTTCAGGTCCAGGGTGCTCTTTAACGGATGCAAGAGTCTGGCCTGCACAACCATCTTTGCAGCCGTTCTTGCGTTCTTCAGTTCGCCATACATACCGAAGATCTTGTGAAGCCGATCCTCCGGGTATTCATTGACCACCTTAGCTGCCGTGAGCCTGCTCTCCTTCTGCATTCGCATATCAAGTGGCCCCTCCAACCGGGTGGAGAACCCGCGTTCAGCTGTGTCGAACTGATGAGATGAAACACCCAGGTCAGCCAAAATGCCATTCACCCGGTTTATTCCATTTAACTTCAGGTATTGCTTGAGATACCGGAAGTTTGCCTGACAAAATGTAAAAGAACGATGCTTTATTTTTTCTGCTTCTTTTGCTGCGTCTTCATCCTGGTCAAAACTGATTAGCCTGCCACCCATCAGTCTTTCCAGGATCTTCATTGTGTGCCCGCCACCCCCGAAGGTGGCGTCCACATAAATTCCGTCTGGTTGGATATTCAATCCATCAATTGATTCTTTCAGTAGTACGGGACTGTGGTAACTGCTCATAAGAAAGATTCAAGCTCCAAGCCACAGGCTTCTGAAACACCCAACCCGGGTCCAGTCTTTTAAAGAACGATTGGAACACATGCTCCCAGATAGCTTCCGCAGGCCTGTGCATCCGAACCTGGAATCTGATGCTTGACGCCCGCAGCGTTTGAAATATTTGCCGGTAGCAGGTGGATCAATCACCTGCTATTCATTCAAATACTTCTGTGCCAGTTTCGACAACTCACCTGGATCCTGAATAAGGTGCTTCTCATAAACTGATGGATTCCAGATCTCAACTTTATTTCCCATGCCCACCAGCATCGCATCCTTGTCGATTTGTGCATAGCTGAGCATGTTCCGGGGGATCAGAAAACGGCCGTTTCCGTCCAGTTCTACTGTGACCACTCCCGAGAGAAAGTTCCGCTGGAGGCGGCGGTACTCTTCATTGAACTCGTTGAGACTTGAAATTTTAGAGAAGACCTTTTTAAACTCCACCATGGGATAGATAATGAGGCATGGCTCGAAGCCTTTGCGAATCACCAACTCATGGCCCCCGTCCTCCGGGAGCTGAGCTTTGATCCGCGAAGGCAGTATGAGCCTGCCTTTGGCGTCTAGCTTGCACTCATATTCACTGGTGAAGAAAGTCATGACTTAGTGGTTGTCGATTTCTCCTTTAAGCAAACTTATGGAATAATCAACCACTTTCCTCCACTTTAAGCCACTTTTTTGCATTATTTAGCCGAAATCAATCGATTTAAGCCACTTTATTGAAACGCTCGGTTAAAGAGATTGGGAAGAAAACCAAGTGAGCAAATTGTAAATGAGGCATTTATCGAGGGAACCTTGTTGTGATTAAAATTGGAGGCTCTTCGGCTGGTTTTGGTGTTTTCTAAGACCTTGTCCCATATAGAATGGATGTTTGCTACCCCAATTGTTATGATTTTTGCTGTCAAGCCCTTCTTCATCTGCTCCCTTTTCCCATAGGACATCAGGGCAAGTCCTGATAACTGTCATAGTTTTTGGCTACCCTCCCATCTAGCTTCGGTGTCATTAAAACCTGAGCTATGAACACAAACCAACTTAATTCGGCACAAACAAATAGCCTGGTAGTTCTTCGTCTGCTGATCGGGTGGCATTTTCTATATGAAGGTGTGATCAAACTCTACAGTTCCAGTTGGTCGGCAAAAGGCTATCTGATGTCCGCCAGCTTCCTGCAAGGATTTTACCGGTGGCTGGGAAGTGACTCCATGATTACGATGGTCAATACCCTCAATATCACTGCGCTCATGATTGTCGGCGTAAGCCTTATTAGTGGATTTAAGACGCGCGCCGGTGCATTGATCGGAATCGTACTTCTTCTATTCTATTACCTCGCCCACCCTGCTTTTCCCGGATTGCCCCAGGGGCCATCAGAAGGAAGTTACTGGCTGGTTAACAAGAATCTCATTGAAGCAGCTGCGCTCTACGTGCTTTTCCTTTTGCCTACTGAAAGCGCGTTTGGAATTGCAAAACTTATGCAGCGCTCCAGACCGCAAACCGTATAATCATCACTTTAACGACTGAAACATATGGCCGACGATAATATTTTCAACAAATTCACCAGAAGAGACTGGCTTAAAGGAATCGCTGGACTTCCCATTCTCGGCGGTGTATGGTATGCGGGCGCAAGTTTTTCAGGCAACCTCAAGCGCGAACGCAAGATGCTACTTGAGACGCTCAACATAAAAGCCTCTTCTCCTCCTGCAACCGGCCCTATGAGTGGTGACCCGGTCCGGATTGGGATCATCGGATTTGGCATACGGGGAGAACAACTCTGCCGTGCGCTCGGATTCGCTACAACCGACTGGTTGCGCCAGATGAAAGAAGCATCGGAGAAGAACCCCAATGACTCCCGGCTCACCGACTTCAAGTCGCAGGAGAATCTCAACATCAAGCTAAGTGCCATCTGTGATCTGTTTGACTATCGCGCCAATAAGGCGATTGAGTCTTTCAGCAATGAAAACAATAAAATGAAACGCTTTGCCACCCATACTGAACTACTGGACAGCGGCGAAGTAGATGCCGTGGTAATCGCCACACCGGATCACTGGCACGCTCCTATTGCGATTGAGGCCATTAACAAAGGCATTCACGTGTATGTCGAGAAGCCGATGACGCACAATATTTCAGAGACTTATGTGCTTAGAGATGCTGTACGTAATAATCCTAAGACTGTATTTGCTGTGGGGCATCAGCACCGCCAAACACAGAGTTTCCTGACCGCACAGGATGTAATTGCAAAGAATATTCTGGGCCACGTATCACTGGTGGTTACTGCAACCAACCGCAACGATGACAATGGCGCTTGGCAATACGAAATCCACCCCGATGCCAATGAAAAGACTGTAGACTGGAATCAGTTCCTGGGTTCAGCACCAAAGATATCCTGGACTCCTGAACACTTCTTCAGATGGAGAAAGTGGTGGGCATACGGCTCCGGATTGTCTGGTGACCTTATGACGCACGACTATGACCGCCTTAACTGTATTCTTAAAATGGGCATTCCAAAGTACATAACGGCCTCAGGCGGGATATACACTCATCGCGATGGAAGAAATGTACCTGATGTGATGCAGATAAATATGGAATTCCCCGACTATACATCAGGAACCAGCCAGGAACCGGGCAAGGAAAAAGGAATGCAGCTGGTTTACAGTGCCACCCTGGGCAATTCATATGAAAGGGGTACCGTGCTCATGGGACACGACGCTTCAATGGAGTTGGGAAATACGTTGACTATTCATGCAGACCTTGGTTCAACCAAATTTGCCAAGATGATTGAAGAAGGCAGAATTGATCCATTTGAACCCATATACCAGTACAATCCTGCTGCCAACGGAGCCGATGCCGTTACATCAGCAACCGCCAGATACTTCGCGAATAAAGGTTTGCTTTGGACCTATCGGGATGGAAAACGCGTTGACTCAACTTTTCTCCACCTGAGAGAATGGCTCAGCTGTATCCGCAATGGTGGTAAACCCAGCTGCAGCATCCAGGAGGGTTTTGAAGAGGCTATAACTGCACACATGGGTGGAATCAGTTATAAAACCGGTCGCCGGGTGGAATGGGACCCTGTCAGCGAAAAAATCATTGCGTTGCCAGGCGAGAACCTCGATGCAATTTTGTTGGCCAACGAGGAGAAAGTAAAGGGATAACCACGATCTACTTCAGGGCCAGATAGTGGCTGTGTCAATTATTCCGAAATAAGTCTAAATTTAGCTTACCAACAAGAATAGTTGATGCTACAGTAATCCCATTTGACATGCCAAAGTATATTATTGAGAGACAGATTCCCGGAGCCGGAAATCTGACACCTGAGAAACTGAGAGCAATTTCCCAGAAATCAAGAGAAGTCCTGTGCACACTTGGCACGGATATTCAGTGGATTCATAGCTATGTGGCTGGCGACAAGATTTACTGCATCTATGTAGCCCCAAGCGAGGAAATAATCAAGGAGCATGCAAGGCTGGGTGGATTCCCTGCAAACAGCATTACAAAAGTCTCTGCGGTCATCGAGCCCGTCACGGCAGAATAAACATCGTGAGTGTCTTATCAGACGCACGTAGTAAAACCATGGGATCAAAAGTAAACCTTGAGTGACCATGGACGCGCACTCGCAATTGGAAGCAGATCGCCTGAAGGAGCAGTTGCGCCAAAAGACCCGCGAGCTGGAAGTTGAAAAATCCCTTGAGCAAGTAAGATCAAGGGCACTGGCTATGACCAGAAGCTCTGAGCTTTCTGAAAGCAGCTCAGTTCTGTTTCAGCAACTTAAGCAACTCCATATACCCGTGTTTCGCGCCAGTGTAGGCATCTTCGATGACCCGAATGGCGCGGTCGAATTATGGACCACATTTTCAGGGCACGATGAAGAAGTGAAAATGCTCAGCTATGTTAATCTGCTGATCCACCCTGTCCTCAAAAAAACCATCACTGCCAGGAAAGAAGAGAAACCCTATTGTCTCACGGTCCTTACAGGTGACGAAGTAAAACAGTTTTATGAAGTCACCTCCACCCATGGTGATTCCTCGCCTGTAACAGTTTTTCCTAAGGAGTATTTCTATTCTTTCTTCTTTTCTGCCGGAATGTTAAACGTAACGTCGACCCAGGCTCTGACAGAAGAGGAATGCGAGATTATGATCCGGTTTTCGGCCGTATTCGGACTGATCTTTACTAGGTTTCTCGATTTGCAGCATTCAGAGGAAAATGCACGCAACGCTTCAAGGGAAGCATCTCTCAATCGTATCCGCGCAGCCATAGCTACCATGCGAACAAGAAACGATCTGGAAAAAATTACACCTCTGATTTGGAAAGCGCTTAAGGAATTGGGGGTTCCCTTCATCCGTTGCGGCATTTTCATCATGGACGACCAGCAACGTCTCGTCCACACTTTCCTGTCCACCCCTGACGGTCGAGCCATAGCAGTTAATCACCTTCCATATGACATGCCGTTTACTCTTATTTCAGAAGGAGTGGCATGCTGGCATCGAAGGGAGTTGTATGTCGAAGACTGGGATGCAAACGCTTTCAACAGTTTTTGGGATTACGTCTCAAAACTTGGTGATCAACATTCTGAACTTCAACATCAGGCTGAACAAGCGCCTGATCATCTGAGTTTACATCTTATTCCTTTTTTGCAAGGCATGCTCTACGTGGGGAACACCTTCAGACTCGACGATTTCTTTCAGGTGGATAGCATTGATCTCCTGAAAGCAGTTGCCGAAGCCTTCTCTACTGCATATGCGAGATATGAAGACTTTATTCGGCTGGAGACCGCGAAACTTGAAGTTGAGACAGCCCTGCAAAACCTGAAACTTGCACAGGACCAATTGGTGCACGCTGAAAAAATGGCGTCCCTGGGTGAACTGACTGCAGGAATTGCGCATGAGATTCAAAATCCATTGAACTTCGTCAACAACTTCTCTGATGTGAGCAAGGAACTGCTTTCTGAGATGAAGATCGAACTTGATCTTGGCAACCACAACGAAGCCCGTAAACTGGCTGAAAGCGTCATTGAAAACCTGGACAAAATCCATCATCATGGCAAACGTGCCGACGGCATCATCAAAGGAATGCTTCAGCACAGCAGGAGCGGCAGCAACCAGAAAGAACTGACCGATATCAATGCGCTGGCGGATGAGTATCTCCGCCTCACCTATCATGGTCTTCGGGCAAAAGACAAGTCTTTCAATGCATCATTCAAAACCGATTTTGATCCCAATGCCGGCAAAATTAAAATCATAAGGCAGGATATCGGCAGGGTTATTCTCAATCTGCTGACGAATGCTTTTTATGCCGTTACGGAACGGAAGGCGATAATTCCTCAGGATTCCAGTTACGAACCCACGGTATCCATCATTACAAAGCGTGTGCCTGCCGGGATTGAAGTCAGGATAAGAGACAACGGCAATGGCATTCCACAAAAAGTGTTAAGCAAAATCTTTCAACCATTCTTCACGACGAAACCATCAGGACAGGGTACAGGGCTCGGCCTCTCCCTTAGCTATGATATCATCACTAAAGGTCATGGTGGAGAAATCCGGGTTGAAACGTCCGAAGGAAAGGGAACTGAATTCCTGGTACAACTGCCGGATTAGTTGTCCGTGGGCTTGTAACGATCAAATCCAATCGATTGATAGAGTTCGAGGTACCGTGGATAGTTACGGATTGGATTGAAATCGGGATTGACTTTCAGCGTCACGACTGGGATCTCAAACTTTCCTGCAGACAGTTCAAGATTATGAAGGCACGAATCTATTTTTCCCTGAATGACAAATACCCGGGCAAGCTGAAAATACTTCTGATTTGATTTCTTCCATTTTCTCAAGACAGTCAAAAGACTGTCGGAGCGCTCCTTCTGACCCAGCTGCCAGTAACAAGCTGATAAAGTTCCCATGTCATCTTCGTTCAGCTTGTAGTTTAATTTTCCTGCAGAATCAAGAAAATGAATCGCAGCCTGAGGCTTGTTGAGCCCGTAGTAAAGGTTCGCAGTATTCCTGATCCATAAGACATCTTTGCCAATTGCTTTCCTGTGAGCCTGAAGCACTTTGCCAGCACTATCTGTGCTATTGCTGAAGTAAGCTGCAAGGAACAAAAGGTGATAACTGTTTACATCCACAGGATCGAGGTTAAGCGCTTCCCGTGCCATCCTGGTTGAATACTTGAAGTCGCCCATCCAGGTAAGAAAATAGCCATACCGGTTTTTGGTCAGCGATGAGGATGGATTGAGTTCGATGGACTTCTCAAAATACTGCTGTGCGGTTAGGAAATCCCGAAGCCCCATCCAGCTGATTATGCCCATGGCCGAATATCCTTCCGGTAGGTTGGGGTCCAGCTCAATTGCACGTTTCGCCAGTTTGACGGCCAATGCAACAGAATCAGGGTGGGTGCGATCTATCGACCGCACAACTGAAATACCAAGAAAGGCATAAGGCGGAGCATACGCTGCGTCAAGATCAATGGCCCGCTGGAAGAATGGAATTGCATCCCTGTATTGGTCTGCCTTGTAACGATGCATTCCCTTCAGGTATTCAGCATAGGCCTCTTCATTGGTTTCCTTGCGGGACAACTGTCCTTTTTCAAAGTCTGAAAGTGTAACTTTTAACTTTTCAACCACAGATGATGCGATCGCATCCTGAATCTTGAAGATGTTTACTTCCTGTAGGTCGAACCGGTGTGACCATGCATGGAAATTGTCATTCGTCCGGATGAGCTGAACGGTAATCCTGAGCTGATCCTCAAACTTCTGAACGCTGCCTTCCAGAACATAGGACACGCCCAACTTTTGGCCCACCGTACGCAAGTCCACTTTCTCATTCTTGAATTGAAACGAGGAGGTTCTGCCGGCCACCTTTAAATCTTTAATAGTAGTCAGCGCATTGATGATTTCGTCTGAAATACCATCGCCAAAGTATTCCATGTTGTGATCGGGCGTGAGATCCGTAAAGGGAAGTACAGCGATGGATTTTTCAATACCGGAATCAGACGAAGACCCTAACGAGCGATAAACAAGGTAAACTGCTCCCAGAATTACGACTACGGCCGCAACGACCGCAATCAAACGTACATATGACGGCTTCGCTGCAGAGGCTGTGAATTTGACAGCTGCGATCGGTGGAGAGACCGGATTGCGGATCGCTGTCAAAATATCTTTGATCGCATGGGCCAGTTTATTCACCTGGTTGCGATAATCGGTCTGGTTCAAATTGTAAGCCCGGTTGTCGGATGGCTTAAGCGGCCGGTTGACTCCCGCTTCACGGTAGATGAAATCTACCGCCCTGATCGGTGTTCCTGATTCAGCTTCAAATGCCTGACGGTCTTCTGCCTCCAATTCGTGGATCCGGACGGGCAGAATACGGCTCGAAACATTTCCGTTTGAGAGTTTCACCTCTCTGCCAATGCTGTCTTGGGAAGCCTGCGTATTGAAGTTACAAAACTCATTCTGCCAGGCATAGGACTTGATGTCGCAATAGGTCTGGGATAATATAGGTATGAAAATGACGCAATTGAGTTTCCCCTCCAGGCTTTTATCCACTGAGTGGGTTTCAAGCAGGCCATCGTGGGGGTTCTGGTCAAAGTATACAGATACCGGATCCTTGATAATCGCACGCAGTTCGCGCTCGAGATTTGTTACAAACTCCGTTACCCATCCGTCAAGATTGTCATTCTGCCGGTAAGAGATAAATATATCGTACGTGTAGCCTTGAACCAGTGAGGGCATCCTCAAATCTATATAAAAATGCCTTAGATGAAGAAAACTACCCCTTTGGGTGCGCGACTCGAACACCTATCCTGAATATATCCCCCGTCCTAATCCAAACTTTCCTTCCGGAGAACCGTATTACGACCATAATCAATAATCCATTCAAATCCATTGCCATGAGATACCCTCGACAAATCCTGACGATGTTCGTCACGAGTTTCTTCATTTCAGCTGCTTCAGCTCAAATGATTCAACTCCCGGAACCCGGCGTCAACTTCAAGCGTAAGACCGGGACAAGGATCGGCGTCACAGATCTTGAAATCAACTGGAACTCTCCCGGGGTAAAGGGGCGTGAAGGGAATATCTGGGGCACATCAGTCGCCTGGTATGGATTCACTGTGCTTGGGTACGGATCCTATGTTGAATCACCCTGGAGAGCCGGCGCCAATGAGAGCACAACCATTTCATTTTCCACTGATGTAACCATCAATGGCAAAAAGTTGCCTGCTGGAAACTATGGCTTTTTTATTGCACTTTATCCGGATTCCTGCACACTCATATTTAACAAGAGTACCAAAGGTTGGGGAAGTTATTTTTATCGAAGTGATCTTGACGTGTTGCGTGTAACCACGCGCCAGCAGAAAGACCTCAAGGAAAGTCATGAGCGACTTGATTACACCTTATCCAATCAAACCGATCGCTCTGTAGAAGTGGCGCTCGAGTGGGAAAAATGGCGGATCCCCTTCAAGGTGGAAGTGGATCTGGTTAACACCACACTGGCGTCCATCCGTATGCAGTTAAGCGGGGCCATGGGTTTTGATCCTCCCAGTCTCGAAGCTGCAGCAGCTTGGTGCCTGAGAAACCAGGTGAACTACCAGGAAGCATTGGGGTGGATCAATGTGGTGACGGATCCCAATCTCGGTCGCATCAACACTTTCAGCGCATTGTCGACTAAAGCAGGGCTTCTTTCCAAATTAAATCAGCAAGCAGAAGCGGACAAGGTTATGCAGGTTGCAATGGAGAATGCTACTTCTGCCGAAATGCATCAATACGGACGCCAGTTGCTAGGTGAAAAGAAGGTCAAAGAAGCCATGGAAGTATTTGAGAAGAATTACAAAAAGAACAAGGGTGCGTGGCCAACCAACGTGGGTATGATGCGTGGCTATTCTGCCATGGGCGAT
Source organism: Cyclobacteriaceae bacterium (assembly GCA_039810905.1). Classification (GTDB taxonomy): domain Bacteria; phylum Bacteroidota; class Bacteroidia; order Cytophagales; family Cyclobacteriaceae; genus ELB16-189. Next base: position 6,914 of record JBDHXU010000055.1, on the reverse strand, counting down.
CTGAAGAAAGCACTTGAGCATGGAAAGCTTGCACTCGCCCAGGCGCCCAATGACGAGAACAAGAAAGCAGTAGAACAAGCTATAAAGACACTGGAGTCGGGGAAGGCACTTTAAGATAGATTATAGAAAAAGAAGAACCTTGCCTTTTGTGAATCCAAACAAGAGGCAAGGTTCATAATTCAGAGTTACTTCAGGCTTACGTGGACCTTGTTATCCGATGGATTCAAATCGGTCCACAATACGGCAAGTGCCATGCCGGCAATTGGATAACTCGCTGCTATTGCATCATCAAGCTTCTGCTCAGCTACCGATATTTTTTCATCGCCTGCAAAATGGGCCATGTAAGCATTTCTGAATTGAGGCGCAGCATTTGCAGCCTCTTCATCAGACATGGAGAAGGGCGGCTGGGTGAGCAAATATGAAAAGGCACCGTCCAAATGACCCGAAAAGAACAGTTGAGAGTAAGTTGTAATATCCATACCTCCAGGCAAGGCGGCATCTATGGTAGCTATGTAGCGTGTAGTCACCTCCATTTCCTTGTTCTGCAACTGAATCAGTCTGTAAGGCAGCGGAGGATTAACTTGTGAGCCGGTTTCAATATCATAGAGAAGATTGCCGTTGTAATTTTTTGTAGTTACATCGTTGGCATGATAATGCCCGGTAAAAATCACCTGAAGTCCCGCATCCATTAATTCATTGGAATTCTGTTCCCAGTTGTCGGTGACGTATTGTGGATCCAGGACATTCTGATTTGCATAGTGTTCGATCAGATTGTGGTGCATCATTCCAAAGACGCGGATATTGCGTTGTTTGGCTTCAGCCAACCTTGTCTTGATCCAAGCCATGGTCTCATTTTTTATGTTACCACCAATGACTGCAATCCCATTTGTGTTTTCGGTGTATTTGCAGTCATCAATTGCCAGAATCCAAATATCTGAATAGGGCTGGCTCACATAGCTGAGGGAATTGGGGTCACGGTAAATTGCGTCTCCATAGCCAAACTCATGATAGATCGAAGCAAATTCCGATGGGGTAACAGACGGAGTCGGTGTTGCAGCATCTCCATTGTACGATCTTGCTTCCGGATTCATGATATCATGGTTACCAGGTACAACAATCACCTTGATGCCTTTTGAAATCAGCGGGCGAAGCAGAGAGACAAGGGATTGATGACTTACCCGTTCCCCATCCTTGGTAAGATCACCAGGAATGAGAAGCATGTCCGGCTTTTCTTTTGTCACTTCTGAAATCATTTGCCTTGTTATGGCATCACTGTACTGGATCAATTTCGGGTCAGCATTAAGGTAATCCTGAAAAGCCTGTCCGTTCTCGGCTCCATTTTGAAGTAATGCTGGATCCATGTAATGGATGTCAGATACAACGGCAATCTTGATGTGACCGCCTTGGGCTGCTGGGTTTTCGGTACCACCGAATCGGTCATTGCATGATGCAATCGCAATTGCGATAATCAGATAATAAACGGGTTTTGCTTTCATTGGGTTTAAGGGTTTGTTGTGACTGATACCTGCTATCGAAAGTACCCTCTCCCCATGCCCTGTGGTTATTATAAATCAAGTCACGACCTGATCGAAAATGTCAATTACTGCAACTTACCTCCAGATCATCATATGGATTTGTGTTTGCTGCAATTCGAGGTTACTGGTTATGATAATCATTGCAACCATTACCAATGGCTGATGCTCTCTGAATCGTCAAGGCTGATCCTATTTTGAGCCGGGAATTTTGTAATATGAATCATTAGATAGTGGCAATCTGGGTCGCAACCTAATTAATCAAGGGTACGAAAAGAGTCCGGCTTGCCATACTGGCACATGCCATAATTATGCTATCTTAAGTGATGGGAATCATAACCTGCAGGTAACGAGATGTGATTATGGCATGATTGTCAAGTGGATGTCCAGCGTGGTGAATCTGCTTGCTTGCATCATAAAGTCGGTTTCTATTTTCAATATCCGGTTAGGGGGGCAACCCTGCAACAATTTCTGCATGAATCAAATCGCCAAAAGATTTAATACATTGGTTTTGTTCATGGGCCTAACGATCAGCGGCCTATGCCAGGTGTCTGATTCCATTGACACCCTAAGGGTGAAAATCCCGAAGGCAAAGAATGATACGATCAGGATGATCCTGTTGCAGCAAATGGCAACTTCCTTCGAAGAAATAAGTCCAGACAGTTCGCTCAAATATGCTGAAAGGGCGATCGTCATTGCACGTAAGCTTGACCTCAAGCTGGAGGAAGCCTATACATTGGGCGATATGGCTTATGATTATTTGAACCTGGGCTTTTACCCACGCTCGCTTAAAATTCTGCTGGATGCATCTGCAATTGCTGAAAATCAAGATCATGAAAAGAAAATGCTGCCAGCAAAATATCCCCACACCCTTGAGCGTCTCGATCGATCGGCCTCCCCCCGTCGGCAACGGCTGGATATATTAGGGTTGATTCAACAATTCGCTGCTGTTCTATATGGAACAAATGCAGGTCAGTTTGATAAAGCGCTTCATTATTACAAACTCGCCGTCCCGAATGCCAGAGAGGCTGACAATAAGATTCTTCTCTGTAACCTGTACATCACAATGGGTCGCACCTATAATACACTTAAGAAACCTGACTCAGCTTTACTCATTCTCCAGCAAGCCTACCTGTTTGCGACGCAAGCGCATTACAATAAGCACATGGGGAGCATCCTGCTGAATACGGGGCGCGTCTATGTTGCACTGCATGACATGGAAAAGGCCTTTACTTTCTTCAAAAGAGCGCTCATCGAAAGCAGGCGCGGTGAATACTTCAGAGGTGTGGTTGCCACCGATCTGGAACTGGCGAAAATGTACAGATTATATGGGAAACCAGATTCAACCCTTTACCATATTAAAGATGCACTCTCACTGGCACGACAATTAAAGACGCCGGACCTGAAACTACGTTGCTACACCGCAATGGCGGAATTCTACAAAAAAGTCAATTCAGACAGCACCGTAAGATACCAGGAACTTGTGATAGACATGAACAACCAGATATTCAACTCAGGCCAGGTACAGCAGTTTCAGAATATCGACCTGGATGCGCAACAAAGACAGCAGGAGCTGATGGCTAAAGAAAAAGACTATCAAACGAGTCTCAAGCTGTACGGGTTGATAGCAGGGCTAGTCCTCTTCTTCATGCTTGTAATTTTCTTTTGGAGAATAGGCCGTCAAAGGGAGAAGAACAACCGTGTTCTTCAACAACAAAAGAACGACCTGGAAGCTGCCCTGTCCCACCTGAAGGCAGCACAAAATCAACTTATCCAATCCGAAAAGATGGCTTCTCTTGGTGAGATGACCGCCGGTATCGCCCATGAAATACAAAACCCTCTAAATTTCGTAAACAACTTCTCTGAAGTCAGCAACGAACTCTTGGAGGAAATGAAGGCAGAACTCGGCAAAGGGAACACAAATGAAGCAAAAGCCATAGCTGATAATGTGATGCAGAACATCGAAAAAGTTCTGAACCACGGCAAGCGTGCTGATTCCATTGTCAAGAGCATGCTGCAACACAGCAGAGCGAGCTCCGGACAAAAAGAACCCACCGACATCAACGCCCTGTGCGATGAATACCTCCGGCTGGCCTATCACGGACTTCGCGCCAAGGATAAGTCATTCAATGCGAAGTTTGAAACCCAACTCGACCCTTCTATTGGATCCATTCAGGTCATTCCGCAGGATATCGGGCGTGTACTCCTCAACCTGATCAATAATGCTTTCTATGCCGTCACTGAAAAGCAAAAACTTGGCATCAACGGCTATCAGCCAATGGTCAGTGTCAGCAGCAAAAAACTAAATGACGAAGTGGAGATCAAGGTCACAGATAACGGCACTGGCATTCGGGCTACGGTAGTCGACAAGATCTTCCAGCCCTTCTTCACCACAAAGCCTACCGGCCAGGGAACAGGACTTGGGTTGTCCCTGAGCTATGACATCATAACAAAAGGTCACCGCGGTAAACTTAAGGTCAAAAGTGTGGATGGTGAAGGATCCTCCTTCATAATCACCCTGCCGGTTGCTTGATATTTGCAGCGAATTTCCTAGCTTTTTAGAAAATAGAGTTCGCTTAGTCCCACCAGATAGAAGGCGAACTACTTACTTACACCCCCAAACCTAACCCCATGGTTGGAATCAGCCATTCCTTGTTCGTTGCCGGCAAAAGGATAGCATCAATTATAATTACTATTATACTTTATAGTAATGCAGCCTTCGCCCAGTTCCAGGTAAAGGGCAGGGTACTGTCGGCTGATGACAACACTCCCCTTCCCGGGGTTAATGTCATCCTGAAAAACAGCAGCGGAACCGGTACGGTAACTGATGTCAACGGACTATACAGTATTTCTGTTCCTGCCGACACCTCAACTCTTGTATTCTCATTTGTGGGCTTTACCTCAGTTGCCGAACGCCTGGAAGGGCGGCAAATCCTTGATATCTATCTCGTTCCTGAGAACACGACACTGAATGAAATTGTTGTAACCGGCTATGGAACACAGACGCAAAAAGATCTGACAGGCTCGATAGCTTCCGCCAAAGAGAAGGACTTCAATAAGGGAAATTTTACCTCTCCCGATCAGTTGATCCAGGGGCGGGTGGCTGGAGTTCAGATTACCAATTCAAGCGGTCAACCGGGTGTAGCGGCTACGATCAAGATCAGGGGCAACTCTGTTCTCACCGGATCAGGGCTGCCGCTCTTTGTTGTCGATGGAGTTCCTCTGAGCGGAACCTCAGCCCGACCCAATTCAGATGATGGCGATTCACCGGCAGGTAATCCGCTGAACTTTATTAATCCCAATGACATCCTGTCAATTGATGTTCTCAAAGATGCATCAGCAACAGCGATCTACGGCTCCAGAGCTGCATATGGAGTCGTGATGATTACAACGAAAAAGGGCCAGGCAGGAGATCCTCAAATTGATGTTTCAGCCTCCGCGGGTATCTCTTCTATTCAAAACCGTGTCAAGGTACTTGATGGTGATCAATACCGTCAGGCCATACCTTATTACGGTGTAAGCCCCGGCTACGACAAAGGAGCAAGTGTTGATGGGCTGGGTTCCATATTGAGGCAGGGCAAACAGCAAAACTATTCTATCGGAATAAGCGGAGGAAATAACGTAGGGAAATACAGATTCTCTCTTTGTTACTACGATCAGGAAGGCATTCTACTGAAATCTGATCTGAAACGGCTCAATGCCAATCTGGTTGCCAACATGAAATTTCTGGAAAGTAAAAGGCTTGGTCTTGATGTAAACGTGATGACAAGCCAATACCAGGAGCAACTGCCGATTATCCGGAATCAGGGTAGCCTTGTAGGCGCCGGGCTCATGTGGAATCCGACTGACTCCCTGAGAAGGAAGGACGGGTCACTGAATATCCTCACCAATAACAGCAATCAAAATCCAGTAGCACTTTCGGAAGCATATAATGACAACTCCAAAGTGACTACCATTCTGGCAAGCCTGGCGCCGCGCTATGAGTTCACAGACTGGCTGGAAGCCAAAATTCTGACCAGCATCAATTACAGCACCGGCAACCGTCGGAATTCCTTCGCAGATTGGCTGGACACTCAAAATCATGTCGGATCAGCGAGCGTCGCTAACAACGAAAACCTCACTACGCAGCTGACCGGTACGCTTACCTTTCACAGGGACATAAATCCGAACCTTAATCTTAATGCTGTAGCCGGGTATGAATTCATGAGGTTTACCAGCGAGGGATCATTGATAAGCGTAGTTGGGCCTGCCAACGGCTTCGGAAACTTTGGTCTGGACTACACGAACTATCTTCAATACTCGAATGCAGGCAACAGGAATGTATCTTCGTTTTCTAATCCCGTTACGGAACTCCAGTCCTTTTTTGGCAGGGCTGTCTTCAATTTGAAGAAGAAGTATTTGTTGACCGCCACATTTCGGGCGGATGGGTCATCAAAATTCGGGGCTGATAACAAGTACGGAAATTTCCCTTCATTGTCCGCTGCCTGGGTGATCAGTGACGAGCCCTTCTTCCGATCCGGTATTTTTAATTTCCTCAAGGTTAGAGCCGGTTGGGGCAAAACTGGGAACCAGGAATTCCCCGCCGGTTCTTCCAGTACGCTTTACAGTTTCTATAATAATGGCGCCTACGGTCAGACAAATAATCCAAATCCCAACTTAAAATGGCAAGCAGACCAGCAGATCAATTTTGGAATTGACTTTGTCATGATGAAGAGAAGAATATCGGGTACTATTGATTTCTTTCAGAAGACGACCACTGATTTATTGTATCCGACCTACCCTATACAACCTGCTCCGCCTGGCACCGTTGTCACGTGGGTCAACCTGGATGGCAAAATCCAAAATAAGGGAGTCGAAATTACCCTCAACGCCAATCTCGTAGACCAAAGCAAATTTGTATGGACGCTTGGGATCAATGCGATGTTCATACAAAACAGTGTGTCCGGATTATCTGCCCCCATCTACACCGGTTATGCTACATCAGGGGCAATGGTGCAGGCCATACAGAATGGATCGCCAATCAATACTTTTCATACGAGAAAGTTTATTCGCATAGATCCGGCGACCGGTCAATCTGTGTACGAAGATGATGGCAATACCCTCTATAATTTTGGAAGCCCCAACCCGACCTCCGTTCTGGGGATCAACACCATGGTTAGATACAAGCGCGCCTCTCTCATCCTGAATATGTACGGAGCGTTTGGACATTACCTGTATAACAATACCCTTAACAATACGCTGAATGTGTCCCACATCAATGCGTCACAGAACATTGCCCTGCAGGAATTTAAAAGTTCTGTAAAGGAGTCCACTGGAAATCCAGTCCAAAGTTCCTCGAGGTATATAGAAAAGGGTGACTACCTAAAAATGGGCAATGCCACA
>JBDHXU010000054.1:0-22707 GCA_039810905.1 Cyclobacteriaceae bacterium | reverse complement strand
TCCGGCAGTGGTGAAAGCAAATACCCCCAAAAGGAGGAATGCTGAGGTCTTTAGGAACCTATCTGGTCGCATAGGCGAGCCTCAAATGTAGGACTTTCCAGCCGATGTGGTGCAGTTATTCTTGCACATCCTTTCTCTAAGGCGATATGAATCAGACCAAACAGTTGTAAGGAAAGGACACGGTTTGTAATCCTGATGTTTGAAATGAGATACGAGTATTAAAAAGTATGATGTTATTAGCTGTTTTTTTGCCAATTTTAGATTCCACCGAACCCCCACGTGTATCACTATGCGAAGGCTCTGGATTCTTACCATATTGATATTGCTCAGTCTGGAGAGTAGCTCTGGCTTTGCTGAAGAACCAGGCTTGAACATCAGTCCCAGGCTCTCTTTCAAGAGCCACCCCAACCAGGCATCATTCGTGGCCTTGCTCGAAGAATCTGAAGCTGAAGGTCGCTCCGATGATCGGAGTCATCCCGAATCTGTTGACGAAATCAGGTTTAACGGAAGTGACCAGATGAGGTATCAGCCTTCAGGTTTCTTGAACTTCCGTTATTCACCTTCCAGGCAACGGATTCTGCCAAAGTGGAGAAGCATCTGCTGTATGCGAACATAGGATCGCGTCCCAAAGTATAAAAAAGACCTATCCATCTTTTAGTTTTCTGCCGCGACTGTCTTAGGAAGATTTTGCACGATGCAAATCTGAATAATACTGACGCAAAGACCAGCAGATTTTTGTGACTTAGAACCTCCTTACACCATCTAAATTGATCCCAATGAAAACCTTAACCATACCCAAAGACGGCCTTGATGGGCTAAAAGAGAACTGGGCCAGTGACGCGCTGTCCGGGTTCCTCGTCTTTTTGCTTGCTTTACCACTAAGCCTTGGTATTGCCAAAGCCAGCGGATTCCCTGCCGCCATGGGCGTACTCACAGCTATGATCGGAGGAATTATCGTCAGCCCCCTCATGGGTGGACGTTTGACGATAAAGGGTCCGGCGGCAGGACTCATTACAGTTAGCGCGGGTGCTGTGGCCGACCTCGGTGGCCTCAACATTGAAGGTGTCGAGCCCTTTCATCTTGCATGTGGCGCGGTAGTAGTCATGGCCGTCATTCAGTTCGTCTTTGGCCTTCTGAAATTTGGATCACTTTCAGATTTCTTCCCACACTCGGCAGTCCATGGCATGCTGGCTGCTATCGGTGTATTGATTTTTGCCAAGCAGTTTCCCATCCTGTTGGGTGTTGACGCATCGCTTACGAAGGGACTTACTCCCATCGAATTATACACCCACATACCGCAATTCATTGCGAATGCATCACCGACTATTGCAATCATCGGCATTTTGAGTCTGGTGATCATTTTCGGTCTGCCTATGCTTGGCGGCATCTTCAAAAAGATACCTGCACCCATGGTGGTACTGATTGTCATGATCCCAACGGGGATATTTCTTCACCTGAAAGAAGGACATCCAGGCGGGCTTGTCACCATTGGCGATTTCTGGAAGGGCGTCACCTTTAATGCCAGTTTTGCAGCCATTGGAACGGGCGTCTTTTGGAAGTACGTCATTATGTTCCTGTTTGTCAACAGTCTTGAGTCATTACTTACCGTAAAGGCAATTGACGGATTGGATCCTTACAAACGCGCCTCTAATTTCAACAAGGACCTCAGCGCACTGGCAGTCGGCAATGCGGCTGCAGGACTGCTGGGAGGACTGCCTATGATCTCTGAGGTGGCTCGTAGTTCGGCCAATGTTGGTTACGGTGCAAAGACAAGGTGGGCCAACTTTTTTCATGGCCTGTTTCTGTTGCTCTCTATGTTATTGCTTATCCCGGTGATCGAGATGATCCCGAATACCGCCCTGGCAGCCATGCTGATCTCGGTGGCTTACAGACTCGCTTCACCCAAGGAGTTTATCGGAACTTATAAGATCGGTCCGGAGCAATTGGTCATTTTCCTGGTCACCATCTTTGTGACGGTAGCTGAGGACCTGCTGATGGGCGTTGCCGCAGGTATCCTGGTTAAATTCATTTTCCACCTGATAAACGGGGCGACTCTTGGATCACTTTTCAAAGCAGACTACGTGGTGGAGGAAACTGACAACAGCTATACCATCATTGTAAAAGGTGTTGCCACTTTCTCCAATTTTCTGGGCTACAAGAAATTGTGGGGCGAACTCCAGCCCGGCAGAAACGTCATTTTCAATTTTGAGCAAACCAAGCTCGTAGATCACTCCTTCATGGACCAACTTCATCATTTCGAAGAAGAATGGCACCGAACAGGAGGCAATGTGACATTGACAGGTCTTGACAACTTCAGTCCTCTTTCCAAGCATCCTCTTGCAGCCAGAAGAGTGACCGCCATGCCTCCAAACAAATTCGAAATCAAACTTTCCGACCGTCAAATTTCATTACGAAAGTTCGCAGATGCCAACGATTATGACTTTAATCCGCAGCATGTCAGAACAAATACTAAATACAAGGACTTTCCGATTCAGCAAGGAAACAAAATACGATTTGAGGAAAATATCCTTACACGTTATACTGATTATGGAAAAATAGAAATGGCTGACATGACCATACAGGAAGGCAGCAGTCAAGCGGGCTTTGAAACCCACATTACAGTGGCCCATATTTCGGAGACCAACCTTCCCATTCCTGATTTTGCGCTCCAGCCAGAAAGTCTGGGCACCAAGTTCAATGAATTAGTGGGCGGAAAGGATATCGATTTTGCAGAGTTTCCTGATTTCAGCAGGAAATACTATCTCAGGGGTGACGAAGAATCGGTCCGAAATTTCTTCACAGAACCAATTGTTCGATTCCTTGAAAACCGTGAGGAAATGCACATCGAATGCCATCGCAATCGACTACTCTTTTACAAAAAGATGGACCTGCTGGAACCACATGAAATACTATTCCTTGAAAAATATGCAGCGGAATTCCTGAAAGGAATCCAGCAGCAGTTGAAAGCATAAACTGAAGACGGGCAATCAGCGAGATCGCCCGTCTTCAAGGACATCTTCCCACCTACCCTATGAAACGAATCATAATAGTTGCATCGTTTATTTGCGTATTTGCAATACTTTCGAATGCGCAGGAACCCAAGAAAGAAATTGATGAATTACGACTCAAACTAAACGAGGATGGCAGCCACTTCATCAAGGCAACATTCCTGAACCAGGTCTGGTTCCGGTACAACAACAGCAACCCCGGAACATTGCTTCAAAATGAGCCCACGCCAACCACCTTCGATATCGGGTTAAGGAGGACAAGGTTTCAGCTGTATGGTCAACTGACAGACCACGTCTTCTTCTACTTCCAGTGGGGTCAGAATAATTTCAACTCTGTGTCTCAGAATGCCGGAAACCGCAAGTTGATGACGTTCTTTCATGATGCCCTTGGTGAATACAAGTTCAAGAAAGGAAGTGAAAAACTTGTCCTCGGAGGTGGCTTAACCATCACGAACGGGCTTTCGCGCTTCAGCCAGCCAAGTATCACCACGATCATGACTATGGATGTTCCTGTATTTGCCCAGGCTACCGTAGATCAGACGGACGAGTTCTCAAGGAAACTCAGCATGTATGCGAGGGGTCAACTGGGAAAATTCGATTACCGTCTCGTAATCACTGATCCTTTTCCCATCAATACCAACGGACAGCCCCTTCCTACTTTGGGTCCAAATGCAACTTTCGCAACCGATGGTCACTATCATCAATACCAGGGTTTCTTCATGTGGAACTTCTTTGACAAGGAGCAGCATGCCACTCCTTACATGACCGGCACTTACCTGGGCAAGAAGAAAGTTTTCAACCTGGAAGGAGGATTCATTACCCAACAAAAAGCAACTGAAAGCACACCCGATAATGGTTTAACTAAGGAATTCCATGACATGAAGCTCTGGTCCATCGCTGCATTCTATGATGCTCCGGTGAACCCCGAAAAAGGAACAGCCATAAATGCGTACGTAGGGTACTACGATTATAATTATGGTCCCGGCTACTTGCGCTATAACGGCATTATGAACCCTGCCAATGGGCTGGAAACAGGTTATCCCGCCGGAAGTTTCGGCAATGCATTTCCTATGTTTGGAACGGGGCAGGTCGTCTATACGCAGTTTGGCTATCTCTTCAAGCGGGATCTTTTGGGAACTGACAACGGCACGCTCATGCCATACGCATCCCTGATGAGTGCCAAGTGGGACAGGCTGGACAAAACCATGAATGTCTGGGATGTGGGTATAAACTGGTTCATCAAAGGCCACACCAGCAAGTTTACCCTTGACTATCAACATCGCCCCTACTACTTCACCAACGGGAACACTCTGCAGCAGTCGGGAGCAAGAGGACAATGGGTACTTCAGTACCAGATATTCTTCTGAAACGCTCTTCTCATAGAGGATAGCTGCCTAAAGATACTTTCACTTTTGACTTTAGAGGTGAAATTGGTCTCGGTCATCTTTTTTGCGATACCTTTGCCCTCCAAACCGGCAAGGGTATGAATCTGAAGGATGTATTTTCTGTTACGCTGATTCTTTTTTCTGTAATTGATGTAGTCGGATCTATACCATTCATCATCCTGATTAGAAAGAGGGAGGGAAGGATTTATGCAGAACGCGCTACCTTGATCGCGGCCGCGCTCATGATTGCCTTTTTGTACATCGGCCAGTCCGTGCTAACCCTGTTTGGTGTGGATGTTGGCTCATTTGCCGTTGCAGGTTCCATCGTGATGTTCATCATTGCCATGGAAATGATTCTTGGGATTACATTGATCAAAGACGATCCTGATGCCCGCGGGACGGGTTCGATTGTCCCGATTGCGTTCCCGCTGATAGCAGGTGCCGGAACGCTTACAACCATCCTTTCTCTGAGGGCCGCCTATGACGAGGCCAATATTCTCATTGGCATCATTGTCAATCTGGTAATCGTTTACATCGTGCTTCGAACCAGTAGCTGGCTGGAGCTTAAGATTGGGACGTCTGGCTTTGCAGTTCTCCGAAGGGTGTTTGGTGTTATTCTGCTCGCAATCGCCGTGAAAATCTTCAGAAGTAATATCTTGATCGGGTGATAAAGATATTTACGGATGGTGCTGCGCAAGGTAACCCGGGGCCAGGGGGATACGGAGTCATTCTTAAATGGGAGAAGCACAGCAAGGAGTTAAGCCAGGGCTATCGCCTGACCACCAACAACCGGATGGAGTTGATGGCTGTAATAGCCGGGCTAAAGGCCATCCGCAAAATGGGCATACCCGTCACAATCTACTCTGATTCCAAATATGTAACGGAGGCCGTCAACCAGGGATGGATCTGGGGTTGGGAGAAGATCGATTTCAAGAAGAAAGCGAACGCCGATCTCTGGAAGCAATATATTCACCTTCATCATCGGTTCCATCCCAAATTCATTTGGATCAGGGGTCATGCCGGTCATCCTGAAAATGAAAGATGCGACCAGCTTGCTGTCTATGCTGCACAGGGTGATGATCTTTTGGCCGACGAAGGATATGAACAGTCTGCCGGGAACGAAGAACGATGATCACAGTTCGCGTTCGTTCAATCCAATACCAAGCGCATTCAATTCGGCAAGGATAGGAATATAAAACTCCCTGGTTACTGGGATGCGCACCCCCCGGGAGGATATTTTCCCATCAAGGAAGAGTTTGCATGCAATGCCAAGCGGCAGACCAACGGTTCGCGCCATGGCAGTATGGACTGCATTCTGTCCTTCAGCCACAAGTTCAGCTTGAATTTCCTTTTCCACCCCCGACTGACGGTAACGGAACCTGTGCCACATTATAATAAAGTCTTTGTCCTGTGAACTCAATTTCCAGCGCTTATTCAGAATGTGTTCAAGGATTTGTGCCGGTGTGCCAGCTTCAAGTCCTACAAGTTCATTATCAAACAACCCAGACCAGTTAAGCCGTGTGAGCTCTGGCCCTTCAGGTCGCAGATGAAACAAATGCACAAGCTTTTCCTCCACCGACCACTCAGGGTGAAATTCCAGAAATGAATTCATGAAGTCATGATGTGTCATCCTGCTCACACCTTCCATACTGTACGAATCCTCGGTGCAGCCGAGTTGAACCAAAATGTCCCATGCCTGGCAAAAACCTTTGTTTCGAAGAGTGCCACGGAGCATGGTTTGGATATTTTGCAGACCATAAGCCTCACGGTAACCCAGCGAGTCTCTGTTTGCATATCCCTCAAATTCGCCATAGCCCGGAACTGTTACAGGTGTCACCCTTCTGAACAGCTGCTGATAAGGGATGTATTTGAACTCCCCATTCTGCAGAAACTTGGCTGTTCCCTGTCCTGCCATTACTACGTTCCTTGGGTTCCATGTGAATTTATACCTCCATGGGTTTTCAGGTTCCGTGTCAGGTGCGATCAGACCACCGGTAAATGATTCGAATGAAAATATTTCTCCCCCTTCACCACGAATCCGGTCAATTACATACATGGCGCTCATGTGATCAATGCCCGGATCCAAACCGCACTCATTGAGAAACAGCAGGCCGAAATTTTCTGCCTCTGAATGCAACCCCTTCATGGCCGGTGACAAGTAGCTGGCTGTAAGCAGACTCTTTTTGTGTTTTAGGCAAAGGCCCGCTACAATGGGGTGCAGCGGTGGAGGCAAAAGTGAAATGACCACGTCTGCCTTTTCAACTATCGCGCCTGCACCTTCGCTATTCGCATCGAATTGAATGGCACTTGCACAGTTTGCGCTTGCCGTTTTTTCTTTGGCGGACTCAAGTGAAGCATCGCCAACAGTGATGCTCCAGTCCTCTGACCCTGCATTCCCGATTAGATAATCAATAAGTGCAGAAGAAGATCTTCCGGCACCCAAGACGAGTATATTGCGCATGGTACAAAGTTACCATCTCTGAATCAGAAACACCTGCCAATTTTCCATTGTCGGCGGAATGGATTAACTTTCAAAGGATACCGCATAGAAAATACCATGAAGGACTTTGCACGCTTCAAGCAATTGGAGGACCTGGATTCAGAATCTAAATATCTTGTCCACAAGGCCAAGGAAGCTACAACTACTGCATACGCACCCTACTCCAAATTTCATGTAGGTGCGGCCGCGCTTTTGGAAGATGGAACATTGGTTACCGGATCCAATCAGGAAAACGCCTCGTACCCACTCTGTCTGTGCGCAGAGCGCATAGTACTGCACACGTGTGCCACCCAGCATCCCGGCAAGGCTGTGAAGAAACTGGCAGTAGTGGCACATAGAAAGAATCACAAGGAATTGACAATGGCTACCCCTTGTGGCGCCTGCAGACAGGTTATGCTAGAAACAGAAATCAGGCAGGAGGGCACGATGGAAATCGTGATGCTAGGACCAGCACATCAGTGGACCGTCTGTCCCAGTGCCGAGAGTCTTCTTCCGCTGGCTTTCACTCCAAATCATCTCCATGAATGAACCCGCAGAGAAGGAAACTTCTTTTGATTTCAGAGCGCGATATTTTACTACAGGTCAATTAGGACCTCAAACCCGCCAGGTATGGGTTGTTCTCCATGGCTACGGACAATTATCACAATATTTTATCAGGAAATTTAACACGCTTACGTCAAGGCAGATTTATGTCATAGCTCCCGAGGGTCTTTCCAGATTCTATCTTTCGGAATTGACGGACCAGGGAAGAAAAGACAACCGGGTAGGTGCTACCTGGATGACCCGGGAAAACCGGCTGATGGACATTGATAATTACATCCGATACCTGGACGCTGTCTTTCACCGTGAACTGGCCTAATATACCGACACCCCGGTAACCATGTTCGGGTTTTCTCAGGGTTGTGCCACCGCGTGCAGGTGGGCTGTTCAGGGGAATATCCACTTCGATAGGATCATTCTGTGGGCAGGGATTTTCCCTCCCGATATGGACTTTTCAGCAGCACACGATGCAATGCAAGGCAAAGAGATTACCATGGTTTGCGGCAGGCAGGATCCCTATCTAACCGAAGAGCGGCTTGCCGAATTTGATGAACTCGCGAGGAAATTGCAGGTAACTCCGAAAAAGTTATTCTTCGACGGACGGCATGAGATTGCAGAAGACGTTTTACTTAACCTGTTGTAAGGCACGTCTGCCGCTTAACATACCCTGCAAAAATCCTATTCCATAGCCGCACAACTGAATAATGGACGAGGGTATGCTCAGAAATGCTACTTCCACCGACTGCGTCTTGATCAGTGAATCCGTGAATATCGCCATGAGGTAGACTGTCAAAAGGAGTACGGCTAATTCGCCCCAGGCCGGAACCACAAAAAGGAGAAAAGGTATTGCTATTAATCCTGTTAGGAAAATAGCAGGGAACCAATGTGTTGGTTTTACCTCAGCAGGATACACCTTCCCGACCTGTGCCCTGCCATTTCCAAACTGCCTCACTTGCTGAAAGAATTGTGCAAAATCTGTCCGGCGTTTGTGATAGACAAATGCCTCCGGAATGAGACGGACTTTAAAACCTGCCCGGCGAATGCGGATACTCCACTCAATATCTTCAGCACTCCGGTCGAATCGAAATCCGCCGGTATGTTCCCAGACTGTCCGGTTTACACCCATGTTGAAGCTCCTGGGTTGAAATACAGCAGCCTGGTTGCCTCCGCCACGAATTCCCCCTGTTGTGAGAAAAGAGGACATAGTAAAGGCCATGGCACGCTGCAGCGACGTGAAAGTCTCGTGTCCACGGTCCGGACCTCCCCACGCATCAAACTGATACTTTTCCAGATATTTTTCGACCCAATCAAAGTAATCGTCAGGGACAATACAGTCCGAATCAAACATCACCAAGTATAAACCTAGGGCGTGTTCAAATCCAAAATTTCGACTTGGTCCAGGCCCTGAATTAGGTTTGAAGAAATATCGTATTGACAATTTAAGCACATATCGCTCGTAGACTTCCCGTGATGTAACCTGGGACCCATCATCAACAACGATAACCTCAAAATTCTTGAATGTTTGCCTCGTTAGGCTGTCCAGCAATTCCAGTAACTCGTCCGGGCGGTTGTATACTGGAATGATGATCGAGTATTTGGGGATAGTGCTCATGTGTGGTTAGCACAGGTCGCGAAGTTAGGGTATTCAGTCGTCATATAGACCTGTCTTCCCTTGACATAAGCAACTAAACAACATTAAATCGTACCTTACCCACATGAAGTATACCATGATAGTTCTGCTATTGGTTGTGCTCATGCAGCCCTCCCATGGCCAATCCGATTACACCAAAGATGTTCATTCGCCAGATGCGATAATCTCAACGCTCTACGAAGTCATTTCAGGAGACCCGGGTCAGCCGAGGGACTGGGCAAGATTCCGCAACCTTTTCAAGCCGGAATCAAGACTGATCCCTTCCAGAAAAAATGATGCCGGTGAACTCACCATCCGGTCGATTACACCGGAAGAATACATTGAGTTATTTACCACGCGGATTGCTGGAGGTTTTCACGAAAAGGAACTTCACCGGGTGACCGAACAGTATGGCACAGTGCTCCATCTCTTCAGCACCTACGAAACACGAGAGAAGAAAGACGGGCCGGTAACGAACAGAGGCATCAATAGTATCCAATTATTTCATGAGGGAAAGCGCTACTACATTATCAGTATTTTCTGGTGCGCGGAGAATCTCGGGTATCCGGTTCCTGCAAAGTATCTGAAGTGAAGAAAACTTGTAACAAAAAAGGCAGACAGCCCTGAAGCTGCCTGCCCAAACCTCAACCGTAAACCAGATGAACCTTCTTTCTAGAGCATTACCGTTTTTAGCGCCTTTGAGATCACTTCAGCTGAATTTCTAGCATTAAATTTCATCCGGAGGCTTTTCCGATGGCTTTCCACCGTATGAAAGCTTATGGACATGTGAGATGCAATCTGTTTGGTGGACAATCCTTCCGCCAGCAGTCGGAGTACTTCCTGTTCCTTGGGTGTGATGTTCCTCATATATCCGATGGCTTAGTTTGATTTTGCTGAATACTGGCATGCAAGGTCCAGCACTTGCCTTGCCTGTTCTTCCGTCCAATGATTGCCTCGGACCAGTAGATCTAATTCTGCCTGGCCATAACATGGATTCCGGGGCAGCTGTTTGGAGGAAGCATTAGCCTTGTCTGCAGATGCAATCAAAGCCAAAGCCGCTATGGTAACCAGGACCATACCGAGCAAGATCTTGACTCTAGTTTTCATACGTCCTGTTATTTGGTTGTAGTCTTTGTCACCCATACAGCCCAGGGTAACCCAGATCAGACAGAAAAAAATGATTAGATTTCAAGGGTTACCCACCCGGGGGTGTTGATACAAAGTGTGCATGACTGATATTGAAATCCTGAAACTCATTAGAAATAATGACGGAAATGGCCTTTCAGTCCTCTATGAAGCATACCGGTCTGAGTTTCTCCACTGGATACGCCGGTTCGCCCATTGCGACCAGGATGAGGCTAAGGAATATTACCAGGCGGCTGTTCTTATTGTCTATGAGAATGTCCACCAGGGCACAATGGATAATCTTAAAAGTAGCCTCAAGACCTATCTGTTCGGCATCGGAAAGAACCTGGCCTGGCAGAGTTACAGGCAGGACATCAGAAAACAGAAAGCAGGAGCTGCCTTCTACCTGGAAAACTACATTACTGAACAAAGTCCGGAGCTGGCTCAATGGCAGGACCATCAGCTCGACCTGGTAAGGGAATGTTTCCAATTGTTGGGCGATCCATGCCGTACGCTTCTCGATCTGCATTACTTCCAGAGAAAATCAATGGAGGAAATATCAAGCCAATTGGCCTATAAGAATGCCGACACGGCAAAGAATCAAAAATACAAGTGCATGGAACGGCTGCGCCGGATGGTAGAAGAGCGCACCGTTACGCACAATCAATCTGAATAATCAAGAATGGAAAACTTCATGAACGATATCGAATGGATTGAACGCTACCTGGACCGCAGTCTGAGCCCTGAAGAAATGAAGGTTTTGGAGAAGCGTTTGGAAGAAGAGCCCGACCTGCGCAGCAAATACCAGGAACACCTGCAGCTGATACAAGGGATACGATATGCCCATTTGCGTGAAAGACTGGAGCAACTGAAGACCCTGGAGCAATCGAAGTTAAATGATCTGACTGGTGGTGAAGAAAGGTCCATCAGGCTGATCCCCAACTGGAAACCTCTGGCAGCTGCAGCGGCCTTGCTGGTGGCAGTCGCCAGTATTCTGTTTATCTACAATCGTGCCCCCCTCACCGACAGGCTTTTTGCCGAACATTTCGAACCCTTCGATTCACCAGGCCCGGGCCTGACTCGTGGTCAGGGTGAAGGTACACTGACCTGGAAACAAAAAGGATATGAAGCGTATGATAACGGCCGGTATGAAGAAGCAATTGAGTCTTTCCGGAAGTCGCAGGAAGAAAATCATGATGCGATCGTGGACCTTTGCATGGGCAATTCCTACCTGAAACTTGAACAATACGATAAGGCCGAAAAAGTATTTGAATCTATGCTGAAGGACCATGATGACCTAGTGACTCAGGCCAACTGGTATCTGGCATTGACCTATGTAAAAGAGCAGAAACTCGAACGTGCGAGGGCAACTTTATGGGGAATCAGCAAGAGCAGCACGTATGGCGTAAAGGCGAGAAAGTTGTTGAAGGAACTCGATTAACCCTGTGCTAAGCAACCAGGGGTGAGTTATAAAAATTATCCAACCAAATCCCAAATGTTATGCCACACATCCCCGGTCACATTGACACTTCCAACCAGTCATTCGGTCTTGTTGCAATTGAAGGCCCTAAGTTCCTTCTCTTATCCTTGGACCCGGATCCATCGGTAAAGGATGCACTCAAGAAAAAACCCGATGTTCACTTTCTTCCATACTATTTGCCATGGGGTGCTAATGGTTTCATCACATTTGCCGGCGATATTGTAGTCCGAGGGAGCGATGGAAGAAGTCTTTACGATGATGCTGAAGAATGGCTTGAAGCCCAGCTTCAAGGATTACCACCCAAGAATATACCCAGAATAGAAGATGCGACAAGAGCCCAGATCAACGCCCTTCGCATACTCTCAACAAATGCGAAATCCAGCATTCAACCCTATATCCACAAAATCCTTAATTATCTGTCCGGACCATTTTTGGACAGGCCATACAGCACCTTGCCAAACGATAGTGCGGTCATTAAATTCATCAGCGACTACTCGACACCTATTCAACAACTATTCTCTGCAGTCTTGATTGACAGACTCAAGATGCTGATAAAAAATTAGAGGGAGTTCTTCTTCGACGCGTCCTCACAATTGCATAACCTGACGCAGCAACGCACACCCCACCCAGGATAATCGCCCAAAGTGGAATGCCCTTGTCCTGTCTTAGTGGGCTTGTTTCACCCATGCTGAAGAAAGCGGCCCATCGGGCGGGGTGTGCATTGAACTCTGAGGCTTCCTTGATGTAGGCGCGCGCAGCGACAGCCAATGCGTCGTCTATCCGGCTTTTGGCGGACAGTTTACGATAGAAATCCTTCATCAACCTGGCTGTGGCATCATCATTTACTTTCCACAAACTCATTAACACAGACGGACACCCCGAATAGATAAACCCGCGCGCAATACTCATCACACCCTCGCCGGTCTGCACTTTACCCAGACCTGATTCGCATGCACTCAAGACGACCAGTTCTACATTCTTAAGGTCCAGTCCATAGAGTTCATGCGCATATAAAAGCCCGTCCTCGCCCGTCTCCTGTGCCGGTTTGCGAAATATCAAATGCGATTGGAGCGCATTGGTGGTGTCTGCTATACCATGCAGGGCCAGATGGACAATGTTGTAATCACTGACTCTTTTTTTGAACATGTCTTCAGAAGCATCGTCGTTAACCAAATATTCATTTTCCGGGTGGTGCATGGAAAGGCCTATGGAACGAAGTTCTTCCTCTGTGCCTGGAAGGCCATTATGGGCATCATGGCCGTATCCAAATGCAAGCACCTTCTCCTCATTCAGCTTCCTGCTCCGCGTGGAGAGCAATACGCCGGCCGAATAGATCTGAGCGATGACATACTTGTTTATGACATATTCCAGTTTGTAGTCAACCTCATCGGAGTTCACGGGCTCCATGATCATGGCGCCAAATGGGTAGCCTGAAAGCCGGCCGTCCACCGAAACGATTAAATGATTGCCGGGAAATCCTGTTAGATGTTCACCCAGCAATTTGTTGTACAGATAAAATGCACTCTCCGTAAACCGCCCAAAGCGCCAGATGGAAGTCAGGTCACTTTCACCATCCCCCACTTCCTCGATAAAGGACTGGAAGAAACTGTCAAATTCAGGGTTCCTCGTTATCCTCTTAAGAGCAGCGCTGGTATGATCAATGGCCAGAAGGTAGACCGCGTGATCGCCCCACAGATACTCGAGGAAGGTGTCACTGTCTAGGAGTCTTTTTCTGATGGACCCAATGTCTGAGACTGGCTCAGCATACCTGATGGAGTTGTAATTTGGATTGTATCGTTTGATTTCCTGCTGAAGTTTCCACTGATCTCTGTTGATGTCCCTGAGTCTTTCATTGATGCTTTTTCGCTTTTCATTTGACGCATCAGCCATTTCCATCAGGAGGTTTGCACGGCTTTGTGTCAAGTCCCTTTCCCTCTGTTGCAGAGAGGCAGGAAGCACCGACCCACCGGAGTTGTCAAGCCTTTTCAGCGCGTCCTGAACAAGTGCCGCCCTGGAACTTTCCATTGTCCTTAGCGACGCACTCAGATACTTGGCATTCCTTGTCGTTTGATACAAAGAATAAGTGAGGTCAAGAATCTTTTCGTAAGGCGCCTGGTAATTTCCCTTCAGTTCAAGCTGGGAATCATCGTAAAATGAATTTCTTCTGCACACATTGATTACACTGTCCGCAAGCAGAAGTGCATTTAACGCGGCATCGTAGTAGTCAGTGGGGATAGGTCTGCTTTCACCAAGCCGCGCAAGCGCAAGGCCTTTCTCTTTGAGGCCCAGGAACAGATCTGTTGTGCACTCGGAAGGCGTTGGTCTTGGATTATCCATCATGTTCATGCTTTCGAATCCGTCAACCAGGGCCATCAGGCTCCTGTGAAATCTGCTGGCCGCGGAGTCAGGGAGATTTGCATCATTGAAATACAACCCAACAGTATAGGATGCGCCGAAAGCGTAGCTCCCTTTGCCGCCGTACAGCTTACGGCGCATGGCTTCCGTTTGTCTGAGGTAGACCAGGCCAGAATCTCTGCTCCCGTATTTGTTTTCAAAGAATCCCTTAAGCAAGAATAAATCAGCGAGGACTTTTGGGTCTTTACTCTTATGCCTGGCCTGGCTGACTGCTCGATTCAAATATTCAACGCCTTTGTGGTAGTTGCCAGATCTTTCATAAGCCTGCGCGATATTTGCCAGATAACGGGGCTTGTAAATGCCGGCCCGCTCATAATGTCCAAGCGAAGCCTCCCAGGCTGCAATGGCCTTTTCATACTCGTGTCGGTAATAGTGAAGACCTGCAACGATCCCCATGCAATCACCCCATTTCCCTTCAGCAGAAGGTAGCCGGTTTTTCACAATGTCAAATGCTATGTCCAGGTAGGACTCAGATGTAATAAGATCTCTTAGTTCCAATTTGACCTCCGCCAAACGGATATACAAGGAGGCCAACTGCATGGGTGAAGGATCCGTCTGGTCATAACGCCTGAGAGCCCTTTCAAAACAACTATCTGCCAAGGCAAAGCGGTCCCAGGCAAATGCGATGTCCCCTAACTCGAGCAGGTAGTTTGCCGATTCATCAGCAGAAATGAGGCTATCCGCCTCATCCAGGAAGCCGGCAAAGATCTTTACACTGTCTATCTGCTCCCCAGCTTTCAGTTGATTCTTACGCAACAGGAGCGACTTGATCCGTGCAATCAGCGAACTGACTTGCACTTTGCCAGGGTTCGCCGGTCCTGTCTGATCATTCGCTGGTTTCTCCGGACTGAAACATCCGCAAACCAACAGCCCTACAGTCAATAGGAGTAACGTGCTCGCTCGCATAGCTGGAACCGTCCTCGTCCTCGTGCCGCTTTATTGGTGTGAGGATTCAATCAGGACTACTTAATATAGAGAATACAATGCTAATCCCTCCCTGAAAACAGGGACTAATTACTGAAGCTTGCGATCATTGGTGAATTTTCACTGGAAACCGGGACCGGTATTTAGCTTCAACTAATGGGTGCACCGACCCATGGCATTAATTGTGTCGCCGGCTTCATTCAGTGACTCCAGCAGAATTCTGACCATCTTCATTTCTTAGATCCAATGGTTGAACACATTGATCTGCCAACATTTTCCCAACAGCTTCCCATTTATACTCCTAAAACCTATCTTTCGGACCGATGGACAATTTTGTTGTTTCTGCCCGCAAATACCGACCCCTTGGATTCGAAGAGGTGGTGGGACAGGAACACATTACTACCACACTCCGGAATGCCATTGACAGCCGTAAACTGGCTCAGGCCCTCCTTTTTTGCGGCCCGAGAGGAGTAGGCAAAACAACCTGTGCCCGCATTGTAGCAAGGATGATCAACGGATTCGAAGAAAAAGCTGAACTCAACAGTCTGAACATCTTCGAACTTGATGCAGCCTCCAACAATTCGGTGGAAGACATCCGCAACCTGATCGACCAGGTGCGATACCCTCCGCAATACGGCCAATTCAAAGTTTATATCATCGATGAGGTGCACATGCTTTCCAATGCAGCCTTCAACGCATTCCTCAAAACGCTGGAAGAGCCTCCGCCTTATGCGATTTTTATACTTGCTACAACTGAAAAACACAAGGTCATCCCAACGATTCTCTCTCGGTGCCAGATATTCGACTTTAACCGAATACAGATTTCCGACATCGCACGGCAATTAAAAAAAATAGCAGATCGGGAGGGGATCAAAACGGAAGACGCTGCCCTCCACCTGATCGCCCAAAAAGCAGATGGCGCACTCCGTGACGCCCTTTCCATCTTTGACCTTATGGTCACCTTCTCCTCCGGAAAGGGAGTCACTTTCAAAGATGTAATCAAAAATCTGCACATTCTTGATTATGAATATTATTTCAAGGTAGTGGATGCCCTGCTCGGTGAAAATCACGCGGTACCTCTCCTCATCTTGGATGAAATCCTTCACAAAGGTTTTGATGGACAGAATTTTATATTGGGACTATCTGAGCATATACGGAACCTGATGGTGGCACAGGATGCGCGGACAGTGCTATTAATGGAGGTGCCGGAAAGTGCACAAAAGTACTATGCCGAACAGGCAAAGGCTGTCCCCTATTCGCTCTTACTTTCCTGGCTTAGCATCGCAAGCCAGTGCGACATTAATTACAAAGCAAGCAAGAACCAGCGACTGCTGGTTGAACTGGCATTGATGAAGATGGCACACGTTCGTTCAGTAATAAACGCCTCTCAGAACGGAGTCGGTCATTCGCCGGAAGCCACCGCAACTGCGGGATTAAAAAAAAAATTGAATTAAAGAACGAGCCTGCAAAGGACTCAGGCAGTGGCATACATCCAAGAGCCCCGGAAGTGGAGCGTCTTCCGGATGCCACCTCAGATCGCTTACAGGAAAATCTTCAGTCTGTCCTTGCGGAACGCACCGTTATCAACCCTGAAGCCCCTGGCCCCAAGACTTCGAGGCCCAAGTCTACCCTCAATTTGCAGGAACTGTTCAAAGCCACCCCAACCAGTCCGGAGAAGAAGTCAGCCGAAACCCCTGCACCAACTGAACAAAAAAACACAGTTCAGCCTGAGGCACTGCAATCGGCCTGGGCAGAGTTTGCAGAACTGAGGAAAAACCAGGTGGCAGAATATCAGTTGTTGAGAAGAGATATCAGTTTCGATTCACCGGTTATTACCGTTACGCTGGCAAATCCTGTAGAAGAGACTCTGCTGGAGAATTTTAGGCGTGAGCTTCTGCAATTCCTGAGGGAAAGACTGCAGAATACGGATTTGTCTATAATACCGGTGCAGCAGACTCAGCAACAACAGAAGGTCGTCTATACATCACGTGAGAAATTCGAGCACCTTGCCGAAAAGAACCCGCTTCTCCACCAACTTAAGGACCGGCTTGGTCTCGACTGGGATTTTTGATCCGGTCTTTGGCGGCGAAGTCTTATATTTGACCCTCCTTTTTTAAGAACATGACGATTGCTTATTCCTGGCTGGCCCAATACATCGACCTCATCGAGACGCCTGACGAAACCGGAAAGATTCTCACGAGTACTGGCCTTGAAGTGGAGGGCATACATGACTATGAAACCATCCGCGGCAGCCTGAAGGGCCTTGTTATCGGGGAAGTTCTTAGTTGCCGTAAGCACCCGAACGCTGACAAACTTTCCCTTACCACAGTTGACGTTGGAGAGAGCAGGGTTTATCCTATTGTATGCGGTGCCCCTAATGTAGCGGCAGGTCAGCGGGTGATCGTCGCCCTTCCCGGCACAACCCTGTACCCTTTTTCCGGAGAGCCGTTTGCCATCAAGATCGCCAAAATCCGCGGCGAAGTCAGCGAGGGAATGATCTGTGCAGAGGATGAAATAGGCCTCGGAAAAGGCCACGCTGGTATTATCGTTTTGGACAGTGCAAAAGTTGCGCATCTGCCAAATGGAACTCCCGCATCGTCCTATTTCCAGGTGGCCTCAGATTCTGTCTTTGAAATCGGGCTTACGCCGAATCGTGCAGATGCGGCATCCCATATCGGAGTTGCGCGGGATTTGCATGCCGCCACCGGGCGGCCTTTGCGCTGGCCATCGGTTGACGCTTTCAAAGTTGACAACCATGAACTGGTTATCCCCGTCGAAGTCGAGAACCCCGAGGCCTGCCCCAGGTATTCAGCGGTAACCATCAAGGGTGTCACAATTGGTGAATCTCCGGCCTGGCTGAAGACGAGGTTGGAATCCATTGGCCTTAAACCCATCAACAACATTGTGGACATCACCAATTTTGTTTGTCATGAGGTGGGTCAGCCCTTACATGCATTTGATGCGGCCGCCATAACCGGAAACAGAGTGATAGTAAAGACCCTAAGCAAGGGTTCGAAATTCGTTACCCTTGACGGGAAAGAGCGGGTACTGGCACCCGAGGACCTAATGATTTGCAATACCAAGGAAGGAATGTGCATCGCCGGCGTATTTGGAGGTCTCCATTCAGGGATCACGAACCTGACAAAGGATGTATTTCTCGAAAGCGCCTGTTTTTCACCGGAATATATCCGGCGCACCGGCATCCAACATCAATTGAAGACCGATGCTTCCTTTCGTTTCTCGCGTGGTACGGATCCTAATATCACAGTATATGCCCTCAAAAGGGCAGCTTTGTTAATCAAAGAACTGGCTGGAGGTAAAATTTCATCAGATATCATTGATATTTATCCATCGCCGGTAACCAACAGACTTATCACCGTCAAAGACAGGAATGTCAATCGCCTTATCGGAAAAGTCATACCGCGCGAAGAAGTGTTTGATATTCTGCGGCGCCTCGACATAGCGGTAACCGAGAAACAGGATGCGCACTATGTAGTATCAGTGCCACCTTATCGGGTGGACGTATTGCAGGAGGCTGATGTAGTGGAGGAAATCCTCAGAATTTATGGCTTCAACCGGATTGAGTTGGAAGAACGCACCGGAACTGACTTCCTGGCTGCGTTTCCGGACCAGGACATTGACATATTCAAGCGATCCGTTGCAGAAATGCTGGTGGCAAACGGTTTCTACGAAATCTTTACCAATTCTCTGACCAATCAGGCATACCAGAAAGGTAAAGAGCTGGGGTTGGAAGGAGAACCAGTAGAAATTCTGAATAAACTCAGCGAGGAGCAGGGTATTCTGCGACAGACCATGTTGTTTACAGGGCTTGAAGCCTGTGCTTATAATTTTAACCGTAAGCAGAGGAGCATACGTTTTTTCGAATTTGGCAAGACCTATCACCTGGTTGGGGGAGAATATCTGGAAAAGGAGCATCTCTCATTGTATATGGGTGGGCTCGCCGAAGCTGAAAGCTGGCAGGTAAAGGCCCGTGAGGTGAATTACCATGACCTAGCACAGCAGGTTGCACATCTGGCTGAAAAGTGTGCCATCTCAATCAACCAAACCAGCAAATTGAATGATCCTTTGTTCGACTATGGGATACAATTCATGTCTGGAGGAAATGAAATAGGCAAGGCTGGCAAGGTGCGTACGTCGCTTGCGGCAGGTTTTGGCCTTAAGCAGCAAATTTTCTATGCAGATCTGAATGTGCCCTTGCTTTTCCAATCGGCAAACCCTAAGTTCGATGTGAAGGACGTGCCGAAGTTTCCTGAAGTAAAAAGAGACCTGTCTTTGGTACTGGATCAGCGTGTAGAATTTGAAGAGATCAGAAAATTGGTGGCAGAGACAGAAAAAATGCTTGTTAAGGAGGTGACGGCGTTCGATGTTTATCAGGGCGAAAATATTCCTGCAGGAAAAAAAGCTTATGCACTTGGCTTCACCTTGCAGGATGAAACAAAAACCCTGACCGATGAGGAGATTGACAAAACAATGAATAAATTGATGACAGCGTTTGAGTCCCGACTCGGCGCCGTAATCCGGAAATAAAGAGAGTTCACCCAACCACTACACCCCCATGGAACAGGATCTTTTGAAGAACAATCTGAACGGACTGGAGAGAAAATTGCATGTATTGCTGAATGACCACAAAAACCTGAAACAAGAGGTTTCTGCCCTGAAGAGCGAAAATGGGGACCTGAGGTCCCAGCTCAGAATGAAGGACGATCAATTGGCGGGTTTTAGAAATCAGATTAAAATCGCTAAGATTGTAGATAATATACACCCGGAAGACGGAAGTGTTTCGGAGTTGAGGAAGACAGTGGATGACTACATCCGCGAGATTGACAAATGCATCGCTCATTTAAGCCGATAAGCGCACAGTAAAAAATGGACGAACTCTCAATCAAAATCAAGATAGCGGACCGTGAATACCCAATGAAGGTAAAACGGGACGAAGAAGAAAGGGTGAGGGCCGCCGGAAAACTGATCAACGAAAAGTTGAAATCTTACCGTGAGCAATTCGGATTAGACGATAAACAGGACTTGCTGGCTATGACGGCCTTCGACTGCCTCATCGAGAAATTGACGGCAGAGGAGAGTACCACCGCCGTAGATCAGTCTGTAGTGGAGAAAATAGGCCATCTGAACCAGATGGTCTCCCAGGCTATCCTGTAATCCTTCCTTAACCATCGGCACATTTCGTTGACGGCCTGCCGTTCCGGGCTTTATGTCAACCTTTATCATTTATGGACATCACACTAATAATTGTAATCCTGAGCGTGGTTCTGGCCATCGCCCTGGGTTTCCTGATCGGAAGCATCCTCTATAAACGTAAACTGAAGAAGAACCAGGCAGCACTCGATGAACGCGCCAAACTTATCGTCCGTGAGGCAGAGTTGCAGGCAGAAAACATCAAGAAAGACCGCATCTTGGAAGCCAAAGAAAAATTCCTGAAGATGAAGCAGGAATTTGAAGAAGAAGCTAACCGGAAAAAGAACCAGATCATCAGCAATGAACAAAAAATCAAGCAGCGAGAGGCGCAGCTTTCCAAGGAATTGGAACAAATAAAGCGGAAAGAACTTGACCTCGACGAAGACCGTAAGAGCCTCGCCCAGCAGCATGAACTCGTGAAACGCCGCAAGGAAGAATTGGATCGCTTTAACCAGCAAAAAGTCCAGGTATTGGAGAGCATTTCCAAACTCACTGCTGATCAGGCAAGGGACCAACTTGTGGAATCCATGAAAGAGGAGGCACAAACAAAGGCAAGCTCCTTTATCAAAGACATCATGGAGCAGGCCAAACTCACCGCCACGAAGGACGCCAAGAAACTGGTAATCGAAACGATCCAACGCACAGCCACCGAGCACGCAATCGAGAACTCTGTCTCGATCTTCAATATCGACAGCGATGATGTAAAGGGTAAAGTCATCGGGAGGGAAGGGAGAAACATACGGGCACTTGAAGCAGCAACCGGTGTTGAATTCATCGTGGACGACACCCCGGAAGCAATCATCATTTCAGGATTTGATCCTGTACGCAGGGAGATTGCCCGACTATCACTTCATCGCCTGGTGCAGGACGGACGTATACACCCGGCAAGGATTGAGGAGATTGTGGCCAAGACTACCAAGAACATTGAAGACGAAATTGTAGAAATCGGTGAACGCACTGTAATCGATCTTGGTATCCATGGCCTTGCGCCGGAACTGATCAAGATGATAGGTCGCATGCGATTCCGTTCAAGTTATGGCCAGAACCTCCTTCAGCATTCGCGCGAGGTGGCCAACCTTTGTGCCGTCATGGCCACCGAACTGGGTTTGAATGTTAAACAGGCAAAGCGTGCAGGCTTGCTACACGACATCGGCAAGGTATGGCCCGAGGAACTGGAAAAACCCCATGCCATTGTCGGAATGGAACTCGCGCAGAAATACAAGGAGCATCCTGTGGTTTGCAACGCGATCGGCGCGCACCATGACGAAATTGAAATGACCAGCCTGATTGCTCCTATTGTTCAGGCTTGTGATGCCATTTCCGGTGCGCGACCTGGCGCAAGAAGGGAAGTTATTGAACAGTACACCCGACGACTCAAAGAACTGGAGCAGGTAGGACTGGGGTTCGAAGGGGTTGAAAAATGCTTCGCCATCCAGGCGGGCAGGGAACTGCGCGTAATTGTGGATGCTGAAAAGGCCACTGACGAGCGTGCTGCCCAGCTTAGCTTCGAGATATCACAGAAGATAGAAAGGGATATGCAGTACCCTGGCCAGATCAAAGTAACAGTAATACGTGAAATGAGAAGTGTGGCCTATGCCAAGTAACACCAATAAATCTTGTCTCAGTGAAAGCCCCGTTAATGGGGCTTTTCTATATCGGGTAATCCTTAACTAAGCACACGTGTCACCCTCCCGGCTTGCCGTCAAAATAATCTTCTTCCTGAATGGCTTTGTCCATGCCAACTATTATTCCAGGCTGCCCCGGATACAGGATCTGTTCTCCATCGACAACGGCGTTGTCGGTCTGGTACTGCTGGCCACATCGATAGGCGCTGTAATTGCCATGCCTTTCACCGGATGGCTGATCATCCGCAACGGCAGCAGAAGGATTACTATTTTCTCTGCCTTCTTTTACTGCAGCCTGATCCCCTTCATACCACTAATGGCAACTCCGGGGCTTTCCGGATTGTTCTTTCTTTTTTTTCTCCTGGGGGTTTCTGCCGGTATGCTGGACGTTGCCATGAACTCGCAGGCGGTAATGGTAGAGAAGCAATTGGGTAAACCGATCATGACCTCGTTCCATGCGCTGTTCAGCATTGGAATGATGCTCGGTGCCTTGTGCGGGTCGTTGTTCACCAAGATCGGCATTGGCCTCCTGACTCATTTCATAATCATTGCAGCGATCAGTGTATTGACTGTATTCATTGCACGGTATTATCTCATCCATGACAAACCGGCGAACAGAAATGACGAGGGACCCGCATTTCGGCTGCCTAACGCCGCAATGGTCAGCATTGGGGTAATTGCATTCTGCTGCATGCTGGGAGAAGGCGCCATGGCAGACTGGAGTACAAACTATATGGAAAACATCGCCAAGGCTGATCCAGCGATGGCACCCATGGGGCTTTCAGCATTTGCACTGGCCATGACCATCGGAAGAGTACTGGGAGACGGAGCCCGCATTCGCTTCGGCGATAAGCGGCTTATGGT
>JBDHXU010000053.1:0-23103 GCA_039810905.1 Cyclobacteriaceae bacterium | reverse complement strand
CTTACCGGAAAGTATAAGTTTGGCGCAGACTTCTACAAATCCAACTTCACTTTGGAAGTGACCTTACAAGACGGAAAGCTGTCAAGTAATTACGGAGAACTGATTCCCGGCAACAAATCACTCCAATTCTTCCAGCGCTCCTACTGGCTTAAAGTCGCTTTCACTAAAGATGCAGCGGGAAAAATAAACGGAGTGACGGTTGATGGTTATAGAGGGGAAAGGGTTGAAAGTGGAAAGTGAAAACAATAGCTTCTGGGGCTTCTGGCCACTGGCTCTTGGCTTAGTCAACCAATCTTATTCATAATCCAACCAGAATAGCCAATTCCATTGATTGACATTCTGCTTTTCACTCTTCACTTTTCTCTATTCACTCTTCGTTCTTCATTCTTCGTTCTGCCTTCTTCATTTCTTCATTTTATCTGTCGCCCCTCCGGGGCTCGATTGGTTGGGCTGTTGTTTACTACCGGCAGATCATCCCTCCGGGACTAGTTCTACGGATTCATTTTCAAGATAACCTACCCTGCCTATTGGAAGGCGTTTCTTTGATAGGTCATCCAACTCATTGTCCAACCCTGGCCAATCCATTTCAGGGCGGGTCACTTTCACTTTTCACTCTTCGCTTTTCACTCTTCGCTTTTCACTCTTCGTTCTTCGTTCTTCGTTCTTCATTCTTCCTTCTTCATTTTCCTATCTTTATCCCATGAACCACCTTTCCCCTTTGCTCCTCGTTTTCCTCGTAACCGCCACGGCGGCTGGACAGACGAAACCAACTGCAGTCAATACAGACTCGTTACGCAATGTCGAACTCAACCAATTTTGGGCGGAGCTGTCCAGGACCGTCCGGCAGGGGGACTTCGAAGGCTATAAGGCGACCTACCACAAGGATGCGGTTTGCGTCTTCACTACTGGACAAAAAAAATTCACCAGCCCCATTGACGTGCAGCTCGAACTTTGGAAGCCGGGCTTCGTGGATACAAAGGCGGGCAAGACCCGGAACAATGTGGAGTTCCGCTTTTCTCAGCGCGTGGGCAGTCCCACCACAGCCCATGAGACGGGGATGTTTTATTTCACTTCCCTTGACAAGGACGGAAAAGTTCTCTCTGGCGGCGTGGTCCATTTCGAAAGCCTCCTGGTAAAACACAACGGCAAATGGCTCGCGCTGATGGAATACCAGAAGACCAGAGGGACGAAGGAAGAGTGGGAGGCGATGAAATGAGCGGCTTTTGGCTCCTGGCCATTAACTGCTGGCTTGGTCAACTAATCTGATTCATTCTCCAACCAGATGAGTCAATTCCCAGGCTTGACATTCTTGACTTTTCACTATTCACTTAAATCAGCTGCTGGCTTCTGGCCATTGGCTTTGGCTAATCAACCAACCTTATTCATTATCCAGCCAGATTAGCAAATTCCATTGATTGACATTCGCTCTTCACTTCTCTCTTTTCACTTTTCTCTTTTCACTCCTTCGGCGGGCGAAGCATTCTTCCTTCTTCGTTCTTCCTTCTTCATTTTTCGTTCATCTTCTCATTCCGCCCTCAGGCTTTTCACCGGATTGGCGCTCGCGGCCTTGAATGATTCCACACTCACCGTAAGCCAGGCGATGGCTGCGCTTGCAAGTCCGGCGATCACAAAGACTGACAGGCTCACCTCCGTCCGATAGGCAAAGCCCTGCAGCCACTTTTGGATGAAGTAGTAGCTTACAGGACTGCCGATGGCAAATGCGATGCCCACCAGCAGAAGGAAATCCCGCGAAAACATGCCCACCAGTTGCGGGACCGATGCGCCCATGACTTTGCGAATGCCTATTTCTTTGGCTTTCTGTTCTGCGGTGAACGAAGCAAGGGAATAGAGACCCAGGCAGGCGATAAATATGGCGAGGCCGGAAAAAAGGGAGACCACCTGGGCGAGCCTTCTGTCGGCTTCGTAGAGTCTTTTCATCTCCTGATCCAGGAATGTATATTCAAATGCTGCAGGCACAATCTTTTTGAATGTGCTTTCCAGTTTCGCCACAGTGGAGCGGATGTCGGATGCCTCCACACGCACCAGCAGGTATTGCATCTTATCCCACGGACAGTTACTGAAACAATACGGGCCTATTTTTTGGTGCATGGAGGTGAAATGAAAATCTTCCACCACTCCCACTACTTCAGTAGGTCTGGTGTTAAAGATTTTGACTCTCCTTCCAATCGCCTCTTCCGGCGTCCATTGGAGATAGTCGACAGCCGATTTGTTCAGGATGACCTGAATGGTAGTGTCCTTGGGATCCTTTTGCTCCGGCAATGTCCGCCCGGCCAGAAGTTGCAAGCCGAGCACGTCCACAACTTCATGGGTTGCCCTGGTGTTGATGAGCATCGCTCCATTGGATTCCTTGTCATCAGCGCCTTCAGGTGCAATCGAATATCCAGAAGATCCGATGCCGGGATAGCTGCGGCTCTGACACACTACTTTCACTTCCGCCAGAGCTTCGAATTCTTTTTTCAAGGTGGCCGTAACCTGCGGATCCTTGACTGCTGTTGTCATCACGGCGATGACCTGTTCCGGGTGAAATCCCAGTTTCTTGCTGCTCATGAACCTGATTTGTTCGGAGAACAGAACGGTGCAGATGATCAGCGCAATGGAAATCGAGAATTGAAAAATGACCAATGCCTTTCGCACAACGCTTTGACCCGTGGAAGTGGCCGTCTTTTGCATCACCGACTTCGGCGAAAAAGATGAAAGGTAAAAGGCTGGATACAATCCTGCACCGAGCGTCAGGATCAGCCACGTCAGCACAAAACCCAGCAGGAACAGCGGATGGGTAATGAAATCCGGCGAAATGGATTTCCCTGTCATAAAGTTGTAAGAGGGCAGCAGGAAGAAGAACACCACAACGCTCAGGATCATCGAAATCAACACCACCAACGATGCCTCAAAGAAGAATTTGAAACTCAGTTGGCCGAAAGTGGCGCCCAGCGTTTTGGAGACCCCCACCTCCCTGTTTCTTCGCTGCGACTGCGCCGTGGTCAGGTTCATATAGTTTACGGCGGCCACCACAAGGATGGCCAGTGCAAGGCCGATCAGGATTTTCACCTGGTTGAAGTCTCCATAAGCGATCTGGTCAAGACTGGCATCCATCTGGCTGGAGTGCAGATGAAGGTCGGTGAGCGGCTGCAGGCTGATCGTGAACCAGCGGTCGTCCTTGGGAATGTTGCGTGCCAGCATTTCCCCGATCTTTTTCTCCACCTCTTTCACAGAAGACTGTTCCCTAAGGAGAACAAATGTTTCAAAGCTTGCATTACCCCAGCTTTGACGGTCCGGTTCTGAAAAGCGGTTGGATGAAAAAGACGCGATGATCTGGCACTGAAGGGAAGAGTTGGACGGCAGATCTTTAAACACCCCTGTTACTTCCAGGTCCAGGGTATTGTCCACGTTGATGGTCTTACCGATGGGGCTTTGCCCCTTGAAGTATTTTCTGGCGATGGTTTCGTTGAGGATGACAGTCCCCTTTCTTGCCAGCGCTTTCTGTGGATCGCCATCCACCATCGAAAACGTCAGCACGTCAAAGATTTCAGGGTCGGCAAAGTACAATTCCTTTTCAGCGAACTTCTCTGTCTCGGTGGCGACAAATGCCACATCGCCGAAGTTGTGATGAAAGACCCGGACTGCTTTTTCCACTTCGGGGATTTCGCTTGCAACCGTGGGGCCGAACTTGTTGGGCACGTTTCCCCACTGATGGGATTTGCCGTCGAATTCGGCGAGGATCACTGCCCGGTAAATCCGGTCTTTCTTCTGATTGAATTGATCGAAGGACAATTCATCCGCTACGTAGAGGCTGATGGCGAGAAAGGCGCCCAGGCCAAGGGTAAGCCCAGAAATGTTGATAATGCTGAACGATTTATAGCGAAGTAGATTCCGCAACGCGATTTTGAGGTTATTATACAACATGGCCGGAGGTTTGATATTGTAGACGCTGTTTCAGGGGCGAAGGTTACAGGGGTGAGTTCCCGGGCTCTGCTTCGCCGCATAACATTTCAAGTTAAAGGCAGTTGCCAGTAGCCAGATTCCATCCACACTCTCCAACACTCCATCTTCCTCATTCGACACTTCAGTAACTCCGGCCTGCAAAAACGGGCTGCCGAGCCCAATTTTGCCGTGTACCCGGCAATAACGGTATGAAGAAAATTCTCCTCCCGGTTCTCATATTTCTCGTCATTAGCGGCTACGCGCAGACCCGCATTAACGGTACAGTGCGCGATGCCAAAGGAGAAGGTCTGCCAGGAGTGAACGTCCTCATTCGCGATTCCTATGACGGCACGTCTACTTCGATCGACGGATCGTTCTCCTTCTCCACGGATGAAAAAGATGCCCGTATCCTCGTCGCCACCTCGGTAGGCTATAAACCGTTCGAGCGTCCTGTTACCCTTGAGGGACAGGAACTCAGGATTGACATTGTACTCCGGGAGGAAGTAAACCAGCTCGATGCCGTAGTCATTTCCGCGGGCTCCTATACTGCCGGCGAAGAAAGACGCCGCACTGTTCTCAAACCGCTCGACATCGCAACCACTGCAGGCGCCACTGCCGACATTGCCGGCGCCCTCAACACACTCCCTGGCACTCAAAAGGTGGGAGAAACCGGACGCCTCTTCGTCCGCGGCGGCGATGGCAATGAAGCGCGAACATTCGTCGACGGTATGCTAGTGCTCAGTCCTTACGGGCCTTCGGCACCGAACACCCCTTCGCGCGGCAGGTTTCTCCCCTTCATGTTCAAGGGTACCAGTTTTAGCACGGGCGGCTATTCTGCCGAATACGGCCAGGCGCTGTCATCGGCTCTCGTGTTGAACTCCAAAGACAAAGCAGAACTTAATCAGACTGACATAGGCATTCTTTCTGTAGGAGCCGATGTGGCGCACACGCAGGTCTGGGGCAAAGGATCGGCCTCCGGAAAGATTCAATACACCAATCTCCGCCCTTACATGGACTTTATCCGTCAAAGGGTAGACTGGATCAATCCTCCAGCCGCATTGGAAGGAACGGCAGCCTTTCGCCAGGAAATCGGAAATGGCAAGCTGAAAGCTTTTGCAAGCCTGAGTGAAACCGACTTCTCACTTTACAACCACAGCATCCTTGACCCGGCACTGAAACAATCTCTTGACCTCGCCAACCGGTACCGGTATGGAAACCTTTCCTACAAAACCGAACTCGCCGGAGGGTGGGGCCTTCGCGGTGGATTGTCTTATTCCTACAACCGAAACGATATCCGCCAGGGCAACAGCCCGGCCAACGAAACGGAAAAAGGCACACATGCCAAAGTGGTGGTCGATCGCACGCTATTCAGCCAGTTTGATGTTCACGCCGGCATGGAGGTGATCGATCGCGATTACAATGCATCCCGCTACAACGACACCATCAACCAGGTGCAGTACAAAGGATTCCGCGAGACCATCGCAGGCAGTTTTGCAGAAAGTGAAATACAGGTCAACAACAGGCTCGTGACCAGGCTGGGTGCACGGTATGAGTACAACTCACTCCTGCATCAGTCGTCCCTGGACCCACGTGCTTCAATTGCCTTCCGGCCCGGCCGGCGAGGACAATTTTCCTTCGCTTATGGCATCTTTCGCCAGTCGGCTCCCAATGCCTACCTATCACTCCATCATGAATTGCTGCAGGAAAGGGCAGAACACTTTATACTGAACTATCAGATCATTACCGACCAGCAGACGTTCCGCGTGGAGGCTTATCTCAAGCAATACAAAGGACTGGTGAAGTTCATGAACAGCGACCCGTATCAAATCGGAAGCGCGGGTACTGGCTATGCACAGGGGTTCGAACTTTTCTGGCGTGACAACAAGACGTTGAAGAACGTCGATTACTGGATATCTTATTCTTATCTCGACACCCGTCGCGATTACCTGAACTACCCGGTGGCAGCGGTGCCAACATTTGCCTCTGCGCATAATCTTTCAGCCGTCTACAAGCATTTCATCACAGCCCTCAAAACCCAGGTGGGACTTACCTATAGTTATGCAAGTCCCCGCACCTACTACAACCCCAACCTTTCGCGGGATCAGTTTCTGACGGACAAAACGCCATCGTACCAGGACCTGAGTGTTAATATCAGTTACCTCCCCAGAAACTGGCTCATCCTGTACGTGTCGTGCACCAACGTGCTGAGTCGCAACAATATTTTCGGATATGAGTACAGCGCACTGCCTGATGGGAATGGGCAATACCCTGCTCGTGCCGTCCGGCAGCCTGCCGATCACTTCTTGTTTCTCGGTGTCTTCATCACGATGTCAAAAAACAAGTCCGTAAACCAGTTACCGAATCTCTAAACCAAAAATCTCAATGAAAATGAAAACCATCCTGTTAATCCTCATGCTAGGTGCCATCTCCGAAATCCATGCCGGTGATGAGAAGTTCAAGCAGGTCATGATCAGCAACATCGACCTCGTCTACAAAGCCAGCACCATCGAGGAGTATCAATCGGCCGTAAATGCTTTTGACAGAATCGCGGGTGCGGAGAAGAATCGTTGGGAACCGTTGTATTACAGTGCCTTCGGAAACGTGATGATGGCCCTCAAAGCCACCGAAGCTGGGCGAAAGGATGAGTACCTCGATCTTGCCCTTGCTGCCGTGACCAAAGCGATAGCCCTAGCTCCCCTGGAGTCAGAGCTGCCTGCCATGGAAGGATTCATTCACATGATCCGCGTGACCGTCGATCCGGGTACTCGCGGCCCTGAGTTTTCCATGAAGGCCAACATGGCTTATGGGAAAGCCTTGCAGCTCAATCCTGAAAATCCAAGAGCGTTGGCCCTCCAGGCACAGATGGAGTTTGGCACCGCCAATTTCTTCCGGTCATCTACCGCGTCGGCCTGCCAAATGAATGAATCTGCCCTGACAAAGTTTGCCGGGAGCAATGCAGAGAATCCATTGGCCCCTGCCTGGGGCGAAAGTATGGCGCTGGGCCTGAGAGTCCAATGCGAACAAACTGCCAAGAAATAACCACTCAATATATATTATGAAAACCCCGCTTATCATTCTGTTTTGCATGAGCATCATGCCCCTGGCTGCTTTCCATACTGAAAACACAGGCAGTCTAACTGTATCGATCACCAACATAAGGAAGTCCGGCAGGCTCCACATTGGGCTTTACAGGAAAGGAGAAAAGTTTCCTGACGACAGTGGCCGAGTCATGGCCAAGTTCAGCGAATGCAGCGGCGACTGTGCCGTCCGCTTCGAGTCCGTACCCTATGGTGAGTATGCCATTGCCATCTTCCAGGATGTCAACGAAAACAATGAGTTGGACAGGGGCCTCTTCGGCATCCCTTCCGAACCGTTTGCATTCTCGAACAACTTCAGGCCAAAGTTCGGCGGACCGAACTTTGATGACTGCCGCTTTACCCTGACCGCAACAAGCCAGGAGATCAAAATTGAGATGATCAATTCTCTTTTCGGAGATTGAATTCAATGCTTTTGAATAAGTTTACATGAATCGGCACTCGTGAAAAACCTGCGTTCTGAATTGCGCCTGATCCTTCTGCTGACCCTCGGCGGGTTCGGTATCACGTACTTCGTTTGCCCGAATTGTTCAACATCAGCATACAACTATGGGATGGTCAGTATTTTCTCGTCGCTGGTATGGATCTTTCTGTGGATAGGCAACGACCGCCTGGCGCATTGGCTCAATGACAAGATCTCCTGGGTGACGTCGCCCATCAAGCGCCTGGTCTGGGGACTGCTCAGCACCGTGGTTTACACCGTGGGAGTCATGTACTTGCTTACCATGTTATTTAATGCCATTGCGCGCTTCGACATTGAGCTGAATTCCGAGGTGCTCTACATCACCCTGATGACCACGTTTGCAATCTCTGTCTTCATGCATGGCAGGGCCTTCCTCATGAATTGGCGACAGGCTGCACTGGACGCGGAAACGCTGCGTAAAGAGACAGCGCTTGCACAATATGATGCCCTCAAAAGTCAGCTCAATCCACACTTCCTGTTCAATAGCCTCAATGCACTCACCAACCTTGTGTATGAAGACCAGAATAAAGCAGCTCAGTTCATCAAGCAGTTATCCGAAGTGTACCGCTACGTATTGGACACCCGTGACAAAGAAGTGGTCTCGCTGGCGGAAGAGATGAAGTTTGCGAGGTCCTATCTTTTCCTGCAACAGATCAGGTTTGGCGACAACCTACAGGCGGAAATATCTGTCGGTGATGAAACCGGCAAGGTAGCCCCGCTGGCGCTCCAGCTCCTGCTGGAGAATGCAATCAATCACAACATCGTTTCTCAGGATCAGCCACTCCACATCAGAATTTTCCGTGAGGGCGGACATATTGTGGTGGAGAACTCGCTGCAGCGCAAGCAGCAGTACTCCGATGCTACCCCCGGCCTGGGGCTGGACAACATCCGGCGCCGCTA
This sequence comes from Cyclobacteriaceae bacterium, assembly GCA_039810905.1. Taxonomy (GTDB): domain Bacteria; phylum Bacteroidota; class Bacteroidia; order Cytophagales; family Cyclobacteriaceae; genus ELB16-189. The sequence continues at coordinate 14,703 of JBDHXU010000053.1, read as the reverse complement.
TTCCTTTCTGACAAGTGAGGAAGTTTCCATTCAGGCAGGTTCTGACAAATTCATTGTCCGATTGCCCATTATCCATACGGAGGCATGAAGGTGCTGATCATCGAAGACGAGCCACAGGCGGCCAGGCGCCTCGAGAGCCTGCTGAGGTCCCTGCTTCCGGAGGCTGAGATCATTCCGGCCGTCGATTCGGTGAAGCGCGCCGTCGAATGGCTCAAAAGTAACCCTCATCCCGATCTCATTCTCATGGACATCCAGCTGGCCGACGGCATCAGCTTCCGTATCTTCGATGAGGTCAAAGTGGATTCATCCGTGATTTTTACAACCGCTTATGAAGAATATGCTTTGAAAGCTTTCAAGGTCAACAGTATCGACTACATCCTTAAGCCTTACGATGAGGAGGAACTGCGGCGCGCGCTGGACAAGTTCAACCGCCTGTCGCGTCCGGCCTACGGTCCGGAGTGGGCGCGCCAGGTGGAGGCAGCAATGCAGATGCTGACACGGCGCTACAAGGAGCGGTTTGTCATCCGCATCGGCGATCGCCTTAGGACCGTGGAGACCGAAGACTTCCTTTTCTTCTTCAGCCAGGACAAGGCCACCTTCGGGCAGACCTCAGAAGGCAGAAAATATGTATTGGACTTCACGCTGGACCAGTTGGAGGGCACGCTGAACCCGGCTCGGTTCTTCCGCATCAACCGCAAGTACATCATCGGGCTCAAAGCGATGGAAGAAGTTTCGAGTCATTCCAACTCCCGTCTCCTCATCAAACTCAAAGGCAGTGAAGCCGACGACGTCATCGTCGCCAGGGAGCGGGTGGAGATGTTTAAGGCGTGGCTGGATAGTCCTTAGTCTGAAGTTCGATCTTTCTCAGTTCGTGATTCTCAGTTCTCAGTTCGCACCTTGCAACTTACTGCTTACCACTTACCAGATTACTCACCACTTACCAAACATGTCGCCCCTCCGGGGCTCGGGTGGGGTTGTTGCTGATGGCTACAGGCGGTTCTTCCCTCCGGGGCTCCGCTTCGCCAGCCGAAGTCTTTATGCGTAGAAGAAAGTCGTTAGCCTCAAGTCAGACGTTCTCGATGCGCGACTGTAACTACTTACTAATTACTAATTACTATACTATCTTTCAATTAACATCCCTTCACCTATGCTTCGCAACTATCTCATCACAGCCGTAAGAAATACTCTGAGGCATCCTGTCTACTCCTTTATCAATATTGCAGGCCTTGTACTGGGGTTGACGGCCAGCACTTTCATTTTTCTATGGGTATGGGATGAGATCAATTACGACCAGTATCACCCCGAAAATGCGAGAACATATAAGGTGATGAAGAGTCGCAAATATTCCGATGGCAATGTCACCACGGATCCCTGGACTTCAGGTCTTCTGGCTAACGCCATGAAAGAGCGAATGCCGGAAGTGGAGAAGGCATCACGGCTTGCCTGGTCAGAAGTCAAGCTTTTTCAGTACGGAAACGTTACCAGCTACGAGCCTGGCGACTATGCAGATGCAGATATTTTTGACGTGCTCAACCTGACCATCCTTGAAGGAAACAAAGATCAGGCGCTCCCGAACATAAATTCAGTGGCGATCTCGAAGAAACTCGCCTCCAAATTTTTTAAAGACACGTATGCGGTTGGGAAAGTATTTCGCATCAACAACAAAACCGACGCTGTGGTAACGGCGGTCTTTGATGACCTGCCTGACAATACAAGTGAGACTTTTGAATTCATTTTTCCTTTTGAGGTCTACATTCAAAATGAATTCAAGAATCTGGCAACCTATGATGGCGAGGGTTGGCAGTACACACTTGTCAAATTGAACAAAGCCTCCGGTGAACAAGACGCTAACAACAATCTGTTCAAGATTGTCAAACAGTTTGAAGCACCGGCCGACACGCTGGTAGCCTCCTTTCTCTTTGCGATGCCTGAATGGAGACTTCACAGCAGTTTTACCAACGGCAAGGTATCCGGGGGGCGCATTAACCTGGTAATCTCTTTCAGCTTTCTTGCCCTGTTCATTCTGCTTATTGCCTGCGTTAATTTCACTAATCTTTCAACGGCGAGAGCTGCCAACAGGTCCAGGGAAGTCGGCATTCGCAAGGCATCGGGAGCCTCCCAACGATTGTTGATTAAACAATTCCTTCTAGAATCCATCATACTATCTGTGGTATCTCTTGTCTTCGCGATGATGTTTGTTTACCTGCTGCTGCCACTGTTCAATAGCATTGTCAGGAAGCAATTGCATTTTGGCATCTCCAATCCGGTCATCTTATTCAGCCTCATCGGAATTAGTCTGTTTACTGGCGTTCTGGCGGGCAGTTATCCGGCTTTCTTTCTGTCATCCTTTAAGCCGGTGTCTGTATTAAAGGGAAATCTCCAATCGACCTTTAAAGGAATAGGGCTAAGAAGAACCCTGGTGGTATTTCAGTTCACTATGTCCATCGTCATAATTGTTTCAGCATTCATCATCAATGACCAAATCAGCTTTCTTCGAAACAAGGACCTTGGTTTTGATAAAAACAATGTGATTACCGTAACTTCAACGGAAGAGATTTTTCAGCATTATGAAAACTTCCGGAACCAGCTTCTCCAGGATCCATCCATTCAATCCGTAGCAGTTGGAGACGGACACCCCATGGAGCTCAATGGGTTTGGGTATTACGACTGGAAAGGGAAATCAGAAAATGACGACCAGTACTTCAACACTGCAAACTGCGATTATGATTACCTCCAGACACTTGGATTTAATTTGATTCAGGGCCGCAACTTCTCCCGCGAATTTCCGGCAGATACTGCCAATTACATCATTACGAGGGCAGCGGCCGAACATATGGGATTTGTCAATCCGGTTGGAGAAGTATTAACCAGCCACGAAAGAGATGCCGTACATAAAGGGGAGATTATCGGGGTGATCGAGAACTTTCATAACCTCTATATCCAGGAATCGTGGCACCCTACTCTGTTTGGGCTAGCCACGGTAGGCAAGAATTTTGGCCGCTGGGCCAATGTGTTTATCAGGTATGAGGACGGTAAACTCAGCGAAGCGCTTGACCACCTGAATAACGTATACAAGGTTAACTCACCTAATTTCCCGCTTCGATATGGGTTCGTGGATCAGGACTTTGAAAAACAATTCAGAACAGAACAGACCATCATGAACCTTGCTTTTTGTTTCACGGCGCTGGCTATCGGCATATCGTTTTTGGGTTTATTCGGTCTTGCTTCATTCGCCGCGGAAAAAAGAGCCAAGGAAATTGGGATACGCAAAGTTCTCGGAGCTTCTGTCAGTGGCCTGATTGTGATGCTTTGCCGTGACTACACCCGACTGGTGATATATGCTATTATCATTGGCACACCTCTCGCGTACTACATGATGGATCAATTTCTGAGTGTGTATCCTTATCACACCGAACTCAGCATGAACTTGTTCATCGTCCCCTCATTGCTGTTGCTATTGTTTGCTATTATTATTGTATCATTTCAATCAGGAAAAGCAGCTCTGCAAAATCCTGTGGAAGTATTGAAGAATGAGTAGGGCATTTACTGGAATATTCCTCAGTTCCCGACTCTAAGCCTCAGTTGGCACCCTACTGCTTACTACTTACCACTTACTATTTACCATTTACTAACTATCTTTCATTCACACACCTTCCTCCTATGCTCCGCAATTATCTCATCACGACCTGCTTTTCCCTCATCTTGTTGTTCGCATTCCTGGCCTCTCCGCTCACGGTGTCGGCGCAAACGCAAGGGCAAAAAACCCTGATGGCTATCTTTGCCCACCCCGACGACGAAATGACTGTCGCCCCCATCCTGAGCAGATATGTCCGGGAAGGAATCAAAGTGTACCTGGTGGTATGCACGGACGGACGCTACGGGACGAACGACTTCTCGGGTCTGAAGGGAGGCGACGGGCTGGCCGCACTCCGCAGGGATGAAATGAAGTGCGCCGCCGAAAAGATCGGCGTTGAGCTGATCCATCTTACCTACCACGACCAGCTGAAAGCAAGTGAAGGCTATGACGGTCACATGCCGCATGCGCGCGCCCTTATTACCGACCTGTACCACATCGTATCAGAGAAGCAACCGGACGTACTCATTACCTGGGGTCCTGATGGCGGCACCTCCCACATGGACCATCGACTGGTCGGCGCCTCGGTGACACAGGTATTTGTAAGCCAGAACTGGAGCAAACCATCATCGCTTTTCTTTGTGGGCACACCATCTAACCTTGTAGATGATCCGAATGAGAAAATCTTGCGCGGAGTGGATCCCAAATACCTGAACACCAAGGTTACCTATACCGAAGAAGACCTGAAGAAGGCGGCAGAATCTGTGGCTTGCCACAAAAGTCAGATGCAACCCAAGGATGTGGAGTCAATAACCGAACGCCGACGTAAGAACGGCTTGGTGGTTTACCTCCGGGAATTCACCGGACCTGGGAATTCAAGGACCTCCGTGTTTTAGTCGATCGCTGATTGTCAATTGTGGATTGTGGATTGCTATTCATTTCTTACTATTCACCATTATTGTCTCCTCCTTGCAGTTTTGTAAAATTTTTCCACGCCCTGCATAATTCTCCGAATGCGTTTTTGCAATGCTCAGATCCATGCAGTTCATAATGGAGTAAAAGAGGATAATGACAGGCGAAATTAAGAACCATGTTAATATGATAGCCCAATCATGCTAAAATCAAACAGGTAATTCCACCTAAGTATGTTCATGAAATCCAACAATTGATCAAAGACTTGCAATTGTTCCTGCACGGCCTGAGCTGCTGATAGCTTGGCCTTGATACCAATCGAGCCAGTCTTTAATCGCATGTGGCAACTTTTTCAAATTGAATAACAACAACTTACGCTTTATTCTTAACGAGGGTCGAACCGGTTTCTATAATCGATTGTTAACAAGCAATCAAAACGACTAAACCATCCACTATGAAATACGTCATCACGGGATCCATCGGCCATATCAGCAAACCTGTTGTCCAATCCCTTACAGCCAAAGGCCACAAGCTTACGGTCATCACAAGCAATCCTTCAAAATCAAAAGACATTGAGGCCCTGGGTGCATCCGCAGCGGTCGGCTCAATCGAAAATTCAACCTTCCTGAAAAAGACTTTTGCAGGGGCGGATGCTGTCTACCTGATGATTCCGCCCAATTGGGCACTGAAAGGCGGCTGGCTGGCCTACCAAAAAACAGTGACTCATAATTACGTTGATGCGATCAAATCTACAGGCATAAAAAATGCAGTGTTATTAAGCAGCGTAGGAGCTCATCTGGGCAAAGGTTCCGGACCCGTGGATGGATTGTCCTATGCCGAGTGGCACCTTAGCCAAATCAAACCTCTGAATTTGCTCATATTAAGACCTTCGTATTTCTTCTATAACCTGATGGGTATGATTCCGCTGGTGAAGAACATGAATATCTTTGGGGCCAATTATGGAAGCGGAGAGGAAAAATTAGTGCTTGTCCACACTTCGGACATTGCAGCTGAAGTGGCTGCAGCGCTGCACAGTTTGAATTTCAAAGGCAGCACCACTAAATACGTCGCCAGTGATGAGCGCCACCCGAACGAGATTGCCAAAGTACTTGGCGCTGCAGTAGGTAAACCGGGCTTACCCTGGGTACAGTTTAAAGATGAAGATGCCCTGAATGGAATGCTTCAATCCGGATTGAGCCGCGAGATTGCCCAGGGATATATTGATTTGGGAAAGAGCTTGAGAAACGGCCATGCCCAGGAGGATTATTGGAAAAACCGTCCGAAGCTGGGCAAAGTGAAACTCGAAGACTTTGCCAAAGAGTTCGCAGCAGCTTATCATGCTCAATAGGGATCACGACGGCTTGCGATACGCACCGCTTTGAAACCTTGCCCCTTTAAGGGCATGTGGACTGGAATCACCTCAACAACGAATCATCCATCAATTGCTGATTGTAGCTTAGTTCGATATTCAAAGTTCCTTGTTCAACATTCAGAATTGCGTTCGCTCTCCAACTTAGTCTAAGGCTCAGGCGGGCCACCACTCTAATCGCAGACCCTCAGATCAGAATACCAAATGTATCGATACAAACCTCGCCCTTACAGGGCTTCGTTAAGTTGAACAACATTCAGCGGTGCGCGATGCGCACCGCTGAATAAACCTTGCCCTTTCAGGGCTTATATACTGTAGACTTAAAGTTTGATCCATGCTTCTACGGGGTTTCCGTTAATCAACTTATTAACGCGCGGTGCACTACGCTGAATAAACTCCGCACTCACTGGGCATGTAAACTGCAGACTTAAAGCCTGATCCAAGCTTCGACGGGATTTCCGTTAATCAACTTATTAACCCTCGGTGCTCGACGCTGAGTATCATCTGCCCTGACAGGGCATGTAAACTGGTGTCTTAAAGTTTGATCCAAGTTCCGACGAGAATGCCTAATCAACTTATTGCGCAATCACCAAATAATCATCTGCATTCTCAGCGGCGCACGCCTCAGCGGTTAAGTCCCGTTGCGCCTCAGCGTTTAAGCGGTTGATCACAATAAATGAGTATTTATTATAAATTTAGAAAGGTATCAGCTTGCCTACACCCTCGTCTCCCATGAAACGACCAGCCCAACTCCAGAAGGAAATACTACAATTACACGACGCCTATTGGAATGGGTACATGAATGGCGATATAAAAGGCATGAGCCAGCTGCTGGATGAGGGCTACACCCAGGTGGGAAGTGCTGAGACTGAGGTCTTTTCAAACAAGAAAGATGCAGTTAAGTTTTTGCGGGATACCATCGACCAGGTAGCGGGCAAGCTTGAAATGCGAAAACGGCATACCCGTGTTGAAGCCCTGGGCGACTTGTTCCTGGTGCACGAGCAGTGTGACGTGTATGTCCTGGATGGAAAGAAATGGATCTTCTATTCCAAATTCCGAGCGTCCACCTGGTTTAAGGAAACCAAACGAGGCTGGAAGATCATTCACCAGCACTCCTCATTCCCCGATACCCGCGCCGGTGAAGGTGAGAACATCGCCACTGAAAAGATCTCCAGGGAAAACCAGCAGCTGCGCGAGGCAGTAAAGAGGCGCACCAAAGAACTCGAGGACAAAAACCGTGAACTGGAAATTGAAGCTGCGCTGGAGAGGGTGAGGTCACGCGCGCTCTCCATGCATCACTCCGAAGAGTTAAGCCAATTGGTCTCCATTCTATTTGATGAGTTGGTAAAACTGGACTTGGTATTGGCCCGTTGCATTATCTGGATTCTGAACACGGATGACCGTTCGGCCAGGATCTGGATTGCGAACATCGAAGACCGGAAGACCCCCGAAAGCTTCCGTGTGCCGCCCTTGAAACATCCGTATTATGAATCCATCATCAAGGCATGGAAGAAGAAGAATCCAAAATGGATTTATAAGCTGGGTGGTGCAGAAAAAAGATCCATTGACAGGCTGCTGCTCACTCAAACCGAACTGTCACGTTTGCCCAAAATCGTTAAGAAAGGAATAGAAGAGAAGAAACACGTATTCATATCGGGGTCGTTCCAGAAGTTCGGGTTCATAGAGGCCTCAGGCCCGCAACGGCATAAAGAGGAGCAGGTGGAGATTCTATCGAGGTTCACCAGGGTTTTCGACCAGGCCTACACGCGATTCCTGGATCTGCAAAAAGCAGAGGAGCAGGCAAGGGAGGCAGAAATACAACTGGCAATGGAGCGCGTGCGGGCACGCACCATGGCCATGCAGAATTCCGGCGCTTTCCCCGAAGTGGCTGCTTTGCTTTTCGACCAGGTGAAGGCACTTGGCATTGACACTTACGCCTGCGGTTTCAACATCTGGGATGCCGAACATAAGAACCTGGTTTCCTGGATGAGCAATCCACGTGGCACACTCAATCCGGCCTTCGAAATGCCCATTCATACCTATGATCAGCATGAACGGGTCTATCAGTCCTGGAAGAAGGGTGACACATTTTTCGAAGATGACCTGCGTGGGCGCGCGGTTGCACGGCACTACAAATTCCTAAGGTCCTTCCCCCTGTTGGACGAAGCCTTTTCAAAATCAGAGAAGGCAGGAATTAAAACGCCCGACAGGCAGGTGCACAACAACGCTCATTTTTCCAATGGGTACTTGTTGTTTATTACCACAGTGCCTTGCCCTCAGTACCATGAAATTTTCAGGCGGTTTGCCAAAGTATTCAATCAAACCTACACCCGGTTCCTCGATCTGCAGAAAGCCGAATTGCTGGCGCGGGAAGCTCAGATAGAAACGGCCCTGGAAAGAGTGAGGGCAAGGGCGCTGGCGATGCGCCAATCGGAAGAACTGCTGGATGTGGCAAAGGTGCTCCGCGAGCAGATGGGACTGCTGGGTCAACCGGAGTTGGAAACCTCGGCCGTGCATTTATACGAAGAAGACCCGGATAATATTCTTTCCTGGAGGGCCTTCCGGCTGGGAAGCGATCTGAGAAGCAAAGTATCCCACGGGTCCATGGCCATCCCAAAAGACTCATGCGAAATCGTCAGGGAGTTCACGCGAAAGTTTTACAGTGATGAAACCGCGTATACCATAGAGATCAGCGGGACAAGGCAAAGAGCGTGGTACAAGGTCCTGTTCAAGATAGCCCCTGATGTGGCTCATGCCATGAAAAAAAGCAAGAGTACCCGGGAAAAGCGTTTCTATCATTTTTCGAAATTCTCCGGAGGCGCGCTGTTAATGGTGTCGTCCAGGCACCCGTCACGGGAGACCATTGAGTTGCAGAAAAGATCGGCAGATGTTTTTGACCTGGCTTACCGCCGATTCAAGGATCTGAAGAATGCTGAGGCGCAGACAAGAGAAGCGCAGATCGAAGCGGCGTTGGAACGCGTGCGTGCGCGCACCATGGCGATGCACAAAAGTACTGAGCTGCCTGAAACGGCCGCGATTCTCTTCAATGAATTTGAAAAACTAGGCGCGGGCATTCTGCTGCAGGCAACCATTGGCTTGTATCATCCAGACAAGCGGCTGATTGAGTTCCATGCAACCAACCCTGAAGGTGGCGGCATTCGCGTAGAAAAGGCAGTATCGATGAGTATGGATGAACCCACCCTATTAAGGCCGATTACTAAGGCATGGGAGGAACATAAAAAGTCCGTGGTGGTGGAGCTCACGGGAAAGAAACTTGAGACATGGCTTCGTTACCGAAATGCACGAATGGGCGGTAATGTCAAAAGTATCGATACAGGGGGACGTAGGGTGATCACCGCTGCATTCTTCTCAAAAGGTCACCTCACGCTTTCTTCCGCGGAGCGGAGGCCCGCTGAAATAGTGCGGTTGCTGGAAAGGTTTGCCGCTGTATTTGACGGCACCTACACGCGCTTCCTTGATCTTCAGAAAGCAGAAGCCCAGGCAAGGGAAGCACAAATTGAAGCTGCGCTGGAGAAAATAAGATCCCGTTCACTGGCCATGCACCGGTCTGACGAGTTAAAGGATGTCATTGCGGTCTTGTTTGAAAAGTTGAGTGAGTTGAAGGTTCTGAAGGGAACCATCGCCATTCAATTATTTGACCGGCAAACGAAGGATTCATTTCTCTGGGTTGGCAACTCCATCCAGGAACCCCAAATGGTGAGCCTGCCTTTCAACGAGAAAATGCTGAAGGAAGAAACCTATTTGCGTGATGGTTGGGAGGCGATGAATAAAGGTCTGGAAATCATCAATAAGGAGTACACTATTAAGCAAAAGGACAGATTCTTCGACTACATCTTCGCCAATAACGACTTCACAATAATTCCGGAAACACCGCGGCAGGTTCTTAAGCAAATCCAGCACTATGTGGTTTGCCTCATCACTGAAAAACACTCAGCATTGTTTGCCGATAGTTTTGATGCCGGTCTGTTTGATTATGACAGCTTGAATGTACTAAGACGCGCCTCCCGCGTATTTGAACAGGCCTACATCCGCTTCCTTGATTTGCAGAAAGCGGAAGTACAGGCAAGAGAAGCCCAGATAGAAGCAGCTTTGGAAAGAGTTCGGGCAAGAACGATGGCGATGCACAAAAGTGATGAGTTGAGGGAGGCTGGCGAATTGCTATGGAATGAATTGACAAAGTTGGGCATTCAAAGCATTTCAAGTGGCTATGTGCTGATCGATGAAGAAAAGAAAATTGGATGGACGTACGCTCCAAACCCTGCCACTGGCAATAAGATTGGTGAGCCTTTGGGGATACTGCATTCAGAAACCAAAGAGATGCGCGAAGTTTTGGCTGCCTGGAAAAAACAGCAGCCTTTCAGTGTAGTCGAAATGGACGAACAGGAAATGATTACGCACCAGACCTTCATTGCAGAACGAAGCCTAAGCCCTGATGGCAAGATCACTAAATGGATAACAGCCAGTCAACTTATTGCCCTTTCGCCAATAAGATTGTTCCTGCACAATTTCAATTTCAAGCAAGGTTACCTGCTTATTGTGGGTGGAGAAAGGTTGAATGAGGCTCAGATAGAATTAATGCTCAGATTCACCGGTGTGTTTCAACAGACCTACACACGATTCCTCGATCTCCAGAAAGCTGAATCGCAGGCACGTGAAGCACAGATCGAAGCTTCATTGGAGCGCGTCCGCAGCAAAACCATGGCGATGCACAACAGCCAGGATGTGGGGGAAACCGTGGTCAGCATGTTTAATGAATTCGTGAACCTTGGCATTCATACGAATCGCTGTGGCATCCTGATATTTAATGATGAGCATGTTGTTGAGGTGTGGACGGCACGATCCATGCAGGGTCGCCCCGCCAAACTGATCATTGGCCAATTGGAGTTGAGTACCCACAGGATGCTCCGGCAGGTATATGATGCATGGAAAGAGAAAGAGACGTTCTATCAATATGATCTCCTGGGCGACGACCTTGTCGCTTACTACACCGCCATAAACAATTCAAGGTTTTATCCCACCCAGTTCAATTTAAGCGCATTGCCACCCGAAGAATTCCACAGCGATTTCTTCTTTACCGACGGCGCCGTATTCTCCTTTTCAGGAAAACCGCTGATCGAAGAGCACGCCAGGATCATGAATCGATTTGCCGGCGTATTTGGTCAAACGTATCGGAGATACCTCGATCTGAAACGCGCAGAAGCACAAGCAAGAGAAGCTCAAATCGAAGCCGCGCTCGAGCGGGTACGCGCGAAAGCCATGGCGATGAAGCAATCAACGGATCTGCTTGACATCGTAGTGGAGATGCGCAAGGAATTTACCCGGCTCGGTCATGAGGCCCATTACTTCTGGTACATGAACTGGCTGCCCGACAAGTATGAAAAGGCCATGACATCAGGCGACGGTTCCCGCATCGGAATGGTGCTTGACTTGCCCAGGGGTTTTCACGGCAATGCAGCCATGACCGCCTGGGAAGCCAACCAGGAGCCGCTTGGTATATTCACTTTCGATGCCGACTCAGCAATAGATTACCTGAACCAGATGGCGAGTTTTGGACAATTCAGACAGGTTGATCCGCATGCGCCCGGACCCGATGCCGTCAAGGCCATCGGAGGATTGACTTTTGTCATGGCCAGGACCAAGCATGGCGAGATCGGATACAGCCTGCCGGGTGTCGTCCCTGATCCGCCGGCCGAAGACATGAAAACACTCACCCGCTTTGCCGGGGTCTTTGACCTCGCCTATCAACGTTATGTAGATATAGAGAAGGCAGAAGCCAGTGCCAAGGCTGCTTTGCAACAGGCATCCGTCGACCGGGTCCGCGCCGAGATCGCCAGCATGAGAACGGTACAAGACCTTGACCGCATCACACCATTAATATGGAGCGAGCTTACCGCGCTCAGCATCCCATTTGTACGGTGCGGCGTATTCATCATGGATGATCATGATAAGCAGATTCACACTTTTCTCTCCACACCGGACGGAAAAGCCATTGCGGCATTTCACTTACCCTTCGATACGGCGGGCAACCTCGCTGGCGCCATTAACGGATGGCGCATTCATCAACGGTACGTCACACATTGGGTGGACAAGGATTTTGAGCTGCAGGCTGATGTGTTGGTAAAGCAAGGTTCCATCGCCAACCGAGAACAGTATCTCCATGCCATTCCAAAGGAAGGAATTTACCTGCACTTTCTCCCCTTCCTTCAGGGGATGCTGTACGTAGGCCACACGGAAGCATTGGGCGACGAAGATCTGAACCTCGTTCAATCAGTGGCCGACGCTTTCTCCACCGCCTACGCCCGGTACGAGGACTTTAATAAACTCGAAGCCGCCAAGAAGGAAGTGGAGAAAACGCTCAGTGATCTGAAACAGGCACAGCAACAACTGGTCCAAAGCGAAAAGATGGCCAGCTTGGGGGAATTGACAGCAGGCATCGCACACGAAATCCAAAACCCGCTCAACTTCGTCAATAACTTCAGTGAAGTAAGCAACGAACTGGTCAGAGAAATTCAGGAGATAAGGCGCAAGACTCAGGACGGTAAAGTGGAGAGCGAAGAGAGCCAGCTGTTGAACGACATCGCCAGGAACCTGGAAAAGATCAACTTCCACGGCAAGCGTGCTGATGCCATTGTAAAGAGCATGCTGCAACATAGTCGTGCGGGTTCTGATAAGAAAGAATCCACCGACATCAATGCCTTGTGTGATGAATACCTCAGGCTCGCGTTTCACGGTCTTCGTGCAAAGGATAAGTCCTTCAATGCAAAATTTGAAAGCAGCCTCGACCCTACACTGCGCAAAATCGATGTAATGCCGCAAGAAATCGGAAGGGTGATTTTGAATCTGATTAATAATGCATTCTATGCCGTCAATGAGAGAGCCAAATCCGAGTCTCCGGCCTCCGGCTTCCAGCCTCAGGTAAATGTTTCCACGAAGGCATTAGGCAACAAGATTCAAATCATGATCCGGGACAACGGCACCGGCATCCCAGAAAAAGTGAGAGATAAGATCTTCCAGCCCTTCTTTACCACAAAACCGACTGGACAAGGTACCGGTCTTGGACTCTCACTGGCTTATGATATCGTGACGAAAGCACATGGCGGGGAACTAAAAGTAGAAACCAAAGAGGGAGAAGGGACTGAGTTCAAGATCTTGCTTCCGATTCAGTTTTGACGGTAATAGTTCACGGTCCGCAGTATGGTTGCATCTTCAAGATTTCCGGTTTTGGAATTCGAGTTCCATGCGTGTATGTCCTGACATGAATCCCTGGCTAGTAAATATTTAGCCTTTGAATCTGGTGAAGACCTGAGGTCAGAATAGCTTAGGTACTATTTGCTGGCCTTGGGTACCGTATCAAGTCATTAGGTGAGTGTCCCTTCGATAATGTATTGTCAAAATTGCCACTACTGATGGGGCTAAGATTGTTTGAATTGACGCTCCGTCTGCATCTAAGGACAACAGTCTACTTCTTTCATGGAGTAATGGACTGCAGATACTTGTGGGTTGCGCTCAATAATTAGACTACCTTACGGTCTTTTACCTTACTCAAAAGCCTCAAATGGCGTTTATCGACAACGTGTTACAGGTACCGTCCTATGGATGGGCCGACAAAAATGGGAATCTCATCAAACCATCGCTATATCAATTATGGAGTGAAGCCTTCTCCCGCATCAACATTTTCAAGACCAGAAAGAACTGGATTCCATTCATCAACTGGCTAACAGTTGTATGCATGGTGCCGTTCCTTGTCTTCTACCTGGCGTACTACATCAGCTGGCCCCTGCTGCTGGCCACCATTATATATGGTATGGTGGTGATGAGTACACACGGTACAATCTGGTTTCACCGCTATTGTACCCACAGGGCCTATACGTTCAGCCACCCGATTTGGCGTTTTATCACGCAGAACCTGGTCATCCGCACCTTTGCCGAAGAGGTCTATGTAGTCTCCCACCATGTTCATCATCTCAAATCGGACAAGCCGGGAGATCCATATAATTCCCATGCCGGCATCATGTACTGCATGCTCTCTGATGTGAACCACCAGGCTATTGCAAAGAATCTCGATGAAGCGGACTACAGGAAGGTGAGCAACTTCCTCAGTCACACGGGGGTGTGGATGAATTCATACAAACAATACCTTAAGTGGGGATCTGTCGTCTCCCCCTTGTATGCGGTCGGCTTGTGGATGCTTAACTGGGCCTTCTGGTACAGCGTGTTCTTTCTCATTGGCGGCCATGCGCTGGCCTGCGCTTTGTTCACCGGCGCCATGTTCTGGTTCATACTGGTCCGCGCCTTCAATTATACCGGTCACGGAGGCGGGAAAGTGAAGCACGTGGATGGCGTTGACTTTGACCGCAGCAACCTTTCGGTCAATCAGAACCGCCCGGGATTCCTCTCTGGTGAATGGCATAACAATCATCACCTCTATCCCGACAGCGCACGCGCAGGTTTCCTCCCCTACCAACTCGACCTGGCGTGGGTCTACATCTACTCGCTTTATAAACTCGGGGCTATTTCGAGGTACAATGATTCGAAGGAACAATTTCTTGAAAGGTTTGGACTGAAGTCGAATTAAGACAGCAAGCGTAACTTCCTTTGGCGGGCTTGGCGCATAAAATCCTCCTTCTGCCTTAGGCGGGCTACCGCTAACTCCTGAAAATATTTCGCGCAAAGACCGCTAAGCCAGCAAAGAACATTCCGCACTAACCTCAATTAATTCCTTGGCGAGCTTGGCGCCTTGGCGCGCAAAATCCTCCTTCTGCCTTAGGCGGGCTACCGCTAGCTTCAGAAAATATTTCGCGCAAAGTTCGCTGAGCCCGCAAAGAAC
>JBDHXU010000052.1:0-23695 GCA_039810905.1 Cyclobacteriaceae bacterium | reverse complement strand
AGTCTTGTGGGAGTCTGGTGAAAGTCTTGTGGGAGTCTGGTGAAAGTCTTATGAGAGTCTTGTGAGAACATTAAGTAAACGCTATGAATGGGTGATTAGAAGAATGGCATTTTTTGCAGTATCGAACTAATTAATGTTCCCCGCTCTCCGTCATTTCGCCGAAAAGCTTTTCTCGGAGTTGGGGTCGCCCTTTCCGTCGTACTTCGAAACTTTGGGATAAGGGAACGCAGGGCGGGTCATGGTGGTCTTACCATTCACCAATTTCGAAGTAAGGATGCGCTCGGGCGCCTGGCCGTGCTCCACCCAGTCGCGGATCAGTTTAACCCAGTCCACTTGATCCGGTCCCTGCCCTCCAAAACAATGCAAAACCCCCGGCAACATGAAAAGCCGGATGTTGGAAGGCAAGTCTTTGTCCCGCTCCAGGGCGGCCTGGTAGTGCTCTATGGTTGCGTAGGCCGAAAGGGCTGGATCATTCCAGCCATGATACATGATCATCTTGCCGTTGAGCTTCTTGAACTCGCCGTAGTCGGTCTGCGTGGCATCCAGGTAGGCAGAAGCATACCGGGTGTCTTTGAAGAAATTGCTGAAATCATATTTCGAGTAATCCCACGACGCATCATTAAATACGAGATACTTGAACATGTTGGTGCCAAAGAAATAGTGGAGGCTCGGCATTCCGTTTTGATCGGGATAAGTACTGGTCCCGGCGATCCAAACATCCCATGATCCCTGCTCTGCCTCAAGCCCGACGGGAAAACCGGGATATACTTCCTGCTTATTAATCACCAACGGGTCATACACTGCTTTGAGGACCGCCAGCTGTTCTTTGGTGATACACCCGGACCCTGACTTGCCGTCCTGGCAAACAGGTAATGTGGCAGGATCAAACTTGCATTCACGGGGATCGTTCAGAATATTGTCCTTGACCCCATCGAGCGCATCACACTGTTTCATCACCGACTGCTGGACAAACTTCAGGTTGTCGTTGCTCAGCACGGGTTTAAGTTCTTTAGGGTTGGGATAATTGGCCTGGTTGACCTTTGTGAATTTTGCACCGATCGCAGGCCAGGCATAGGCCGGGGCTCCGGCAACGATGCCGTTAAAATCATCCGGATAGAATTGGGCTTCAATCATCGCCTGACCTCCGCCTCTTGAGCAGCCATGGAAATAGGAGTAGTCGGGCCCACCACAGTAGAATGTGCGCATGATAGACTTCGACACCACCGCAGTGCGGTGAATGGCAAGACGACCGAAATTGAGCTGCCGCTCCATGTTATCAAGTCCCCATTCGGCGGTGATTTCGTTGCCCGAATGACCGGTATCTGTGCCCGCTGTCGCGTATCCCTCATTCACATAATTCCTGAGCCCATTTTGAATGTATCCCACAAAGCCGCCGCCGCCCGACATCAGGAATCTTCTGTTCCATGTCACTGGCAGCAGTAGCTCAAAGTTGATCTCCTTGCTTATCCTTCCCATCACCTTGCAATATGGAACCTTGACCACCACCACCGGTATCCAGCTCGCCTGGCCCTTGATGGTGTCATTTACTTTTTGCTCGGCGGAGAGGATCGTAACGTCAGGCAGTTGCAGGCTTTTCAGCTGTTCGCAGGGCATGCAGGGTTTGGAATCTCCTGCCGACTGCGCAGCAAGGCACAGCGGACTCAGCCATAGGATAGCAATTATGGATCGGGTGATTTTCAGCATAGGATCAGGTGATGGATTACTCAATTTAATCAATTCACCGCTACGCAAGCGAGGCTGGATTCTTACCCCATCCAAAACCCCTTATTCCCCAATTGCAACTAGAGCCAATTTTGTTACTTTTGCAGCCCCTGCCCGGGTGGTGAAATTGGTAGACACGTACGTTTGAGGGGCGTATGGCGCAAGCTGTGCTGGTTCGAGTCCAGTCCCGGGCACGAATGCCGAAGTGGTGAAATTGGTAGACACGCACGTTTCAGGGGCGTGTGCCGCAAGGTATGCGGGTTCGAGTCCCGCCTTCGGCACTTACATTTGGTGAGTGAGTGATTTGGTGAAAGGTGATTGAGAAAGAGGTCTGGTTTGTACCGGACCTTTTTTATTTGGCGATTTAGTGACTTGGTGATCAGGCGATTTGAGATCGTGGAGTGCGAGGGGACAAGGACTATTTGGTGATCTGTTGGCCCACGAGAAGTGAGATGACACCTCACTTTTACCAACTGCTCGCCAGAACAAAAAAAGAGCGGCCATTACAGCCGCCCTCGTTTCGGGGTGTTACAATACCTATTCTTCGTCTTTCTCTTTTCCATTGACATACTTGCACAACTTTGTCGCATGGGCCTTAAGAATATTGGCCATGCCGTCATACTGACCGAAGATTCCGTTGTCTTCCTTGAAGATGACCGGCGAACCATAATAGGTGCGTGTGCCGCAATAAAACTGTCCCAGGTTCTTCGCCTCCGGGTCAGTTGCATCGGATCTTCCAGGATTGGGGCCCAGCATCATGGTGACAACCGAATTGACACCAAAGTCCTGCTTGGTTTGTTTGGGCTGACGGGTGCAGATGTAGACCACCACCACGGCGTCCACACCAAGCCCTTTGGCCAGTTCATATCCCAGGCTGGAAGTAAGCTTCCTGTTTGCAGAAAGGACGCCGCCCTGAAAATTCAGAAGTGCAGATTCATCGTCTCCTTCGTTGGCAATAAAGAACGGCCTATAACCAAGGTCGGTAGGGCAAATCTTCAAAGTCGACGTGGTTGCAATTGCCACACTTGCTATACTCGTCCCTGCAGCCTTTTTCTTCGTGATTGTTGTTTTCTCCTTTTTTGCAGACTCCTGGTCGAATCCATAGTAGAATTCAGTCTTTTCATCGGTGTCCAAAAACTCTTCAGGAGTGAGCAGGTCCATTCCGTTTTCCTTAAAAGTGGCCTTCAGTGCATCTATGCTCTTAGCGTAAAAGGCATCCACCTGTGTTTGGGCGATGGCGTCAGGTGTCCTCCACACCGCAGCTGTTGCTGTGCCGGTGTACGTGCCGCCTGTGACTTTGCCTTTACCCGGATCATACAGGTAGTAACTGATAAGCGCTATCTTTTTCGGTTTCGGATTGAGCAGGTCCATATTGGCGCTGTAACCGGATCCGCCGGAATTCCTTCCTTCACGCGGGAAGTCAAACTTTACTTTGATTTTGTCTGCCTCCACAGTCTCTTTGTAAAACTCCGTGGGTTCGTTGGTCATACCGGTGGCCTTCACACTTGCGCCATTGTCGATGAGCCCCATCACAACTTCGGGATTTACCTTGGGTTGCAACACTGCAGAAGTAAGTGGCGTTCTTTTATTATTGTCAAGATTCTCAATGTCTGCCCCTTTGGCCAGCAACAGCTTAAGGAGATCATTGAAACTTCCCTTGTTTGAGATGTCCATAGTCTTATACCAGTCAGGAACACCCATGCCATACTGGGCATAATAAGGGATATTGGTTTGAATGCCTGCTGCCCGCTGACTGATGGGTTGCCAGGAATTCGTGAGTTCGTGAATCATATTGCCTCCGGAGGTAGGGCTCTTAAAATCTGTTTTGGCCCCGGCATTCAGCAGCAATTCAACGCACTCCTTGCAGTTGGTGTATCCAACTGCCATTTGCAGCGCAGAGAAACTCATTGTATTCCCCGCAGGAGTTTTGCTGATCATATCCTCATAGGCCTTGATTATAGTTTTGTTGGCCTTCTTCCCCTTGGCCTTCTCATCTTCCAGAAGTTTTCGGATACCTGCGGAGGCATCAACTTTGACGATCCCTGGCTTGTTTGGGTCGGCCCCTGCTTTCAACAGGATCTTCATGACATCCAGTGAATAGTACTTCGCGGCATTGACCAATGACGGATAGGTCCCGCTGTTGGGGTCCGCTCCTTTACCGAGCAGATATTCCGTAATTTCTGTCGAAAAGAATGCCACCGAGATGGGCGTACTTCCATTTGCGTCAGCGTAGTTGACGTTGGCGCCTCCTTCGACGAGGGATTTTACTTTCGCAAAGTCCCCGGCAAGACTGGCTTTCACCAGCTCATCATTTGCCATCAACAGTCCGGGGCAAAGCATTGCCAGCAGGACCAGAACAACGTTTTTCATAGGTAGGGGGTTGGTTTGAGTGTAGATAAATGTAGTTGTCACCCCAGGCACCAAACCATACCCTCTGCGTTGTATAATGCTATACCCTCCACCCGCAACAGGTATACCGTAATAAGGCATTTGGTGATTGAGTGATTTGGCGATTGGTGGCGCTCAGATTGAGAGCGAGGCGCACCTGGACCGAATGGGTTCGATTCACTTCGTTTGCGATGACGGCGTAGTTATCAGGTTCGGATGCGTGGAGGATTGCGTCGCTACGCTCGCAATTAAGGTGATTGGCTGATTTTACGATTGAGCTTCATCGCATAGTCTCTCGTCAGAGGACTCTGCAGGGGTTCATTTGGTGATTGTTGCCGTCGCTCGCATGGGCGTGCAACAATCACGCAGGCTGATGTTCGCCGGTCATAAGCAATTCTGGCTGACAGACCACTACGCATGTGAAAAATACAACATAGAATGCGAGGACGGCGAGGAGGCTGAAGTGTATCATATTCGGTCTGCTTTGGTATAATAAAATTGCACCAGTTCCTCCACAGACACCCTGCTTTCTGAACCACAAGCCGTCGGAAGTAAGATTTTTGCCACTTTTTGACAATTCATGGCTTTCCCGACAATGGCTCGTAATTTGCCGGCGTTTTATTACCGTTCATCGGAAAAATCACATGCGACCATCATTCACCCTGATCACAATTCTGGCTCTAACCTGGACAAATAGTGTATTTGCCCAGACTACTGCATCCACCCCTCCCCCGGATTGGTATATGCAGGATCCAGAAAGCGACCACTATCAGGGAATCAGTGTAGAAAAGGCATACCAGACACTTCTCAAAGATCGTCCTTCCAGGACCGTTATAGTGGCCGTGATCGACTCAGGTGTGGATATCGAGCATGAGGATCTGAAAAATTCCATCTGGACCAATGAAGACGAAATTCCCGGAAACGGCATCGATGACGACAAAAACGGATACATCGATGACGTGCACGGCTGGAATTTCATCGGGGGTAAGGAAGGGAACGTAAATGAAGATACTTATGAGCTCACCCGTGAATACGTCCGCCTGAAAAGCAAATTCAAGGACACCCCTGAGGGCAAGGTTGAAAGGAAACAAAAGAAGGATTACGAATTGTTTAAGACTATCAGGGACAAGTACGAAAAGAGGAAGGCCAAGGAAGTAGCTCAATTTGAAGCGGTAAAGAAGCAATACACCATGTACCAGGCCATGGAGGTCAATCTCAAACAAAGCCTTGACACGCTAAAGACCGTACTCAAAAAGGACAAGTTTACGGGCGAAGATCTTGCCGGCCTGCAGACCAATGATCCCAACCTTCTGTTTGCGAAAGGACTCGTGACCCGGCTCATGAAGTCAACAGGACAATCTGATCCTGACAGCCTTATGAATGAACTCGATGCCACTGTTCAATACTTCAAAAGGGGCTACGACTACTATGCTGTTATTGTGGAGTACGGATATAATGAGAATTTTGACTCACGAAAAATAGTCGGTGACGACCCTGGCAATCTAAAGGAGCGGCACTATGGCAATAATGATGTGGCAGGGCCCGATGCTGATCACGGCACTCACGTGGCAGGCATTATTGCAGCGGACCGGAAGAATGAAATCGGCATCAAGGGCATAGCAGACAATGTGAAGATTATGTCTGTCCGGACCGTTCCAAACGGTGATGAGCGCGACAAGGATGTGGCCAACGCCATCCGTTATGCTGTGGACAATGGCGCAAACATTATTAATATGAGTTTTGGCAAGTCGTGGTCGCCCCAAAAGGAAGTCGTGGATGAGGCCGTGAAGTATGCCGAAAAGAAAGGTGTGCTTCTGGTACATGCAGCAGGCAATGACAATCAAGACATCGACAAGGAACTGGACTACCCTACCCGCTATCTCAGGGAAGGAAAGGAAGCATTGAACTGGCTGGAAGTGGGTGCCTCCACCTGGAAACCCGATGAAACACTGCCGGCCAGCTTCTCCAACTATGGCAAGAAGACGGTCGACATATTCGCTCCTGGCGAGGAAATTTACTCCACCAATCCTGGCAACAAGTACTCCAATATGGACGGCACCAGTTTTGCGTGCCCCATGACGGCCGGTGTGGCTGCCCTTCTTATGAGTTACTTTCCGGATTTGACCATTCAGCAGGTAGTACAGGTGATCAAACAATCCTCCAGGAAGTTTGACGGGCTAAAAGTGCAAAAGCCCGGAGGCGGGAAAGCTGATTTCAGCGATCTCAGCAACACAGGTGGTTTGCTCAATGCATATGAAGCTGTCAAAGCAGCATCCGAACTGAAAGGCAGGATGACCATCAAATAATTCAGGCCGCTATTTCTTCCGCATCTTCTTGAACGGGTCGTAGCTGATCTTGAGTTTGCCTTCCTTATTGTTGGTTGCCCTGATGAAAACGCTAGGGCCCACTTTTGAATCCACGCCCACGTTTTCAGGTTTGTAATCTTTGTCGCGCTTCTTCAGGTTGCTGAGTGGCACCTGGATGCTGAGATCCGTGCTGTCGGCCATGGAATATCGGCCCTCTATGAACATCGTGAGCACAGACGACTGAATTTCCATGCGGTCGATATCAATCGATGGGCCCTTGATATGGAAGTTGCCATTGATCTCAGCAAAATCCACATCCGTGAAGTCACGTTTTTTGAAGAGAAATGTACCCATCTTCTCCAGCGGCTCGAAATTCTGAATGGAGCCATCCTTTAGCTTCAACCTCACAGTGCCTTGCACCGTAGGCAGCAGCAGCTTGAAATGCGGATCTATTTTACCGCTCAAGTCTATCCAGGTCGAAATCCGCCCCTCCAGGTGCTCTGAAGTGATGGCGCGCTGCGAAAAGTTGTCGAACGCGGCAAAGAACTTCTTGACATCGACATTCAGCACTTCCGTTTTCAGCTGCATAAAACTGGTGTCACGATCAAGAGCAGACAATGTGGTAAGCATGGAGACTGTTCCGCCAGCAAACTTCAGTTTTGCTGATGAAGTGCGGAAAGTTCCGTTATGGAGTTGGGTCTTGCTTACGAGGTTGGTTGCACGAAGCGCTCCATTCACAATTTCATCCACCCTTACTTCCGCGTCAAATTCAACCTTGTCGTTCAGGGTGTTCAGCATATCGGTGACTTTTGTTGACGGGGCCTTCTTTTTCTGCGCAGGGCGTCCGGTAGTCTTCTTCTTTCTGATCAACGTTGAAAGATCCATTCTTGGGGAGTATATGGAAAGGCTCACTTTTCCTTTTCCTGCCGGCTGGAAGAAGAAGGGGACAAAACCCTCCACCGAACCTTTCAATTCAACCTTGTTTCCGTTCACGGACATCGCCACCTGGGCAAAATCCATCTTCTTTTCATTAAAGCGGATGTTGACATTGATCTGCTCAAATTTTTTTTCCTTGGGAGCGAATACGAAGCCGCCGTTAATCACTTCGACACTACCATCCAGTTTCCCATTGTATACCGTTGTTTCCTTATTCATGTACTCCTTCAGCCGTCCATGATAGTCGACATGTGCATGAAAGTCGCCTGAGGTAAACTTCAGTTTCGTGGTATCGGTAATAGTGTTCAAATCCTGAAGGGGAGTTTTTATATCGGAACGCAGCGTAAGCGTTGGATCCTTGAGATCTTCAAGCGTCACAGACATGTCGGTAGGGATGCCGTTGATGCGTCCGGCGCAGTGGTCCAATTGAATGCGGGAATTGGGATCGTTATGAGGTTGATCCTCCCGGACATGGTTCATGAATACTCCTGCGAAGGAAATATCTTCAGCAGTTAGGCCGGAAACTTTCAGAGAATTATTCCGGGTGGAGAAGGACAGGTCGATTTTAGGATCATTGCCGGGCGTGGTTTTACCAAGGACGTCCAGCTGAATTGTAAGGGGTCTTTCGATCTCAAGGATTTTTAGTTTAGAGGCAATGGCAGGGGTTACGATCGTCCGTCCCTCGGCAAAGTCAAGGTTTTCAGACTGAACCATCAAACCGTAGGACGCAGTAGAATCGAATTTGAAGTAGCCTTCAAGCGCAACCTCAGATCCTTTTGAAAAGCGTATGGAGGAGGGCCGGATCACCAGTTGTTTGCTCGCACGAAGAAACTCGAGGTCAAAATGTGTCTGCGTGTCCTGGTTGCCGAGGTAAGGACCTTTCTGGCTGTTGAACATCATACCCTCAAAGAACAGGTGTCCGTTCAACCTGATCAGCGTTGAACTGTCCGTAGGTTCCGTTTCCAGAACAGTATTAAGAAACCTTGCTCCGTAGGATTTGCCTTTCATTGAATCATAAAAGCTCACCCATGTGTCCTCCAAACGTACCTTCCGCAGCACGAGTGAAATAGATGATTTTCCGTGTTTGGCCGTATCCGGTGTCTGATTCTTCCTGAACATCTCAAGATTAGAGTATCCATCGGATGTTTTGAAGATGTTGATTCTTGCTTTTTTGATGATCAGGGAGCGGAGGTTAATCTCGCCTCTGAGCAACATGATCGCTTGCACGTTCACATAAACCTTTTCCGCACTCAGGAATTCCTTATGATAACGGTCGTAACGCGGACCCCGCAGATAGATATCTTTTAACGTGATGGAGGGCGAAGGAAATTGTTCGAAAATGGTGAGGCTGAGACCTCCAACCTGCACTTCTCCGTCGACATTCTTTTGCAGTTCCTGGTTGATTCTGGCCAGTATGTCCTTTTCGTAGTACATGGCCATTCCAAAAGCGGTCAGGTAGAGAAAGACAATGAAACCGATAAAGTAAAGAAACCAGCGAAAAATTCTTTTCATAGTACAAAGGGATGCGATGCAAATGTATGAAGAGACATTCTCGTCACCTCAATATTTATTAGAGGCACCAAATATGTTCCGGACATAAGTCATTCAATTCAGCGTTTCCACATGATGGTTGTCACCAACTGACAACTATCGCCCCCCTAGATTTGTTATTACTGATAATATGCTCACCTCGGTCAAAGATCTTGACTTATCGCCCAAGCCAGGCAAAGACTATTGGAAAAACAGTTACCGGGAGTGGCGGGAAGAGTTCATCTATTTCCTGATGGTAGATCGCTTTCATGACAACCAGGATCGCAGACCCGAATCCCTACCTTCCCGCGGATATGGAAGCGAGGCTCAGTTAACTGCTGCTTGCGGCGGAACCTTGAAGGGCATCACACGCCACCTGGATTACATTCACGACCTGGGCTGTACAGCCCTTTGGCTAAGTCCTGTATTTGAAAATACTCCGGACTCCTATCACGGATATGCCATTTCCAATTATCTTAACATTGATCCCAGGTTTGGCACAAAAGAAGATCTCGAGGAGCTGGTGAATGCAGCTCACCGGCTGGGGATGCGTGTGTTTCTTGATATCGTACTGCATCATTCCGGCGATTTGTGGTACTACCCAGGCAAATGCAGCTATTATTACTATGATGGTGCGAGCTTTCCTTTCGAGGGATGGCGCACTCCCGATTGGCCCATCCCGATAGAACTGCGAAATCCGGATCTCTATTCCAAGAAAGGTCAGATAAGAAACTACGACCGTTACCCCGAAACGCGCGAAGGAGATTTCATGGAACTGAAGGCTTTTCGCAATGACGACTCACCCGAGGCGCTTTACGTACTGGATGTACTCACCAAGGTTCATTGTTACTGGATACGTGAAACAGATATTGACGGCTTCCGGCTTGATGCTGTCAAGCACATGGGTGAAAAGGCGATCTCTCAATTCTGCTCGATTGTCCGGGAATATGCTTACAAATTGGGCAAGCGAAATTACTTCCTGTTCGGAGAGTTGCTGGGCCCTGACGAGATGTATGACCGTTACATCGGTCCCAAGACATCAACGTTTGTCGATGATAAGGCCATCTATTATGGTCTCAACTCTGTTTTGGATTTTCCTCTCTACCACGTGCTTGCGGATGTCATCAAGGGCAAGGCCGCTCCTGAAAAATTGATTGACCGCTACGAGTCGCTTCGTCTGAATGCGCTGCACCGGGGTGAATTCGGCGAGTTCCTGGTCACTTTTGTGGACAATCATGACCAGCCTGGAATTGAATTCAAAACACGTTACGGATTCGATGCCTCGGAAGATCAGATCATTGCGGCAATGGGATTTCTCCTGTGCGCATTAGGTACCCCCTGTATATACTATGGTACCGAGCAGGGCTTTAACGGACATGGGCACGGAGATTGGTCACTGCGTCAGACCATGTTTGACATGGATCATCCCGGCGTGAACGCACTCAACAAGGAGGGAAGGTTATACAGGCAGATTGCCAAACTTGCTGCCATTAGAAAAGAGCGTGCTGCGCTCAGGTTCGGACGCATGTATATGCGCATGCAGTCCCCGGATGGAAAAGATTTTGAACTGCCCTCACTGGAAGGCGGCATTATTTCATTTTCGAGGGTATTGTTTGATGAAGAAATCCTTGTGGTCTTTAACAGTTCCACGACAGTCGAGAGGGAAGAATATATTGAAGTAGACAGTCACATTAACGAGGAGGGAAATACCTTCCATTTTCTCTACGGAAGCGAAGGTGAGGTTCACATTTTGAAGACCCAGGATCCGCACCATCATTTCGTAAGACTGCTTTTAAAGCCCTGCCAATTCGTTTTGTTGTGCAATCGGTGAATGCCGGCCTTGACCGGTTAACTCCCCTCTGACTTAAATCACGGCTGCCGGGGATTGGAGTCATCGCAAAGTATCTTAAATTAGACAACATTGCAACCGATTGCACTGCATTTGAAATCCCCTTATGAAGCCCAGGCAAATGAGCGTCCTGATGTTTGGATGGGAGTTTCCTCCCCACATTTCCGGGGGATTGGGAACGGCTTGTTATGGGCTCACCAAATCTCTGATCCAACAGAAAGTGAATATACTTTTTGTTGTACCCAAATCACATGGTGATGAAGAAGTCGCGTTGATTGATGCCGGCGAGATCATCATCGGTGACACAACCACCCATCCAACCGCACATTTGGTCAGCAAGCATGGCTCGCATCATGCCTGGATGAAGAAGATTAAAACGGATGTGCATTTGTCGCCATATTTCTCTCCAGGCCAAACGCTCCGCCATACGCTGGAGCAGTGGAACTACACGGATGATCCTCCAGCGGTCGAGTGGGTTCAGGATCAGGCCACCGGAAAGAAGGGACGCCGCTATCATTTTACCGGAAACTATGGACACCACCTGATGGACGAAGTTGGCCACTATGCTGAAGTGGCCTATGAGATTGCCCATCGTGGTGATTTCGATGTCATTCACGCACACGACTGGCTGACGTTTCCTGCGGGGATAGCAGCCAAGGACGTGAGCCATAAACCTTTGATCCTTCATGTTCATGCCACTGAGTTTGACAGGGCTGGTGAAAATGTAGACAAACGTGTTTACGACATAGAGAAGAACGGGATGGAGAAGGCCGACAGGATCGTGGCAGTGAGTCAATGGACCAAACAGGTCATTCATCATCGCTACCATATTCCACTCAATAAGATAACAGTCGTGCACAACGGCGTGATGCCGAAGAGCAAGATGAGCTTTGACAAGCTTCCGTTACTCAGTTCGCACGTCGTGACATTTCTGGGCCGAATCACCCATCAAAAAGGTCCGCATTACTTTATCAGGGCTGCGAAACTTGTGCTCAGAAAATTTCCGGACACCCATTTTATCATGGCAGGTTCCGGTGATCTCATGGTTCCGATGATCGAGACCGTGGCCAAGATGCGGATGTCATCCCATTTCCACTTTACAGGATTTCTGAAGGGCGACCAGGTTGACAGGGTGTGGGCCATCAGCAGCGTGTATGTGATGCCATCCGTATCGGAACCGTTTGGCATTGCGCCCCTGGAAGCTATACAATCTGATGTGCCGGTCATTATTTCGAACCAGTCTGGCGTCGCCGAAGTAATTCCACATGCCATCAAAGTCGACTTCTGGAACACCGAAGCACTTGCTGACGCCATCTGCCACGTGCTTGAACACGACAGCCTCTCAAACACGCTGAAAACGATGGGCCGTCGGGAGCTGGACAAAATCAGTTGGGATCGCGCCGCCAGGAAAATAAAAAAAGTATACCATGAACTCGTCTGACCACAGGAACAAGAGGCAGATTTGCCTTTACTTCCAGGTGCATCAACCCAGAAGGCTGACACACTTCAGGTTTTTTGACATTGATACAACAACATGCTACTTCAATGATCAGATGAATTATTCTGTTCTGCAAAAAGTGGCAACGCATTGTTATCTGCCCGCAAACCAATTGATCCTCCGGTTGATCCGCGCATTTCCTGACATAAAGGTGACGTTCTCCCTTTCCGGTCTTGTACTGGAACAATTGGAGTTGTATGCACCTGAAGTGACAGACTCCTTCAGGATGCTCGCAGAAACAGGGTCGGTAGAATTCCTTTCCGAGACTTATTATCATTCCCTTTCTTTCCTGGCGGGGAGACATGAATTTGAGACGCAGGTAGCCCAGCACAGGGATATTATCGAGCGGTTACTGGGCGTGAGGCCGAAAGTCTTCCGCAATACGGAGCTGATCTATGCTGATAACCTAGGCCGCATCCTGGAAGATATGGGATTCAAAGGGGCACTGCTTGACGGGGCAGAGGCCACGATTGGATCAAGGAATCCCAACCAACTCTATGCAGGTTACGGAGCGCCCAACCTGAAACTGCTATTAAGGAATTACCGGTTGAGCGATGATATTGCTTTTCGCTATGGAAACACAAAATGGGGTGAGTGGCCTCTGACTGCAGCCAAGTATGTAAACTGGCTGGAGAAGCTTCCCGCTTCAGATAAAGTGGTGACCATTGGAATGGACTATGAAACCTTCGGGGAGCATCATCCTGCACGCACGGGCATATTCAGGTTCCTGGAAGAATTGCTGCGTAGGCTGCAGGAAAGCAAGAAACTGTCCATGGCCACGCCCTCTGAGATATTTGCAAGAATGAAGCCTGTGACCTACTTACCAGTCCCGCACTATTCGTCGTGGGCCGACAATGAACGCGACCTGTCAGCCTGGTTGGGAAACGACATCCAAAAGGATGCATTTGAGTCGTTGTTGGGACTGCAGACACTTGTATATGAGATCAAGTCACCTGAGTTGTTGCATCAATGGCGCCTACTCCAGACGAGTGACCACTTTTATTACATGTCAACCAAACGATACAGCGACGGGATGGTGCATGCGCACTTCAGCCCTTACGCGTCCCCATACGAGGCTTTCATGAATTTCATGAACGTCATCACCGATCTGCGGCTGAAACTCGAGCGTTATCCAAAACCCGCCAGTAAAGGTGAGGAACCTGCCCGCAGGCCGGTAAAATCCGGGAAATCAATCCGGCGCAAACACCAGGCAGCCAGAAGCCAGGCCACTGTTTAAAAGGAATAGGTTTCCTGTCAGGTATTTGATTAATATCATTCAGCGAATCTGATTGTCATCATGGATGGGTCACCATGGGTGGGATAGGTTTGTTAAAGGATGAATTGGAGCCATGGGTGCAATTGAAGGACATCCCGACACGTCGGTCTTTCAGCGGCCAAAGAAATTGTCGCCGTTGCGGATTATGCAGTATCTCATCTTCGGATCTGCTATTCTGTACTTTGGCAGTGAATTATTCATCCCACTGAGTTTTGCCCTGCTCATTAGCTTTATCCTCTACCCTGTCTGTTCCTGGATGGAAAGGAAGCATGTAGGGCGAATGACAGCCATCATCATCAGCGTCTCGGTGCTCACGATTCTTGTGCTGAGTATCATTCTCCTGATGATGCGCCAGGTGCTCGACTTTCTAACCGAGTGGCCGGTACTCCAAACCAAGATTATCCAAACGTGGAATTCCATCAGCAGCTTCATCAGCAAGACCTACGGAATCACGCATGAACAGCAGGTGTCATGGTTGTCGAGCATGGGTGATCAAACCGCCTCGAGTATCTTCAGCTTTCTCACCAATACCCTGTCCGTCTCTGCGCTTTCAGCTGTAATGGTGATTCTCATTCCCATCTATTCCATACTGATACTCTATTACCGTCATCTGTGGTTGCAGGTGGTTTACCGTCTTTTCCCCGGCATTGAAAAGGAGCGTATCACTGAAATACTATCACTCACTATCGATGCCTATTACAATTTCATCAAAGGCATGGGAATCGTTTACCTGGTTGTCGGTATCCTCAACAGTGTTGGACTGCTGATACTGGGAGTGCCTCATGCCATCTTTTTCGGTGTGATCGCCTCCATTCTCACCTTCATTCCGTATGTGGGCATCATCGTGGGATCACTCCTGCCCATCACCATGGCGTGGGTTACTTACGATTCTGTCTGGTACCCGGTTGGCATTGTGGCCGTCTTCACTTTTGTTCAATATCTTGAGGCTAATGTGATCTTTCCCCTGGCAGTAAGCAACCGGTTGAACATGAATACTCTTGCCGTGCTTATATCCATCTTCCTGGGCGGGCTTTTATGGGGCGTGGCAGGCATGATCCTGTTTGTCCCGTTCGCAGGCATCATAAAACTGATCGCCGATCACCATCCGCACTGGAAGACGCTTTCAATGCTATTGGGTACCGAGAGCATTCCGGACAAAGTCACAGTCGAGACGGATCCGGAATAACATGAAGGCCTTCAAGTCTTATACGGATAAACAGTTGCGTACCCTTCACCGTTTGCTGAAGGAGTATGCAGTTCTCCACGACACAGAGACCTTGCATAAGATCAGGGTGGATATCAAGCGGATCAAGGCCGCGCTTAAACTGCTGGGCTACAGATCACCACGTTTCAATACCCACAGGCATTATCTGCCCTTCCGGGATATTTTCAGAAAAGCCAATCAGATTCGAGAGCCTGAACTCATGGTGAAGCTGTTGATGGCGTACAAAATCGAAGGCATTGCGGGCGAGCATTTGCTGACAGCGCGAGCGCCGCTGATCACATCCTTCCGGAAGAAAATACCTTCTTTTGCCGAAAAAATCAGAAAGTCGGAGGAAACCCTGCAAGCGCCAATCAGGTCTGTGCGGGTTCCCCTTTTCAGGCGTTATTTAAAAGTCACCGCGGGGCGTATTCAGAAGAGACTGTATCCTAAGCCGGATTTCCGATCGATACACGGCACACGCAAGAAAATCAAACAGCTGATTTACCTGAGCGCGGTGTACCAGGGGATGAGAAGAAAGGATTATCGTTTCTATCGCACTATTGAACAAACCATTGGCCAACTGCACGACAAACAGGTGCTGGTTGACTTTCTGCGTAAACACACAAAGGCTGTCGGGTCGGCGGCGATAAAAACCCTGCAGGATGAATGTTTGAAGGACAAAAAGCTGATTGCATCACTTTCAAGAAGATTCTACAGGTAGGCATGACGAAAGTCAACGGGTTGCTTTGATCTCTATCACGGCTTAGCCGTGCAACAATGTTGAATTTTATAGTGATTTCACAAGCCCTATCATCAGGAACCAGGAATCTAAACATCAATGATATGACGACGAGCAAATTGATTGCAAGAAGTATTGCAGAAAAAGCCATCCTTGCCCAGCAGGAGATGGATGAGTTGGCCGTCCAACTGGCACTGGGTAAAGCAGAGGCCCGCGACAAATTTGAAGAAATGAAGAAGGACCTCAGAAAGAATGTGCAGACGTGGAAAAAAACGATCGGCAAGATTAACACAGAGAGTCAGAGCGCATGGTCCGAACTGGAGTCCAGGCTGAATCTGGGAGCCGCCATCGATCGCAAGGTGTTTGATGAGCAATACCGGAAGATTATGGATACTCTTCAGATACTGGAGAAAGAGGTCGCCGACCGCTGGCCGGACTTCAAGACTCCAGAAGAGATTCTTCATGAACTGGAAAAATTCAAGCTTAAGATGGAAATACTCAGGCTCAAATTCAGTTTGAAGAAGTTTGAAGTAAAAGACGATTTCCGGTCGAAGATGTCCACCATCACCGATACCATCGAATCCATTACCCGCAGGACCGAACGGAAACTGAAGGCCGGAAAATCAAAATACACTGACATCAAAGACGAACTCAAAATCGCCTATCAGCATGTGCGGAAGGCCCTGAAATCATTCTGATGGAAGGATGAAAGGTTCGTTTGTCATCGGCCGTGTAGCTGGGATTGAAATCTCAATCCACTGGACATTTTTCATTCTGCTTGCCGTACCGCTGATCCCAGTAAAAGGGGTCGTTCCATACTGGAATGCAGTATTCATGCTGCTCATTTTCGCTTGCGTTGTCCTTCATGAATTGGGTCATGCACTGGCTGCCAAACACTATGGGATCATAACGCGTGATATCACATTACTTCCAATTGGCGGCGTAGCCAGGCTGGAGAAGATTCCCGAAAAGCCCAGGCAGGAATTGGTGGTAGCTATAGCCGGTCCACTGGTGAACGTATTGATCGCCCTGTCGCTCGTTCCTTTTGTACACTTCTCATTTCAACCGGATGAGGTGCAACAACTGGCCGTGATTCGTCCTTCCAATTTCCTTACCAACCTGTTCATGGTCAACACTTCACTGGTGGCGTTTAATTTGTTGCCCGCCTTCCCCATGGACGGAGGACGCGTACTGCGGGCCCTGCTTTCATTCAAACTTCCAAGGGTCAAGGCCACGCACATAGCAGCACTGATTGGGCAAGGGATAGCCATTATTTTTGGTGTGATCGGATTCTTCATCAATCCCTTCCTCCTCTTTATCGGTATATTCATCTTCTACGGCGCACAACAGGAATACATGGCCGTGGAATCAAGGTCATACCTTACGGGGCATCGCGTAAGTGATGTAACCATCCATCCCTTTGCACGGTTGGAGGCCTCGGCTCCTATATCAGAAGCAGTCAAAGATCTGCTTGAGGGTGCGCATCACGATTTTGTGATCTATAACAACAACCAGGTAGTAGGAACGGTCGGGAGGGTTGAAATCGTAAGGGGCCTTTCGCACTTTGACGCGCAAACGCCGGTGAAGGAGATCATGGATTCCCAACTCGAGATTGTCCCTTTTGATGCACCAATGGAAGAAGCGCTGGAGAAGATACAGAAGGTTAAAAGCCGCATTCTGCTTGTGGTCAAAAACAATGAACTATTTGGTCTGGTGGACCTCGAGAATCTGGTTTCGTTTATGATGTTGCAGCAGGCCGAGCAACAGCGGCAAAGCGCCTAAACATTTCTTAATTCAACTGTGAAAGACCATTACGGGGAAATCAGGATGGTCACTTACTTCCTTCACCAGGCTCCTGTGAAAAAGCCTGTCTTTCAGATTATGGTGAACCGGACAAAGTGCGAGCAGGTCATTCCCCGGTTTTGACATCTTCAATCTTAATGCTTCAATTCTTGAACGGGCGGATACCTTTTCAAAGCCAAGCCTGACCTCATTCTGCAACAACTTCGTGAGCTGACCTTGTTTCACTTTCAGCGTTTCTTCCTCATCCGGCGTCAACTCGCGGTCAAACACCTGAAAGATGGTGATTCCGCAATTCAGTGGTTTTGCCAAACTCTTCAACTGAGTGATCGGCACCTCCTTATGATGGAGATAATCGAATGCGTAGACAATATTTCTGATCTCGCTGAAAAGGCATCCCTCAGGCACCAGCAACACAGGCACTTCACTTTTCTTCAGCACCTGATATGTATTGCTTCCCAGAAATACATCAAACCAGTCGTCGGCTCCAAAGGTGCCCATTACCACCAGGTCGAAGGCCGATGAACGCTCACGGATGAGTTTGCTCATGGCCATCATCGTAGAGGCCACTTCAGGATAGCAGGACACATGAAATACACGGGTTGCCTCCCGGGCCCACTCCTCCAGCTTTGCAGATGCAGCGTCAACATTCATCGCTTCACCAAACAATGCCTGCTCCGGCGTTTTCTCAGCCAGCGATTGCACATTAAACAGGGTGACTGAGCCGCCGAGTGCATGACCCAATTTGCAGGCGTAACTCATTGCGTTGCGGGACAAATCAGAAAAATCTATCGGACACAATATTTTTTTCATATTCGTATGCCTATTCAATCAAGGAATTTTCGACCTCCTTACGAATGATCAGAATCAGGGCAATGCAAGATAAGAGTCATCGGAGTCCTTCCCGGCTCAATATGATTCCAGTTAAATTGCAGCGCTCAATTTGCTTCCATGCCAGACCATAGCTATGAAAAATATCAAGGACTGAGCCACCGCGAAGCGCTTGCCAAACTCCAACAGGCAGGCCCCAACGAACTTCCGTCTGGAAATGTCAAGTCCATAGGGCATATAGTCCTGGAGGTGATAAGAGAACCCATGTTCATCCTTCTCATTGCCTGCGGCTCGCTCTACCTGCTGCTTGGAGATACCCTGGAGGGTGTGATGCTCATGTCGACCGTCCTGATCATCATTGCGATCACTTTCTATCAACACCGCAAGACGGAACGCGCGCTTGAGGCGCTTCGTGAACTTTCCTCCCCTCGTGCCCTTGTTATCCGAGATGGTGTGGAGCATCGCATTCCAGGCCGGGAGGTAGTACCAGGTGACCTCGTCGTGTTGCAGGAAGGTGACAGAGTCTGTGCTGATGCTGAAGTATTGCAATGCCTGAGTCTGCGGGCCGATGAGTCGGTACTCACGGGTGAGTCGGAACCGGTGCTGAAAGTTGGAGCAGATCAAAATGGGGCTGCAATTATGGAGAGTATGGTTTATTCGGGGACTCTCATCGTGAAAGGCCATGGACTTGCCAGAGTAACGCATACCGGCACAAAAACGCGTTTTGGAAAGATTGGCAAATTGCTGACAACTGTAAAAGAAGAAGACACCCTACTGCAAAAAGAGACTACTGCCATTGTCAAGACGTTTTCCTATGCAGGATTCATTCTTTGTTCTCTGTTGGTGATAGTTTACGGGTTCCTTCACGCCGATTGGCTTCGTGGCCTACTTGCAGGGCTTTCTCTTGCCATGGCCATGTTGCCGGAAGAATTCCCGGTTGTCCTCACCATCTTCATGGCTATGGGGGCATGGCGCATGTCGAAAAAAAACGTACTCACGAGACGGTCAGCTTCCATCGAATCCCTCGGCGCAGTTACGGTTCTATGCACTGACAAGACCGGTACGCTAACTGAAAACAAAATGACTGTGCGCAAACTGGCTGTTGAAGGCAACATCCTTGAAGTAGCGAGCGAAAGCAAGAACAGTCTTCCGGAAGAATTTCATTCCCTGGTTGAGTACGCCATACTTGCCAGCCAGCAAAATCCGTTTGACCCCATGGAAAGGGCCTTCCATCAATTGGGTGACCTTCACCTTTCCGGGACTGAGCATCTTCATCAGGACTGGATAATTGAACGGGAATATCCATTGTCCGCTGCATTACTTGCACTTTCACACGTTTACCGTAGTCCTGATCGGAAATCTTGGCTCATAGCGGCCAAGGGTTCACCCGAAGCCATTGCCGATCTGTGCCACATGGAGCCGTCCGCATACGAGGAGATGAACAAGCAGATAACGCGCCTCGCTGAGGAAGGGCTCCGGGTACTGGGGGTAGCACGTGCCACATTTCAAACTACCCGCCTGCCCGAAAATCAGCACGACTTTGAGTTTGAATTTCTGGGGCTGATCGGGTTGGAGGATCCATTGCGTTCCACAGTGCAACACGACCTTCAGATATGCTACGAGGCAGGAGTAAGAATGATCATGATTACGGGAGATTATCCGGCAACTGCCCAGTCCATCGCACTGAAAATGGGATTGAAGAATTCCGAAAAGTCGATAACGGGAAGTGAGCTGGACAAAATGTCCGATGGGGAGCTCGCCATTCAACTCAGGGAGGTAAATATTTTTGCACGGGTAAGTCCGGAGCACAAATTGCGGATTGTTAATGTACTGAAAGAAATGGGTGAAATTGTCGCCATGACTGGTGATGGTATTAATGACGCCCCTTCCCTCAAGGCCGCCCATGTGGGCATTGCCATGGGACAGCGTGGTACTGACGTCGCGCGGGAAGCATCGTCACTGGTGCTACTGGATGATAATTTCTCATCCATTGTAGCAGCCATCCGGATGGGAAGGAGGATTTACGACAATATAAAAAAGGCGATGGGCTATATTTTTTCCGTACACATTCCCATCGCGGGTATAACCATCATTCCGGCGCTGTTTAGAGATTTTCCCATGATTCTCATGCCCCTGCATATTGCCTTCATGGAGCTGATCATCGATCCGGCCTGTTCGCTGATTTTCGAAGGTGAACGTGAAGAAGAGAATATCATGCAGCTGCCTCCGCGCAACAGACAGGAACCTGTATTTGGAATAAGAAGGATAATCATCAGCTCCTTTCAGGGCATAGTCGTAATTGCCATTACACTGTCCGTATATTTTGCGGCCCTGAGTTTGAACAGACCGGAGGGAGAAATCAGGGCATTGACATTCACCACACTGGTGATTGCTAACATCGGACTCATCCTGATCAATCGTTCCTGGACCCGGACGGTCTGGGAGACATTTGACGGAAAGAACGATGCAGTTCGTTGGGTGATCCTGGGTATTATCATCATTCTCGCGACTACATTATACTTCCCTCCCATTCAACAATTATTTCATTTTGATACACTACATAGCGACGATTTTCTGCTCTGTCTTGGTGCGGGGGCAGTAAGCGTTCTGTGGTTTGAAGTAATGAAAGTCAGTCGCAGGAAGCGCCAGCAATGAGCACACGTACTTGCAGGTTCTGCGATACCCGATGACTTAAATCATTACCTGGTCCAATCGTTATCATGAGGAGGGCTTTGACCAGGTTTTAAGTTTCGTATGCGAAGTGTAGTGCAAAAATGCGATGAAGGATGTTTTTAACATCAATAAGACACTCGAAGAGGTAGGTGGAATATCGAGGTTTGCAGCCCGTTTCTTCAAGGAAGGATTCAAGCCACGCTATGAATTCGGTGAACTGATACGTCAGTGTTTTTGGGTAGGCTATAAATCCCTCTCCCTGGTTGGCATCACGGCCTTCATCATGGGGCTGGTACTCACCATTCAGTCGAGACCTACGCTGATTGAGTTTGGTGCTGAATCCATGCTGCCCAACATGGTGGGTATCTCCCTGGTGAGGGAAATCTCACCCGTCATTACTGCGCTCATCTGTGCGGGAAAGATCGGTTCGGGCATGGGTGCCGAACTGGGCTCCATGCGAGTTACAGAACAAATCGATGCCATGGAAGTTTCCGGTACCAATCCGTTCAAATACCTGATCGTTACGAGAATATTGGCTACCACCCTCATGCTACCCGTACTGGTGAATTTGTCCAATGCCATTTCGCTTTATGGCGGATATCTCGGTGTAAATATCCGTGGCAGCATCAGTTGGGCACTGTACTGGTCACAGGTATTCAATGCACTAAGCTACAGTGACCTGATACCTGCCATAGTAAAGACCGTCTTCTTTGGTTTTGCCATTGGTTTGGTGGGCTGCTACAAAGGATATTATTCCAACAAGGGCACCGAGGGTGTCGGACGCTCGGCCAATTCTGCTGTAGTTGTGGCCTCCCTGCTTGTGTTTATTGTCGACCTCATTGCCGTTCAGATTACGGATCTGCTCGGCCTGACTTAATTATCCTGTTGTGAAAGAGTCAGTCATCGAAATACGGAATCTCTGCAAATCCTTCGGGAGCAACCATGTGCTCAAGAATTTCGAGATGGATTTGTACCGTGGAGAAAACCTCGCGGTACTGGGAAAATCAGGCTCCGGGAAGTCCGTTCTCATTAAATGCATTATAGGTTTGTTCGAATTTGATGTCGGCTCGATTATTCTTTTGGGAAAGGATATCCAGAAATTCAATAATGAGCAGTGGGACCATATGCGGAGGCGGGTGGGCTTCCTCTTCCAGAGCAATGCACTTTACGATTCAATGACCGTACGTGAAAACCTCGAGTTTCCCATGAGGCGACATGAGATCAAGAAGAAAAAGTCCAATGAAATGGAGGGGCTCATCCGCGAAACCCTGGCCAACGTGGGTTTGGAACACACCATTGACATGATGCCTGCCGAACTCTCCGGCGGGATGCGAAAGCGGATTGCACTGGCCCGCACCCTTGTATTGCAGCCTGAAATCATACTGTATGATGAGCCTACAACGGGGCTGGATCCTGTTACGGCACGAGAGATCAGCAACCTTATTCTCGAAGTTCAGCGCAAATACAATTCATCTTCGGTAATTATTTCACATGACATGAACTGCATTCATATCACCTCCAATCGTGTGGTTATGCTGATTGATGGAAAATGTTACGCCAACGGAACCTATAGTGAACTAAATTCATCCCAGGACCCCAAAGTCCGGGACTTTTTCGATTGAGCCATGAAAAACAGGATGATAGACAATATCAAGCTGGGCGGATTTGTAATCGGGGGTCTGATCTTTCTGATCTTCTCCCTGTACATGATCGGCAGCAACAGAAATTTATTCGGGTCAACGTTCACAATCAAGACCTACTTTCATAACATCAACGGGCTGATGGTTGGGAATAATGTGCGGTATTCAGGGATTGACGTTGGCACGGTAAAGAAGATTGAGATCATCAATGACTCAACTGTCAGCGTAATAATGGTCATTGAGAATGATGTGAGGAAGTTCATCAAACAAAATGCAATTGCCTCCGTAGGCACAGACGGGTTGATGGGCAATAAGCTGGTCAACATCAATTCGGTGCCGGAAGCTGCAGATCCTGTACAAGAAGGGATGGTGCTCAGATCCCTGCGTCCTGTTGAGACAGATGAGATGCTGCGTACACTCAACACAACGAACGAGAACATTGCCGGCATTACCGATGACCTTCAGAAGATTACGCAGCGAATCAAGAACAGCAAGGGCATTTGGGGCCTGCTGCAGGATACATCCATCGCCCGCAATATGGAGGCTTTCGCAAGCAATCTTAATCTTGCCAGCAAGAAAGTCGTTCTCGCCAGTGACGAGCTTGCCATCCTTGTGCATAAGGTCAACCAGGGCAACGGAGTAGCCGGGGCTCTGCTGACGGACACCACGTTGACCCGCAAAATCAAATCAGCCGTTGCGCATATTGAAGATGCTTCCGCCAAGACCGCACAGATTTCCAGGGACATCAATGAAGTGATGAAGCAAATGAAGAAGGGTCGCGGTGCGGCGGGGGCCATTTTCACAGACAGTACCACCGACCGCAACCTTCGTCAGAGCGTAACGAACATTGAACAAGGTACCGCCAAGTTCAATGAGAACATGGAGGCGCTCAAGCATCACTTCCTGTTCCGCGGCTACTTCAAGGATCAGGAAAAGCAAGCTGAAAAAGAGAAAGCCCAAAAAGGAAAGACTGAACCACAGTCAAAGAAACCATAGCCATTCTAGCTTCCATGGCAGAATTGAGATCCAAATGGCGGTTGCTGATTTTCCCTAAAAGAAAACCGCTGATCGGGAAAGGTTCCCTATCAGCGGTTTACTAATGCATGGGATTCTATTGAAGCGACTTGATATTAATGACCATCACCGGCACATCTTCGTGATTAACGAGCTCTTCCGCAATACTGTGCTTGAGCATCCGGAGGAACCCGGTAGTTCCGTGTGTGGTCAGTGCAATAAGATCTATGTTGTGATCTTTCACAAACTGACGGATGCCACTTTCTTCGTTGTATCCATTGTAGATGTG
>JBDHXU010000051.1:0-24293 GCA_039810905.1 Cyclobacteriaceae bacterium | reverse complement strand
CTTGATTGCCTGGTGTTGCCATCATCCAGAAACTCCATTGATTTCGATCAGCCCAAAAGGATTGCGACAAGTAGTCTCAGGCGGAAATCACAATGGCTGTCAAGATATCCGAATGATTTATTGGAAAGTTTCCGTGGAAACATACAGACCCGTTTGAAAAAACTTGACCAATCGGAATGGGATGGGGCCATTTTTGCCCATGCAGCCATTCAACGATTGGGAATTACATCGCATACTTTTATCACCTTGGACTGGATGCTGTCTGCGCCGGCGCAAGGCGCCATTGCCGTAGTTTGCCGTGATGATGATGCGGAGATGATTGAAACAACTGCGGCAATCCATGATGCAGAAACAGGGTTGTGTATAGAGGCGGAGCGCGACTTTCTTGCAGCACTCCACGGAGGCTGTGCTGTTCCCATTGCGGCTTTCGCCACGATTGAGAAGTCAGAAATGAGATTCAGGGGGAATATTTTCAGCTATGAGGGAGACCGCAAATGTGAGGTGGATTTGAAATTCCCTCTCAGCAAAGCCGGTGATGCGGGACAGGTTGCTGCCTCAGAAATCCTTCGTACAGGAGGGGAACCCATTCTCAGGACGTTCAGACCTGCGTGATCAAACCCATAACGATATTATCAACCAGGCGACTTCAGCCTGATGAAGCGGTATCTCTCACTTCGGCGGGATTGAAGGTGGATCATTTCGATTTCATAAAGAGGACGGTGACGCTTCCTGTAAAACGGGAAATTGTACATCATAACATAGCTCTAACAAGCCAGATGGCTGTTGAAGGCTGGATTGCACTGGCTGGTGCGTGGCAGCTTCAACTCAAAGACTACCGTTTTTTTTGCATAAGCGGGGCTACGAGTAAAGCAGCGCAAGAACAAAATTTGCTGATTGCAGGAACTGGAGACAATGCGGAAATGCTTGCGGAAGCAATCTTGCTGGATTCCTCCGTTATGGAGGTTACTTTTCTTGGG
The DNA here is from genome assembly GCA_039810905.1 of Cyclobacteriaceae bacterium. Classification (GTDB taxonomy): domain Bacteria; phylum Bacteroidota; class Bacteroidia; order Cytophagales; family Cyclobacteriaceae; genus ELB16-189. The sequence continues at coordinate 23,316 of JBDHXU010000051.1, read as the reverse complement.
GGCAACAGGAGACTTGACATCCTGCCGGAGAAGCTAAGGGGTAGGGGAGTGGAAGTGAACGAGCTGGAAGTCTATCGAACAGAACTGGTTCCTGTAGAACCAATCCCACCCTTTGATGCTGTGATCTTCTTTAGTCCCAGTGGAGTTGAAAGCTATCTGAAGGCGACCCCATACCGTGCGGCCGCTGTCTTTTGTATTGGAAACACGACGGGATCTTATGCCCGGGAACATGGATTCAGCAATGTGTTGGTTTCTCCCAAACCGAACATGGAATCCCTGATCGGCACGATCCTTCACTTTTATTCAAATCATAGAACTCATGCTTAGGAATGATTTGTTGCTGAGGGCACTGAAAAAAGAAGAGGTCAAGCGACCCCCTGTCTGGATGATGCGTCAGGCCGGACGGTATTTGCCGGAATATCAGGAACTGCGAAGGAAGTACGACTTCTTCACAAGGGTGCAAACGCCTGAGCTGGCATGTGCCATCACACTGCAGCCTGTAGATATTATCGGCGTTGACGCCGCAATATTGTTTTCCGATATTCTGGTCATTCCTCAGGCCATGGGCATGACGGTGCTGATGGAGGAGGGCAAAGGGCCGCTTTTGCCCGAGACCATCTCAGGAAACAAGGATATTGACCGGCTTGAAACGGAAGTGGAGTCTAAACTTCAGTATGTGTTCAATGCGATATCGCTGATTAAAAAGGAACTGAATGGCCGTGTTCCGCTGATTGGATTTGCAGGGGCGCCTTTCACATTGTTGTGCTATATGGTAGAAGGGAAAGGGAGCAAAGGTTTTGAGAAAGCGAAAGCATTCTGTGTTTCGCAGCCTGACCTTGCGAATCGTTTGTTATCAAAGATTACAAAAGCAACCATCAGTTATCTGAAGGCGCAGGCCGCCGCGGGTGCTGATGTCGTACAGGTATTTGATAGTTGGAGTGGCCTGCTAAGCCCGGATGATTTTGACCAGTTTGCTGGAAGATACCTCATCGAAATCGCTGAAGCGTTATCCGCCACAGTTCCGGTGATTCTCTTTCCGAAGGGAAGCAGTTATGCTTTGGCAGCGTTGTCCTCAAACCCGGCGGTATCTGGAATCGGTATTGATTGGGGTATCCGGGCAGATGAGGCAAGGAGGGTGACCAAGGGAAGGGTGGCTCTCCAGGGCAACTTCGACCCGGTCCATCTTTTCAAGCCGGTGTCCGAAATAAGAAAAGAAGTGCATAAGATGATCGACAGTTTTGGGGTGAAGTCCTACATCGCCAACCTGGGTCATGGAATTTTGCCCAATGTTCCAGTTGAGCACGCCAGGGCATTTGTCGACGCAGTCAGGGAGTATAAGGCATGAGTACGACAAAGGACAGGTTCGTAAAACATATCCAGTCGTTGCAGACTACCATTTGCGAAGCTCTGGAACAATTGGACGGCAAGGCCTTTTTCACCACCGACACCTGGCAGCGACCGGGAGGCGGAGGTGGGGTAACACGTGTCATTGCAGACGGCAAAGTCTTTGAAAAGGGTGGAGTCAACATTGCGATTGTGAACGGGCCGCTGTCGGCGCAGGCAGCGCAGCAATTGAAGGTACAGGGGCAGTCTTTCTTTGCTGCAGGACTTTCGCTGGTCATTCATCCGTACAGCCCCAAGGTGCCAACGGTGCATGCCAACTGGCGGTATTTTGAATTGTACGATGAAAAGGGAAATACCACGGATGCCTGGTTTGGCGGAGGCACCGATCTTACGCCTTACTACCTGGTCGAGACAGACGTTATTCATTTCCATCAAACACTGAAGAAATGTTGTGATGGCTTCGATGGTGGATTGTACGCAGCGTTCAAACACCAATGCGACAACTATTTTTCAAACCACCATCGTGGTGAAGAGCGCAGAGGAGTAGGCGGGATATTTTTTGATCACTGCCGCGCTGATGCCGGTCGAGACCTGGAATTCTGGTATGACTTTGTAACCTCAAACGGAAATACTTTTCTGGAAGCCTATTTACCCATTGTAAGGAAGCATAGGGATGAATCTTTTACGCCAAGGGAGAAGTACTGGCAGGAAATCCGGCGCGGGCGGTACGTGGAATTCAACCTGCTTCATGACCGGGGAACGCTGTTCGGCATCAGAACGCAAGGCCGCACAGAAAGTATACTGATGAGTTTGCCCCCCACAGTAAGGTTTGATTATGATTTTAAAGCGGAAGCCGGGAGTGAAGAAGAGAAACTTCTTAAAGTACTTCGTGAACCGCAGGAATGGATAGCTTAATTATTTAACAGTATGATGAGGAGAAACCGAATACTGAGACAGTCTGCCTCCATCCGGGAGATGGTATCGGAGACTATACTCAAGCCTTCAGATTTCATCGTCCCTGTCTTTATTGTGGAAGGCATGGGATTGAAAGAAGAAATAAGTTCGATGCCGGGATATTACCGCTATTCAACGGATTTGGTAGTGGAGGAGCTGAAAAGTTGCTGGAATGCCGGCATCCGCTCCGCGCTGATTTTTGTGAAGGTTGCCGATGATCTCAAAGACAACACCGGCAAGGAAGCATTGAATGACAACGGGCTCATGCAAAATGCGGTTCGTGCCATCAAGAAAGCGTTACCTGACATGATTGTGATGACAGATGTGGCGCTGGATCCATTTTCGATTTATGGGCATGATGGAATTGTTGAGGGACAGGAGATAGTGAATGATAAAACAGTTGAAGTTCTGGCCAAAATGAGTGTGAGTCATGCAAGGGCAGGCGCTGATTTTGTCGCGCCCAGCGATATGATGGATGGTCGAATTGGCGCCATCAGGTTTGCATTGGAGGAGGCTGGATTTACCAAAACGGGGATCATGAGTTATTCGGCCAAATATGCCTCCTGTCTCTACGGCCCTTTTCGCGATGCGTTGGACAGCGCACCAGGCTTTGGTGACAAGAAGACCTATCAGATGAATCCCGCGAATCGCGTAGAGGCGATCAAGGAGGCGCAGATGGATGTTGAAGAAGGAGCCGATATAATTATGGTCAAGCCGGCCCACGCTTATCTCGATATTATCAGGGAGGTTAAGAATGCTGTGCAGTTGCCCGTCAGTGCTTACCATGTGAGCGGTGAATATTCCATGATCAAGGCAGCAGCAAAGGCAGGATACCTTGATGAAGAGAGGGCGGTCATGGAAATACTTACGGGCATCAAGAGGGCCGGCGCCGACCTCATCGCCACTTATTTTGCAAAGCAGGCGGCGCAAATCATTAACAGGTAGCAGAATGAATCGGAATAACAGCGAACGACTTTTCTCAGAAGCGCAAAAGCATATTCCTGGTGGCGTGAACTCCCCCGTTCGCGCCTTCAGAAGTGTGGGCGGTACCCCTTTATTCATTAAGTATGCAAAGGGTGCTTACCTCTTTGATGAGGATGGCAATCGCTTTATAGACTATATTAATTCCTGGGGACCGATGATCATGGGACACGCTTATGGTCCTGTGGTGGAGGCAATCAGATTGGCCGCGGAGAAGTCATCCTCATTCGGCGCACCCACAGAATTGGAGGTTCATATGGCAGAGGTCATTAAAGAGATGGCTCCGAACATCGACCTCGTACGGATGGTGAATAGCGGTACCGAGGCATGCATGAGTGCGGTCCGTCTTGCGAGGGGATATACGGGCAGGAACAGGATTATCAAGTTCGAAGGCTGCTATCATGGACACTCAGACGCCTTTCTCGTCAGCGCCGGCAGTGGAGTGGCAACACTGGGAATTCAATCGGTACCGGGTGTGCAGGGCCATGTGGCTCAAGATACATTGACTGCGCCCTATAATAATATTGAGGCAGTAAAGTCTCTGATAGAAAAATACCCAAATGAAATCGCCGCCCTCATCATAGAGCCTGTTGCAGGAAATATGGGTTGCATTCTGCCCGAGGATGGATTCCTCGCACAAATCCGGAGCCTTTGTACCAGGAACGGTATCGTGTTGATTTTTGATGAAGTAATGACTGGCTTCAGGCTGGCAAAGGGCGGTGCACAGGAACTCTTTGGAATTAATGCTGACCTGGTCACGTTTGGTAAAATTATCGGAGGCGGATTACCAGTAGGAGCATTCGGCGGGAAGCGTGAGATCATGGAAAAGATTGCGCCACTCGGAAATGTTTACCAGGCCGGTACGTTAAGTGGCAATCCCATAGCGATGGCGGCAGGTTATACAATGCTCACCACGCTAAAAAATCATCCAGAGATCTTTGCTGATCTGGAATTGAAGACACGGGCTTTGGCTGATGGTATTCATGGAGTATTGGAACGAAAAGGAATTCTTCACACCATCAACAGGCTGGGGAGCATGATGAGCGTCCATTTCGGCAAAGACAAAGTGACTGATTTTGATTCCGCGAAGAGATGTGACAATCAGCTGTTTAACAAGTTCTTTCATCACATGCTGAATGAGGGCGTTTATCTTCCTCCTTCCGCTTTCGAGAGTTGGTTCATCAGTCACGCGATATCGGATGCAGAGGTTCAGGCGACGGTCGATGCTGTGAAAAGATTCTGAGATGCTCGACCTGTTAGCCAAATATGACAAAGCAATTCCCCGGTACACCAGCTACCCGACTGTTCCCTACTGGGAACCTGCCACCCTTACCAATGAAATCTGGAAACAGGCGGTCTCTGAGGCATTTAAGAGGGAGAAGGGCGAGCTGTGTTTATATATCCACCTTCCTTACTGTGAGAACCTGTGCACTTTCTGTGCATGCAATAAGCGCATAACCAAGAACCACCAGGTTGAGGGGCGCTATATCGAAACTCTCCTTAAAGAATGGAATTTATATCTGAAGATTCTGGGCGGAAGGCCGGTCATTCGTGAAATACATTTGGGTGGAGGAACACCTACCTTCTTCAGTCCTGCCAATCTGAGTTTGTTGCTTCAGGGTATTACAAAGGAAGCCAATGTCCCAGCTGAGCATGAATTTGGCGTAGAGGTTCATCCTAACTATACCCGGAAGGAGCACCTGGAGACCTTATTCAAGGAGGGTTTTACCAGACTTAGCCTGGGTGTTCAGGATTTTGATCCCGAGGTACAATACATCATCAACCGCATTCAGTCGTTTGAACAGACAAGGGAAGTGGTGGAGGTAAGCCGGAAATTGGGCTATAAGAGTGTAAATATTGATCTGGTTTATGGACTTCCGAGGCAAACCAAAACTCACATCGAATACACAGTTGGACAGGTAAGGCAGTTAATGCCGGAGCGCATCGCCTTTTATTCTTATGCGCATGTTCCGTGGAAGAGCAAGGGTCAGCGCCGTTATACTGAAGCGGACCTTCCATCAGCAGAACATAAATGGGAGATGTATCAGAGGGGGAGGGAGTTGCTGTTAAGCGCGGGGTATCTTCCCATCGGGATGGACCATTTTGCCCTCCCGGGAGATAAACTCCAGTTGGCAGAAGTGAATGGCAAGCTCCATCGCAATTTCATGGGGTATACCACCACCCAAAGCAAACTTCTGCTGGGTCTCGGTGCTTCTTCCATCAGCGACACCTGGGAGGCTTTTGCCCAAAATGAAAAAGAGGTGGAGGCTTACGAGGATAGAGTTGAAAAAAGTGAGATGCCGATCATAACCGGCCACTACCTGAATGAAGAGGATCTTCTCCTGCGCAAGCACATTTTGGAATTGATGGGCACCCATAAGACCCGGTTGCCGGTTGAGAAACTTGAAAAACCATTTTACACATTCATTGTTAGTTCCATGGCAGCCTTGGAATCTGACGGCCTGGTTCAATTGAACGGGAATGACATACAGGTAACCGATAAAGGCAAAATGTTCATTCGCAATATTTGTGCAGCGCTGGATGCGCGCCTTTGGAGGAAGGGTGCCGAATCGAAATTATTCAGTAAAGCAATTTGATCATGGCATCCTCGGCAATATTACTCGCCAACCTGGGCTCCCCGGTTTCTTATCAGGTGAAGGATGTCAGGAAATACCTGGCTGAATTTCTCATGGATGAGCGCGTCATCGACATCCCCTTGTTCGCGCGAACGCTTCTGGTCAAGGGGATCATAGTACCTTTCCGTGCCCCCAAAAGTGCAGCCAAGTATAAGACGATATGGACCGAGAACGGGTCGCCGTTGATTCACATTTCACGTCAGGTGCGTCACCTGCTTGAAGAACAGACCGGGATTCCGGTAGAGTTGTGCATGCGCTATTGCCAACCCTCACCCGGAATGGCACTCGAAAATCTTCAGCGCAGCCATCCTCAGCTAAAAGAAGTCGTACTGGTACCACTTTACCCGCATTATGCCATGAGCAGCTATGAAACGGCAGTGGTTCATGTTGAGAAAGCTCATAGGGAAGGTAACTATCCGTTTGCGTTGAAGGTTATTCCGCCCTTCTATAATCACCAGGCCTATATTGCGTCCTTGGCAGATAGTGTTCGGCCTCACCTGTCAGCAGATTATGATCATGTGCTGTTCAGCTATCATGGCGTGCCTGAGCGACACATCCTCAAATCGGATCCATCCCATTCGCACTGCCTGTTGAAAGAGAGCTGCTGTGACATCAAGTCACCTGCGCACTCAACGTGCTACCGTCATCAGGTTACTGAAACGACACGACTTGTGGCCCATGCACTTGGGTTAAAAGAGGGGTATTACAGTTTTTCATTTCAGTCCCGGCTGGGTCGCGACGCCTGGCTTCAGCCTTATACGGCTGCCCAGCTGTCTGCATTTCCATCAAAAGGTATTAAACGGTTGCTTGTGTTGTCACCTGCATTTGTCAGCGATTGCCTGGAAACCCTGGAAGAAATTCAGATGGAAGGGAAAAACGATTTTCTAGGACACGGCGGAACGGAATACAAGGTGGTACCTTGCCTGAATACCCGTGAGGATTGGATCAAGGCACTGGAAAGAATAGTCAGGGAAACCATGAGCCCTGAAATGATCAAGGCTGGCTGATGTATATGTACCCCTACATAAAAGCACTTCACATCATATTTGTAGTAACCTGGTTTGCAGGTCTGTTCTATGTGGTCAGGCTTTTTGTTTATAATCGGGAAGCGCTGGACAAAGCAGAACCGGAGAAGTCCATCTTGCAAAAGCAATTCGCTGTGATGATACGCAGGTTGTGGTTGGGCATCACATGGCCCTCCTGCATACTGACCGTCATTTTCGGTACATGGCTGATCATCCTGATTGGATTTCCTCTGTGGTTAATCATCAAGCTGGGGTTCATCGCAGGTCTTCTGGCGTATCATCTTTCATTGCATGTAATTTACAAGCGGCAGAGCAGGGGAGACTTTGGCTATACCTCCAATCAACTCCGTGGGTGGAACGAGGTGGCAACCGTATTTCTCTTTGCCATTGTCATGCTGGCAGTAGTTAAAAGCGAATTGGGTCTTCTATGGGGACTGCTCGGTCTTGGTCTGCTTACCCTGGTACTTGTGGTCTCTATACGGATTTACAAAAGCCTTCGAAACAATACCAACAAGGCAGAATAGAAAAGCGCCGGCAAATCAACTCCACCGGCGCTTAACATTGAGAATAACTTGATCTACCGCTTCAATGGTTCATAGTTCTTGAAAGGGTTGAATGTCACCTTTTCCATCGCGCTACGGTAGTCCGGCCACTGCTTTTCGAAAAAGGCATTGACCCGGTTCAACACTTTATCCACCTGCTCTGAGGCCTGGCGAACCAGCAGCTGATCGGTTGGACTCACCGGATCTTTAGAGGAAGAAATGAAGAACTGTGCGTTGCCGATGTGGGACAAAGGTGTAGGATCGGCCGAACGGGTTATGCCCTGACGTTTGTCCTCTTTTCCAATCATGTAATCGATGATGTTGTTGATCGAATCACGAATGGCTTTGGTTTTTGCAGAAGCATCCTTCAGATCATCGCGTTTTGACTCCTTGATTTTCTTTTCATACTCATCCGTTATTTCTTTTGATTCCTGAAGACGCGTCATTGCTTTGGCAGCCAGTCCGGTCATCTTCTGGAGGTCCTTCAACAAACCATAGCGATCGGCAAGTGTTTTCTCCATGTTTGGAAATCTGGGGTCAGATTTTACTGTGACCATAGTGGAATCCTTCTGTCCGCCAAATGTAACTCTCACCTTGTAGGTGCCAGGCAGTACCTGCGGACCAGGAGGTTCCATGCCTTCCCTGCGTGGTCTCTCACGGCCAGGTAAACGTTCACCCTTTTCGTTCATGCCCCACTGCAGGCGATTGAAGCCATTGTCTTCAGGAGCTTTCAACTTCATGGTTCGGATCTTTTCGTTGGATGCGTTGAATACCTCGACAGTTAGGGAGTCATACTTTACAGCAGGCTTTTCATCTTTCTTGTCTGCAGGTTTTGATGTCTCAGTTGCTTTTGTGTCTGCAGGCTTTTTACCCTTTTCCTCTGTCTTCTTAGGCTCTTCTTTTTTGGGCTCTTCCTTTTTCTCGGGTTTGTTGGCGACATAAGAAATCATTGCACCGGAAGGACGATTTTCCCCCTGAAACATTGCGTTACCAGGAAACAGTACGCCGGCCGGATCCTGGAAAGTTACCTGATAGGCATCCGGTGCATCGAAGACGTGAATTTGTTTGCTAAGTACCTGGGTCCCTTCCGTAACCATTTGCCTTAACGGCCGGATATCATCAAGCACATAGAATGCTCTCCCGAATGTTCCTATCACCAGATCATGTTCTCTGGGATGGATGACGAGATCCATGGTTGAAACCCCTGCAGGGAACCCACTGGTCCACCGTGTGTAGGTCTTTCCCTCGTCGAGACTAACAAAAAGCCCATTCTCGGTGCCGAGGAAAATCAGCCTGGGCTCGACAAGATCCTGCTGAACAGCCAGCGTGTAGTTGTTTTCTCCAATCTCAGTTGCGCTCACCATGTTCTCCCAAGTTTGTCCGAAATCTCTTGACCGGAACAGGTAGGGTTTGAAATCGAACTGACGATAGTTATTGACAACAACAAACACTTCTCCTGCTTTGTAACCGGAAGCGCGTATCTGGGGAATCCAGGCTCCTTTTGGCAGGCCGGTGATCTTTGAAGTCAGGTTGGACCAGGTTTTGCCGCCATCACGTGTCATCTGTACCTGACCGTCGTCTGTACCTATCCAAATCAGGTTTTTATCCAAGGGACTGGGTGCGATGGTCAGGATGGTACAATGATTCTCGGCGCCGGTTGCATCCATGGTGAGGCCGCCGCTTTCATGCTGCTTTTGTTTTTCAGGATCGTTGGTAGTAAGGTCCGGAGAAATGATTTCCCAGGTGTTGCCCTTGTCTGTGCTTTTGTGCAGGAACTGGCTGCCATAGTAAATCGTGGAATTGCTGAATGGATCCTGTGCGAAGGCCGCGTTCCAGTTGAATCGCAGTTTCATTTTAACGTCTGGATGGGTGGGGCGAATGATCTTGGTGTGACCGGTCTTCCGATCAAACCTCCCAAAAAATCCCCCTTGTGACATCGCATATCCGTATCGACTGTCGTCTGGATCAGGGGCTGTGTCGAAGCCATCACCGAACATTACGGACTGCCAGTACATGTTCCGGATGCCCTCATCCTTCCACACATAAGCCGGGCCTACCCAGGAACCATTGTCCTGGAGACCGCCATACACATTGTAGGGTTGATCCATATCCACATTGACGTGATAGAATTGACCCACAGGAATGTTGTCAACAAACTGCCAGTTCTTACCTCCGTCGTGTGTAATGTTGAGTCCTCCATCGTTGCCATCAATCATATAAGATGGGTTCTCAGGGCTTATCCACCAGGCATGGTGGTCGGGGTGCACGCCTGAATAGGGAAGCAGTTTCTGGAATGACTTGCCGCCATCAATGCTAACATTCACTTCTGAGTAGATGGTATATAACTGATTTTCATTTTTCGGATTGGCTCTTATTTCGGAATAGTAGAACGGCCGGTCACCGATCTCATTCATCTTGTCATTGACCATCTGCCATTTGAAACCGCCATCGCTGGAACGATACAGTGCATTCTTCTTGCTTTCCACGAGCGCATAGATCACATCCGGTTTGTTTTCAGAGATAGCCAATCCGATGCGGCCTAGTTCCCCTTCAGGCAGCCCGTCCTTTGAAGTCTTCTTCACCCAGGTTTTGCCTCCGTCAAATGTGATGTGGAGCCCTGAACCAGGTCCGCCTGATTTGAATGTCCAGGGCCAGCGACGGTGTTCCCACATGGCTGCGATCAGTTTGTTTGGATTGGACGGGTCCATGATGAGGTCGGCACATCCTGTCTTTTCATCGACAAACAGGATCTTCGTCCATGTCTCGCCACCGTCAGTAGTTTTGAATACGCCGCGTTCAGGGTGCTCGCCCCAGGGTGAACCAATGGCACCCACATAGACTGTGCCTGGGTTGGCCGGATCGACAATAATGCGATGGATATTACGAGTCTTCTCGAGGCCCATGCGTTTCCAGTTCTTGCCTCCATCGAGACTTTTGTAAATGCCATATCCACCGTTGAGACTGTTGCGGGGATTTCCTTCGCCTGTACCTACCCAGATCACCGATGGATTATTCTGCTGAATGGCGATGGCACCAATGGACAACACTGTTTCCTTGTCAAAAAGTGGTTCCCAGTTAATTCCGCCGCTGGTGCTTTTCCAAAGCCCGCCGGAGGCGGCGCCCGCATAAATAATGTCGGGATTGCTGACGACCGCATCAATTGCAGTAATACGGCCGCTCATTCCTGCAGGACCGATGCTTCGGGGTTTGTAGCCTTTCAATTTGTCCATGTCCAGTTTCTGTGCCTGGGCCAGATCAACCAGAAAAACAAGACCCAGCAGAAGGATGAGTGAATTCTTCATAAAAGAAATTTTGGTGAAACGGTGCTAAAGATAGCGATTGGTCAATGTCAGGAGTGTCAGATTCCGTAAGCGGTAAAACCTTAACGATATGGATTATCAAATCCAGGATTTCAGAAATCTTTCTCATACACCGTCCGGTGTGAGATCAACTCCCAGCCCGAACCTTTTCTTCCATACACCCTTACATACCGGATCATGTATATGCGCTCACCCTTGTCCGTTTTGCGGGTGACAGTGATCTTGCCGTTGGTGACACCCACATTTTTGTGAAGATCTATTTCTACGGAATCCACCGTACGTGAAATAAATTTTCCTTTGGCATCCTTAACCGATTTCAGCCAGCTTGATTTGTTGTCTAATCCGCCAGTTCCATGCTTGAAGTAAAAGTCATCTGCATAAGCCCTTTCAAGGAAGGCGAGGTCCGTATCCACTACGGCCTTTTCAATGGACCTTTCGAACAGCAACAAGTTCGTTTCCAGGGCCGACTGAGCCCAGATGACCTGGGGGACCACAGGTAAGAACAAAAGCAGCAGACACCTGACCGGACGCACAAAGATGATTTTCATAACATTAAAGTTGATTATTGAAAATAGCGAGAGCGATCCGCCAAACAAAATCATGTACCGGTTAGCAGAAAATTGCATGATGTTCTTCGTTCATTCGTTAAATTGTAATAAACCTGACAATCTTTATGAATACTTCACGACGCGACTTTCTTAAGCAGGGAGCGGCACTGGCAGCAACCCTGTCTTTTGGATCCTCTCTTTTGGCTAAGGCCCCCGGCACACAACTTACGGGCATGCAGTTGTACTGCGTACGCGATCAGATGAAGGCTGACCCGATGGGTACGCTGAAGAAGCTGGCAGCTATAGGATACAAATATGTAGAGCATGCCAACTATGTGGATCGAAAGTTCTACGGCTGGAGAGCTACCGAATTCAAAAAGGTACTGGATGACCTGGGTATGAAGATGCCAAGTGGTCATACCGTCATGGGAAAGCAGCACTGGGATGCTTCCAAAAAGGAATTCACCGACCTGTGGAAGTACACCGTGGAGGATGCGGCGACCGTGGGGCAACAGTTTGTGATAAGCCCCTGGCTGGATGAGAGTCTCCGCAAGACCAAGGATGACTGTCTTCGATATATGGAAGTGTTCAATAAGTCCGGTGAGTTGTGCAAGAAGTCAGGAATGAAATTTGGATATCACAACCACGACTTTGAATTCAGTCAGAAGCTGGACGGTCTTGTGTTGTATGATATCATTCTCAAGAACACCGATCCTTCCCTGGTAGTGCAGCAGCTTGACACTGGAAACCTGTACAATGGAGGGGCCAAGGCCATCGACATCATGAGACAATACCCTGGCCGTTTTGTGTCCATGCACGTGAAGGATGAGATTTTGGCCAAGGACGGTCATGAAAAATATGAAAGCACCATCCTCGGAAAAGGTATAGTAAATGTGAAAGAGGTGATTGACCTGGGGAAAAAGAATGGAACCCTTCATTTTATTATCGAGCAGGAGGCTTACCAGGGCAAAGATCCGGTGGACTGCATGAAGGAAAATTTCGCAGTCATGAAGAGTTGGGGATACTGAACATCCCTATGTTGAAGCAAAATCAACCCCGGTTCAAGCCGGGGTTTTCTTTTTGAACCGTAGTAACTAGCTTGAGATCTGAATTGAGCAATCATGAAGTATAGATTATTTGGGAACACAGGTCTCCGTGTATCGGAACTGTGCTTCGGCACCATGGGCTTCGGTACAGAATGGGGATGGGGTTCCGACAAAGAAGAGAGTAAGAAGATTTTTGACACTTTTGCCAATGCAGAAGGTAATTTCTTTGACACTGCCAACCGCTACACTGAAGGGACCTCAGAAAAGTTTTTGGGCGAGTTTATTACCAGCGATCGGGATCATTTCGTGATAGCCACCAAGTATACACTGAAGGACCGCAATGGAGACTTGAATTTTGCAGGCAACCATCGCAAGAATCTCATGCGGAGCGTGCGCGATAGTCTGAAGCGCCTTAACACAGAATACATTGATATACTATGGATGCATGCATGGGATCTGATGACACCGGCAGAGGAAATAATGAAAGGGTTCGATGACCTGGTGAGCAGGGGACTTGTTCACTATATAGGAGTCAGCGACACTCCTGCATGGGTGGTAAGCCAGTGCAATACCCTTGCCCAGCTGAGAGGATGGAATCAGTTTGCAGGGCTGCAGGTGGAATACAGTCTTATTCAGAGAACGGTAGAATTTGATTTGTTTTCCATGGCAAGTGCATTTGGTATGACTGTTACTCCATGGGCTCCATTGGGTGGCGGTGCACTCACCGGCAAGTATCTTAGAGGTGAGAAGGGCCGCATCCCGGAAGGGAGCAAGCGATTGGGTGAAAGAGCCACCGGTATCGCACGAAAAGTAGTGGAGGTCGCCGGGAGGTTAGGCGTTACGCCTGCCCAGGTAGCCATTAACTGGACGCGCCAGCATCGACAGCTTAGTGTTATTCCCATCATCGGAGCTACCAAAGCAGCCCACGTTGAGGATATGTTGGGTGCCACAAATTTTATACTGCCAAAAGAAGCTTTTGATGAATTGAATGAAGTCTCCAGGATTGAATTGCCATTCCCTTATTCGTTCTTTAGCGAAAAGACGCCAATGGACGTAGTATATTCCGGGGCCAGGGAAAAGCTGGAGGACAGACGGTTCAAGGTCTCTGATTTCTGAACCATAAAATGAAAACCGTTCTCATTACAGGAGCCACTAAAGGTATAGGCTTTGAGATAGCACGCCAATTGAGTTCAAAGAACTTTGATGTCACCATCTCTGGCAGAAGCGAAATGCACCTTAAACAAGCCAGTAAGGATTTGGAACAGATTGGGGTTCAAGTGCATTCCATGTTGATGGATGTTGGGAATGATGCTTCGGTTCGGGCGGCCGCGAAAGCGTGGCCCAATGGGGGGAAGAAACTGGATGTCCTGATAAACAATGCTGGTGTGGCTTTGAAGGGTGACAAGTCACTTACTATTTCAGCTTTTGAAGTATTTGACGAGACCGTACAGATCAACAGCTACGGTCCGCTTCGTGTGACGCGTGCTTTTCTGCCAATGATGAACAAGCCTGGAAAGATTATCATGATGTCCAGTGGAGGAGGATCCATGACGGATCCCGTTGAGGGTTGGTCTCCATCCTATTGCGTCTCGAAAACCATGCTGAATGGTTTGACAAGACACCTGGCATATGAACTTGAGAAGTCATCCATCGCAGTAAATGCCGTTTGCCCTGGGTGGGTGAAGACGGATATGGGCGGAGCAGGCGCAACGCGATCAGTGGAGAAGGGTGCCGAAACACCGGTGTGGCTCGCAACAGAAGCGCCCCAGCGATTGACCGGTCAGTTCTTCAGGGACAAGAAGTCAATCCCGTGGTAATCACACTTTGAAGAATATTTTCTTGCGGTATAGGAAGTAGCAGAGGCACCACTCCAGTGCAAAAATAGAAAGTGAGCCCACGATGTTGATCATCCATTCCGGAGCCTGCACCATCGTCAATAGGCCTCCTGAAACAGCTGTTATGTATCCATTGAACCAACGGTGCCCGACAATTTCAAAGAAGAGATAGATAAAGATTGAGTTCATTCCCACAACAGTGAAAAAGGTTAGCTTAAATGCAATCTTTCTGATGTCGATCAACCAGAAGGATACGGCCAGCCCGGTTAAACACCAGCCCGCAGAGGCGAGGACAAACGATGTAGTCGCAATCCGCTTGATGATAGGGGTCATGGTGTAGTCCAGCACAAAGCCAGCAACGAGGCAGACTGCCGCGCAGATCCATAGCTTCTTCATTTTTTCGGAGGGCGTGGCATCTGACAGCAGCCATTTTCCGGCTACGGCTCCCAATATGGTGTGAACGGCTGTCGGGATGCAGTTGATGGCGACCCAACCATCAGGATTGATCTTGCTCATCAGTAACAGATCCATGTAGTTGCCGAAATTGTGCTGATCGGTGAAGGGTTGATCGAACCCGCTCACGCCTGCAAACCGATATAGAATTTCCGTAATGATCAGGAGAACTACGCAGACCAGTACCTGACGTGTCACAGTCCATCTGAAAATCAGAAATGCCACCAGAGATGTGAAAGAGAGTTGGGTAAGGACATCCCAGAGTTCGAAGGATAGGCCTTGAGGTCGAACGGCGTAATCCAGCACGCCCCAGAAGAAGAGCAATCCGGATCTTTTGAGGGCCTTTTTGAAAGAGTCACTCCAACTTCTGCCTTCCAGTTCCTGCCGATGGAGTGAAAAAGCCATCGCCGTGCCTGCCATGAACATAAAGCCCGGCTGAACGAGGTCCCAGAACCGAAGGCCGTGCCAGGGATGGTGCTCAAACTGGATAAAGAAGGCGTGCAGGAGGGTTCCCTCGGACATCGCGATCAGATGTGAGTAAAGCCCGGTACTTTCCAACATCAGAAGTACCATAATAAGACCGCGCAGAAAATCGAGTGAGATCAGTCGGGAGGGCATTGGATAAAGTTAGTTGAATTTGCAAGAGTTTGACTGTAGTCTGGGATATCCAGGACCTCCGATGATTATAAAGGACAACTGTCTGGAACCGGAGGGGTCTTAATGCTGTTTATCTTCGCGTATGGCGAAAGCAAAATTCAACGATCTGATAGCATCTGATCGGCCGACATTAGTCGATTTTTCGGCTGAATGGTGCGGTCCTTGCAAGATGATGGCTCCTGTCCTCTCGGAGCTCAAGGGAATGATGGGAGACAAGATCAGCGTAATTAAAATAGACGTCGATCGTAATCCTGAAATCGCATCCAACTACCAGGTACGGAGTGTACCTACCCTCATTCTTTTCAAAGGAGGTACCCTGAAGTGGCAGCAAAGCGGCGTGCTGCCGGCGGCACAGCTGAGAAAAGTGATCGAGCAAGTGGGTGTCTGAGTTCCGGCTCTTTCGGCTCAGTACGGCGATGGACTGACGCTTGTCCAGCCTCCATCCACAACCAACGTCTGCCCTGTGACGTGCGCGGCCTCTGGTGATACAAGAAACAGCGCTGCATTGGCCACATCTACTGTAGTCGCCGGCCTCCCCATAGGTGTAATTTCTGACCAGGTCTTGTCATAATCTGGGTCACGGGATGTTCGTTCTGTCAGTGTGGCACCCGGAGCGATGGCATTGACTGTAATTTTGTATGGAGAAAGTTCAATCACCAGCGTCTTGGCAAGCATTTCCAGTGCAGCCTTGCTCATGCCGTAAGCGGTAAGATTTTTGTGAGCCTGATGCCCCGTGACCGATGACATGAAAAGAATGCTGCCACCTGTGCCCTGCTCCTTCATTTGTGCCGAGGCTGCCTGGGCAAGGAAAAAACTCCCGCGAAGGTTGACACGCATGACCTGATCAAAATCTTCGGGACGATAAGAAAGGAAATCGCCATAGAGTGTAATGCCCGCATTGGCGATGGCAATGTCAACGTGTCCGAACTGCCTGACCGCCTCGGCAACCATGGCAGTGGTTTGAGCCGGGTCGGAGCAATCAGCGACGAATGGACTGCACACTCCCTTCTCTTTTCTGATCGATGATACGGCTTCATAGGCAAGCGAACTTTCAATGTCATTCAGGAGCACATAGGCTCCGCCTGCTGCCAGCTTGCGGCCGATTTCGAGCCCGATTCCTTGTCCTGCGCCTGTAACGATAGCTACTTTGTTTTGAAAAGCTTTCATGTGAAATACTAATGAGAGTCTCGTGAAACTTCATCCCCTGAACTACCGTGAAGAAAATCCAGATCAACACCAAGGTGTGCTTGTTGAACATGCCTTTGATAAAGCTTGACGTAACCCCGGTCATATTCTTTGTGAATGGGTTTCCAATTGCTACGTCGCCTGGCCAGCTCTTCTTCAGAAACATGGAGGGTCAGCGTCCTGTTAGGAACGTCCAGTGAAATTTCGTCTCCGGTTTTCACCACGGCAAAATTCCCACCCCTGGCTGCCTCCGGTGACGCGTGTAGGATTACAGTTCCGAAGCCCGTTCCGCTCATTCTTCCGTCTGAAATACGTACCAGGTCTTCAACCCCCCTGGCCAGAAGTTTCCTGGGGAGACCCATGTTGCCCACTTCAGGCATACCCGGATATCCGATGGGCCCTACATTCTTCAGAACAAGAATGCTGGTTTCATCCACGTCAAGATCCGGAAGATCAATGCGATTCTTATAATCATCAATATCTTCAAATACTACAGCCTTTCCACGGTGGGTCATCAGATGTTTGCTGGCAGCGGTGGGTTTGATGACGGCACCGTTCTCGCAGAGGTTCCCCCTGAGAATTGCAACACCTGACAAGGCATTGAAAGGATCTTTGGCTGTTGCGATAATGTCGCGGTTGTAACATTCGGCTGACTGGTAGTTTTCTCTCAGGGATTTCCCGTTG
Organism: Cyclobacteriaceae bacterium; assembly: GCA_039810905.1. GTDB lineage: Bacteria > Bacteroidota > Bacteroidia > Cytophagales > Cyclobacteriaceae > ELB16-189. The sequence continues at coordinate 6,106 of JBDHXU010000051.1, read as the reverse complement.
GCCGTGATTACATCGTGACGCAAATGAAGATCCAGTTCCTTCATGACTGCAGGCAATCCACCTGCGTAATAAAGATCCTCCATGAAGTACTTGCCCGAAGGCTGGAGATTGGCGACCAGAGGGACAGCCCGCGAGTAGCGATCAAAATCGTCCAACTCAAGTTTGACCCCAATTCTGCCTGCAATGGCAAGCAAATGAATAATAAAATTAGTGGAGCCCCCTATCGCCGCATTGACGATGATTGAGTTTTCAAATGCGTGGCGTGTTAGAATATCGGACATCCGCAGATTTTCCTTTACCATCTCAACGATTCTGATGCCGGATAGCTGTGCCAGAACTTTCCTCCGGGAGTCTGCTGCGGGTATGGCGGCATTCCCGGGAAGGGACAGACCAAGCGACTCTACCATGCAAGCCATAGTGGACGCTGTACCCATGACGGCACAATGTCCGCGGCTGCGGCACATGCAGGCCTCCGCTACCGAAAGATCTTCTTCCGTCATTTCACCTGATCGTACTGCATTGTCAAAACGCCAGACATCGCTGGTGCCAATGTCTTTGCCCTGGTATTTGCCGGTGAGCATAGGGCCTCCTGACACCACAATTGAAGGGAGGTTTACACTGGCAGCTCCCATGATGAGAGACGGAGTGGTCTTGTCGCAGCCGCACAAGAGCACGACCCCATCCAGTGGGTTGGCGCGTATGGATTCCTCAACATCCATGCTGGCCAGGTTGCGGTATAGCATGGTGGTGGGCTTCATCAGAGTTTCACCCAGCGACATCACCGGGAATTCCACAGGAAATCCTCCGGCCTCACGAACACCGATCTTTACCGATTCGGCCAGTTCCCTGAAATGTGCATTGCAGGGAGTAAGCTCTGACCATGTGTTGCAGATCCCTATTACCGGTTTGCCCCGGAATTCATAATCGGGGATGCCCTGGTTCTTCAACCACGCTCTGTAGATGAAGCCATCCTTGCCTGTTTTTCCAAACCACCCTTGACTGCGAAGTTTTTTGCCCATAATGTTTAGTGTACTCCAATGCTCAACTCAGATGTCCTATGAAAAGAAACTGATCTCTTCCATCTTAAAGATACGGCTTTGAGGCCGGCCTGCGGTGTTCTTTTTTTATGATGCTAATCATGAAAAGGTCTTTTATTGTAGATACAATAATCATCGCTACATTTGCCGGTATGTCGATTGAATCGGATATTCTGCAGGAAAAATTTGAGAGCGAGCATCAGAAGGCGGCCATCAACGTCCTTTATACCAGCGGATGGCTTTACAATTTGAATGCGGTTCGGCTGAAGAAGTTCGGGATCACACCCGAGCAATTCAATGTGTTGCGTATTCTCCGCGGATCACACCCCAAAACCATGATGCTGGCGGACATCACATGCCGTATGCTCGACAAAAGCAGCAACGCCACTCGGCTGGTAGAGAAGCTTCGTCAGAAAAATCTTGTGCGAAGGGATATCTGCGCCAACAACCGCAGGCAGGTGGACATAGCAATTACGCAGCAGGGGTTGGCACTGCTCCAGAAAGTTGACGATGACTCCAATGAGTGGGTTTCTGCTTTGAAATCCATCACCAGGACGGAAGCCAAAGAACTTAACCGCATCCTCGATAAACTGAGAGGTCAGTCAGTCTAGGCCAGCAAGGGTTTCAAATAAGAAGCAGAATTCTTCAATGTTCGTTGCGGATCCGGTGCCAGGTCCCTCTCTACATAGAAGTACTCAACCCCCGAGTGAACGGCGGCCTTAATAATGGACGGCATATCAAATACTCCTTCCCCGGGGTCGCTCATCCTGGGAAAAAGTGCCATCCACTGATCCGGGGTTCCGCCGTCACCTGCAAAGCGAATGGGTTCTGCGGCGTTCTTCACGTGCATAAGTTTGAATCTACCAGGGTATTTCTTAAAGTATTCTTCCGGTTTGGCGCCACCGGCAATGAGCCAGAAAATATCCATTTCAAAAGCCACGTGCTTCGGATGGGTTCGCGAAATCAACACGTCAAAAGGAATTTCATTTGATTTGGGCGCATGCTCATAACCGTGGTTGTGATATGTAAACACCATTTTGTAGGCAGACATCTTCTCCCCAAGCGAATTAAATTCATCAGCCAGCCTTTTGTAATCATCGAGCGTTTTGCGCTCATCGAGATTGTTGAGTGCGGGCAATGCCACATAGGTGGTTCCCAGGATGCTTAACTGATCCAGCGAAAGGCTCATCTGTGTTCTCAGGGTTTCCAGATCCATATGAACGGAAGTGGCCTTGAGCCCAGAGTCGTCCAGCATCTTCTTTACTTCTTTGGGCGCATAACCGTAGAAGGCGTTTCGTTTGAAGCCAAGCTGTGCTGCTATCGGTTTCCAGCGCTCGATAACTGCAGGGGCACTGAAATCGTAGGGGCCAAAGAATTCCACTTCCTGATACCCAAGCTGTCCAAGGAGCTTCAGGGTCCCGGGAAGGTCATCATCGATCATTTTCTGGATGCTGAAAAGGCCGATACCAAGGTTTCTTTTCGGTTTGGGAGCGCCATTAGCCAGAGTGCCCAGCGTACCGGCCACTCCGGCCGTCGCCATGGCAATAAAATCGCGTCGCGTAATCATGCAGTTAAGTTAATGGTTTCAGATTTTCAACCGAAAACCAGGGAGACATGTGCCCTATCTTTTTGACTTGTTTTCACGAAGCATTTCTGCAAACCCCTGTTTTTTGGCAAAACCGTTGAGTGCCATGGCAATTCTACGGGCTTTGGTTGGGGATGTCTTCGCACTTTCGATCCAATTACTATAATACTTCTGGTGTGAGCCGGGCAGAGACTTGAAAAATCTGAGTGATTCCGGCTCTTCTTCTAGACAGGCCATCAGATCCGGAGACAATACGAATTTGCTTTCATCCGCCTCAAGCTCAACACGGATCAGATCACCGGCCTGCTTTCCAATAGCTTTTCTCAATGTTCCCTTCAACGGAAAAATGAACCTTCCTTCACCCATTGGAAGCAACGATGCTTTGTTGATGGCATATCCGTCAATGGTACCCTTCACCCTGAAGGAAACTTTCGTACCCGGCTTCAACTTATGAGCTTGTTTTTCCGAAATCTCGATATAGGACCAGCCAGTCTTTTCGCCCTGCTTGCCGAACCTCAGGATACGGGTTGAAAAGGATATCATATTCAAATATAATTTGTTCATGCCCCGGTGAGTCCGTAGTAAAGGGGGTAAATCTGTGGGAGCCCATGGATTCCCATTTCGCTGCAATTCCTGTCAAAGATCAGCTTGCAAGCCGGCAGGGCATTTCGTTGTGAAAGTTTATTGCATAGTAAATTAAGAGCCGGTATGGAGGACAATCCCCGAATAGCGCATTTGCAGGATTTGTGGAAGGCAGACCGGGCAACGAAACTCGTGAACATGGTCACCCTTTACAGGATTGTCACTTTTCCTGTCCTGTTGCTTCTTATTTTTCTTGACCGGTTTGATATTTTTCAATGGATGCTGGTCGCCAGCTTCCTTACAGACGCAGCGGATGGTCATCTGGCCAGAAGATATAAAGTGTCCAGCGTACTCGGATCGCGATTGGATTCCCTGGGAGACGACCTGACGCTGCTGGCTGCCATTTTAGGTCTTGCGGTATACCAGCCCGGATTTTTGCGCGAGCAGTGGTGGACCATACTCGTACTCCTGATTCTTTTCTTTGTCCAGATTGGAATTTCCATTGCGAAGTATGGAAAAATGACCAGTTTTCATACTTATTTCGCGAAGCTGGCCACAGTTTTTCAAGGATTCTTTTTGTGTTCCATCTTTCTCTTTGGTGGCCCTGCGATGTGGCTTTACTATTTAACGGTAATTGTCACCGCCATCGAACTGGCAGAAGAGATTATTATGGTGATCCTGTTGAGAGCCTGGAGAACAAATGTTCATGGGCTTTATTGGCTGGTGAAAGAGAAGATGCATCACTATTCACGACATGAAGTCAGGCCTGGAAATCAGTCTGAGCGGCAGTGACCGTCGGTCCATTGGAGACAGCAACAAGGTTGCCAATGCGGTGAGGACGCAGCAACAATTTGACGAGTTATTCAAACTGTTGTTCCACAAAGACCGGTTAATTGTAATGCGTGCCGCTGATGCCACCGAAAAGGTGACGAGGAAGCACCCTGAATATTTGGATCCTCATCGGGCTGTAGTGCTCGACCTGGCATTCGGTGAAATTGAGAAAGAACTGCAGTGGCATGTGGCACAATTACTTCCCCGTTTGAAGCTTAAGGGGCGACAATATAAAAGGGTGGTCGAATTGTTAAAGCGCTGGTCCATGCAACCGGGAGGCTCCAGAATCGTCAGAGTCAATTCTTTGCAAGGGTTATTTGATATGATTACACTTAAGTCAGATGGCAGACGAGTGCTTGAGCCGGTGCTGAAGAAGCTTGAAAAGGAGGGAATCCCCTCACTGTCGGCAAGATGCCGGATCTTACGTAAGAGTTTAAGGTAAACTGTAACATTTTGAGGTGTTAGTCATCTTCAGGCATGGATATTTGGAATTTCTATAAGACCGTCCGCAGTAAAAGGTGGTTGTCGTACCTGGTGATTTGGAGCAGATACTTGCTTGGCTTTGCCTTTATCCCATCAGGAATGACGAAGTTGCTCGGAAACAGATTCACCTCCCTTCCGGTCAGTGACCCGGTGGGATACTTCTTTGAAGCCATGTATCGTACAGGATGGTACTGGAACTTCCTTGGTTTGATGCAGCTGACTGCCGCCTTGTTGCTGATGACGCAGCGTTTCGCATCTGTGGGGAACCTTATCTTTTTCCCTCTCTCCCTGAACATATTCCTCATTACCTGGTCAGTAGGGTTCAAGGGTACAGTCTATATCACAGGTTCGATGCTGTTGGCATCACTCGGCCTTCTTATGTGGGATTATCCTAAATGGAGAAGCATCCTTGCACCGGATAATTCATTCCACTCACAGGCCCAAGAGAATTGGCCCACCTACAATCGCCACTGGATAATTACAGGCTTGATGTTGTTCCTCGAAGGCTGTGGAATGTCCCTGACAGGTTATTGGGTACCCAGCATGACCGCCTCCCTTCTTTTCCTGGGCCTTATGGCGCTTACTTTCTTGGTATCTGTAATCCTTTTCAGGTTCAGAAAGGGATGAGGAGACGGAAGAATCTCCACAAACATCAGCATTAACAATAGTTGTAAATACAATAATTGTATGTATCTTTGTTAGCGGTTTGACCGTTAAAAAATGAGGGAGGAGAATACTATGAAAACGACCTTTCACGCTGCATCCAGCAGGGGACACGCCAACCATGGATGGTTGGATACCCATCATACTTTCAGTTTTGCAGGCTATTATGACCCCGCCAGGGTCCACTTTGGGTTACTGCGGGTACTAAATGATGACGTGGTCAAAGGAGGAATGGGCTTTGGCCAGCATCCACATGACAATATGGAAATTGTATCCATACCGCTGAGCGGTGCATTGGAGCACAGGGATAATACGGGAGGGCATGGCGTGATTCGTTCAGGAGAAGTCCAGATCATGAGTGCGGGTTCTGGAATTGTACACAGCGAGAAGAATGCGTCGGCTACGGAGCCAGTGAACTTCCTGCAGATTTGGATCTTTCCAAAGGAGAAGAATATCGAGCCGCGGTACGATCAAAAAGTCTTTAAAAAAGAGGACAGGATAAACCGGATTCAAATGGTCGTTTCGCCCGACAAGAGCAGCAATACATTATGGATCAATCAGAATGCATGGTTCAGTCTGAGCCATTTGAGCAAGGACACAGGTATCGATTACAAATTACACGATCCTTCAAATGGCTTGTATGTCTTTGTCATTGACGGTGAGATTACTGCCGGAGGGCACAACATGAAAAAACGTGATGGGATGGGAATCTGGGAGACTGATACGGTAAGGATTGAATCGCAGAAAGATGCCGAAATCCTGCTTATGGAGGTACCAATGTATGGATAACAAAATGAAGAACAGAACCGTAGAGCGATTGCTCTACGCCCAACTGGTGGATATGGGAGGATTGCCTGTACGCCAGCCTTTACCTACGCAACAGGTGGATCAATTGGATCCATTTCTTTTGCTGCACCATGCAGAT
>JBDHXU010000050.1:0-24704 GCA_039810905.1 Cyclobacteriaceae bacterium | reverse complement strand
CGCCTATGCGACCAGATAGGTTCCTAAAGACCTCAGCATTCCTCCTTTTGGGGGTATTTGCTTTCACCACTGCCGGACTTCGGATCAAGGCAGATGCTTCCCTTCGGCCTTTAGGAAAACTGATTGTGATTGAACTCTCAGGTTCACCCTTGGTTCTTGAGCCCTATGAAAGTTTGGAAAAAGGCGTAGCCAAGAGGGGGGATCGGCCTGCCCAAAACGGGAAGACTTTCTTTATTGATTGTTATTCAACCTTATTGTTCCTGGAAAAAGGAAAAGTAGAATGGCAATGCCTGAGTCTTGCTACTGAGAAAGTTTTCTTGGACAAGGTTCCCCTGATCATAAGGCTGCGGAGGTTCATGATTTAATTGTTGGGTTATACAAATAGGGAACATGTAACCTTAAGCGGAACAACTTTTTGACTGATTGTTCAGGGCAACTTCAACGGCAACTATCTAACCAAACGAATTTCTTCTATGGACTCCAAGCAAACATCCTTCGATGAGCATGAAGCACTTCATGCATTGAAGCATTATTTGCCTGAACAAGCCGTACTGAAGGATTTTATTCATCAGAATACACTCCACGCATTTCAGAAGCAAAAGTTCTTCAAGGCAACTCGTTCAGCTTCTGCCATACTGGGTTATACGGTATCGCTGGGTTTGAAGGAATATCGACGCTTATATCATGCCGGGAAGATCCGGAAGGATGTACTGGAGCGGGTTATTGCACAAAGAAAAAGCACGGCGCTCATACCGGCCTGGACCGAGATGGTGCTTCAGAAGAAGTTTGACTCACCCCCTCCACCGCGTATAGGGTCTCTCCGTTCCAACTGGAAGCGATTCTACCAGATTGACCTTGATTCTCTGGTCCATCCTTTGCTTTTCAGAATTCTTTGCAGCTACCTGGACCAGGGAATCTCAATGTGGAGCTTCCCGGCAGGAAAGGATGGTTTTCTGCATTCGATCCGCGAACTTGAAAGGAACAGCCTGATCTCTTTCTTCCGAGGAGGCCGCGCCAGGAAGCTTCTTCTGGAAACGCCGTGCAATATGAAAGACCTGCTGCAGATGGTTGTTGAGCACGAATCCCTTTACAAGCATTACCTCTTTGATCAGCAGTTTGCCCATCAGGGGTGGTCCGGGATTGTTTCTGTCATTGAAGATCAACCGGAAATGTTGGTCGATCGCCGAACGATAACATTGCGCGACCTGATCATCTTTGAATTACTGCTGGAAATCGACGCGCTTGATTATACGGTCGGTGAGGATTGGGTGCCTCTGGGCGGCGCAATCACAAACCGACCTGTGGATCTTTTTGAAGAGGTGCCGGAAACTGAATTGCATGATGTGCTCGAGATCTGGCAGTCGGCTTACGAATGGAGTTACTATGACGAGGTTCTGGCCGGGATTCAGCTTTCAACCCCGGGCCAGGTACAGGGACCAAAGACATTCCAGGGTATCTTCTGCATTGATGACCGTGAGTGTTCCTTCCGCCGCTATCTTGAAAGGCTCGATTCGCACTGTGAGACCTTCGGCACGCCCGGATTTTTCAGCGCTGAATTCTACTTCCAGCCAGAAAATGGCAAGTCCTACACAAAAGTGTGTCCGGCGCCTATCACTCCGAAATATCTTATCAAGGCAGTGGGCTCTTCTTCTGAGATTGAGCAGGATGTCCATTTCACCAAGCGGGCGCACCACCTTTTTGCAGGCTGGCTCATTACCCAGACACTTGGCTTCTGGTCAGCAGTCAAACTTTTCATCAACATTTTCAGACCCTCCATGGGCCCCGCAACGGCTTCTTCGTTCCGGCACATGGATAAATTCTCAAGCCTTACAATTGAGAACAGGAACCCGGGGGACAGGGAAAACGGTTTGCAGATTGGGTTCACAATCCCGGAAATGGTGCAACGGGTTGAAGGGCTCCTGATGAGCATTGGCCTGGTGCGCAACTTTGCCTCCGTCATCTATGTGGTGGGTCACGGTTCCAGCAGCGTGAATAATCCACATTACGCCGCGTACGACTGCGGAGCTTGTTCAGGAAGGCCTGGTTCCGTTAATGCACGCGTGATCTGTTACATGCTTAACCATGCGGAAGTAAGAGCCGCTCTGCGTGAAAAGGGAATCCAGATTCCAGATACTACGCAATTTATTGGCGCCCTCCACGACACGACCCGGGATGAAATAGCATTCTATGACGAGGACACTTTAATACCGGCAAATGCGGAAGCGCACAAAAGGAACGAATCGATATTCCATCAGGCTCTGGATTTCAATGCCAAGGAAAGATCCCGCCGTTTTGTCCTTATGGACTCACGTGTTCCTGCTCCTGAAGCACATGACCGGGTCAAACTTCGTTCAGTCTCCCTTTTTGAACCCAGACCTGAACTGAATCATGCCACCAATACACTATGCGTTATTGGAAGAAGGTCATTGACACAGCATTTGTTCCTCGACCGCAGGGCATTCATGAATTCTTATGATTACAGCATCGACCCGGATGGTAAGTACCTTCTCAACATCATCCGGCCGGCGGCGCCGGTTTGTGGAGGAATCAACCTTGAGTATTTCTTTTCAAGGGTGGATAATCAGAAACTTGGTGCAGGAACCAAATTGCCACACAACGTAATGGGGCTTTTTGGCGTGGCCAATGGCATTGATGGAGATCTCCGACCAGGTTTGCCCAGTCAGATGATCGAAGTCCATGATCCTATTCGCCTGCTCATGATTGTCGAACATTATCCTCAGGTCGTGCTGGATGTCGTCCAGCGTCAGGCAGAAACCTATGAGTGGTTCATCAATGACTGGGTTAATCTGGTGGCTGTTCATCCTGAAACAAGAGAACTGTACGCATTCAGGGATGGGAAGTTCGTCCCCTATCATGTGCTTACCACACGATTGGAAGAGATCGCAGACGTGACCCCAAAGATAGAATCAACAGAAGACAACCTGCCCGTTTACATCCTCAAATAGCGTGCTGACGATGAACTCCATACTGAACTATTTTGTGTTGGTGCCTATAATGGGTTTTGCCCTGAGCCTGATCATTCCAAGGCAGCAAGAAACACTTATCTCAAGGGTGTCATTTGTCACCGTGGGACTCCACATGATCAGCTTTCAGATTTTTCTGGTCTATTGGTTCTGGAATGGACATCCTGTCCTGGACACAAGGGATTTCGTTGTTTTCAAGGCGGATGATTATGAATTCTTCATCGATTTTACTTTCGACCGGATTTCGGCGATCTATGTTTTTGTAGGATCATTCCTCACTTTCCTAGTAACGATCTACAGCCGGATCTACATGCACCGCGAAAGCGGATACAAACGTTTTTTTAACACCATCCTGTTCTTCTACGTAGGATACAATTTTATCATTTTCTCCGGCAACATGGAGACCATGTTCATAGGCTGGGAAATTCTTGGTGTGACAAGCTTTCTCCTCATCGCGTTCTACCGCGACCGCTATCTGCCGGTGAAGAATGCGGTTAAGGTATTTTCCATCTACCGCATCGGTGATGTCGGACTTCTATTGGCGATGTGGATGAGTCACCACCTGTGGCATGAAAACATAACATTCATCAAACTGAATAATTATGAACTGGTTCATGAACATCTTCAGTCACACACCTGGATTGGCGTATTCATCTCCCTGATGATCCTGGTTTCGGCAGCAGCGAAGTCTGCACAATTACCCTTCTCCTCCTGGCTACCCAGAGCCATGGAAGGTCCGACACCTTCGAGCGCGATCTTTTACGGATCTCTTTCCGTTCATATTGGCGTCTTTATTCTGCTGAGAACTTACCCATTCTGGGAATATCAGACTTCCGTGCGCATCATCATAGCTCTGCTTGGGCTTTCAACGGCATTTGTTTCCACCAACATCGCGCGTGTGCAATCCTCCATCAAGAGTCAGATTGCCTATGCCTCCAGTGCGCAGATAGGTTTGATCTTTATCGAATTGGCGGCAGGCTTCGAGACGCTTGCCATGATTCACTTTGCTGGAAACGCTTTCCTGAGAACCTACCAGCTTTTGGTTTCACCTTCTGTAGTGTCATATCTCATAAGGGAACAGTTCTACAACTATACCCCTCATCAACATACCTTCGAAGACACCTGGCCGAAACGACTGGAATACTCGCTTTATATGCTGTCGGTAAAGGAATTCAACCTCGACTCCTTCCTGTACCGGTACCTCTGGAATCCCCTGAAAATGGCGGGTCGCAAACTCGACTTTCTTACTTTCAATCGGGTGCTGTTGATGTTTGTTCCGCTTTATCTTGTTGGACTATACAGCGTGTACAACAAGGATGTTGTACCTGACAATATAGAGCATGTCCTTCCGCTAACTTTTTCAATTATAGCCTGTATTCTGGTACTGAAGTCATTCACTGAGAGAAAGCAGGCCCGTATGAGTTGGCTCCTGGTGATTATGACCCACTTCTGGATGGCACTTGCCATCTCCTTTAATGAGAATTTTACCTTCGATCAGATTCACCTGTATCTCAGTGGAGTTGCCATCTCGGGTGTAGTCGGATTTTTGTGCCTGAGGAGATTGAAGAACCTTGAGGGGAACATTGATCTTGATATGTTCCACGGTCATTCCTATCATCATCCCAAGATTGCATTGGTTTTCCTCCTGGCTTGCCTTGCTGCAACCGGGTTCCCCATTTCACCCACATTCATTGGTGAGGATTTGATTTTCAGTCATATCCATGAAGACCAGCCTGCACTGGCCATTTTCACAAGTCTTGCATTCATTGTAGACGGGCTGTCCATCATCCGAATTTATGCGCGTGTATTTCTTGGACCACACTCCAAGTCTGTATACGAAATGGCCTACCGTTCTTCCTGATAACTCTTCAGGAATTTCATCAATGATTGGATTTCACTGTTTCGCAGTGCCGGGAAGTTGGCAATGCGAAAGGTGCTGGTTTTGAGATCACCGTAACCTTCGCCAAGCAGAAAGCCCTTCTTCCGTGCCGCTAATTTCAACGATGCCAAAGGCCAGGAGGTACGGAGGGTGAGAACTGTATGGGACCGAACCCGGCGGTTTGCGATCAGAAATTCAAATGACTGGCATTTGGTAACAAAGTTCTCCCATGCCTCATACCGCCGAAGTGTCTCACCATGTATTTCCGAAACGGGTTTCATCTTTTGCAGGACGCGCATGAGCAAGTAAATGCCAAGAACATTGGGTGTACATGTAGTCTGATGCTTTTCCATCATTGACGCTATGAATCCCAGGCTGTTGTAATGTAGATTTTCAGAGAGCTCCCTTTCCCGCTGCATGGCCCGTGGTGAACATATTATTATGGATAGGCCCGCGGGCAAGCCGAAACACTTTTGAACGGACGCAAACCAGATATCGGCTGTCTTCCAACCCAACTGGATACCTGCCATCGATGACGTAGCATCTACTGCTATCAGCGCCTGAGGATTCAGTTTTTGTATCCTACTAATGACAGACGCCGGTACCTGGGTACCATTGGATGTTTCGTTCTGCGTAACGGCGACCAATTCAACCGGATCAAATGCCAGTTGAAGGGTATCAGGAACAATTTCCGGATCAAACCTAACAGATTGAGCCTGGGGTCTGATCCTACTGGTGTAATCGAACCATTTTTCTCCGAATGCACCATTGAACAAGTGAACACTCTTCTCCTTAATTAATGATTGCGCAATAATCTCCCAGCATTCAGTGGCACTTGTCGCGAAGAAAATCGAATATTCCTTTGGAATTGCCAGTTTCTGCCTCATGAGGCGAACAACATTTCCGGCAAGAGTCATGAACTCATCGCTCCGGTGGTTCATGCTAAGAATTCCGGAAACATGTGCCTCCTTTACCCATTTGGGTATCTCATTGTGCACCCTGGAAGGGCCGGGGTAGAAACTGACCATGAGAGGAATTGTTACTGTCTGTTAAGCAGGTAGATGAGCGCCAGCGCGTAGCCCTGAAGCCCGAAGCCGGAAATCAGGCCGGCACATTTGGATGTGATCAGGCTTTTGTGCCTGAATTCTTCGCGGGCATAAATGTTGGAAATGTGTACTTCAACAACCGGGGTGGTGATGGCGGCGATGGCATCGTGTATGGCAACGGAGGTATGTGTATAGGCTCCAGCATTCAGAATGATACCATCAAAGGAGAAGCCGGTGGCCTGCAGTTGATTTACAATTTCGCCTTCCACGTTTGACTGGAAATAGTAAAGTTCTGTTTGCGGAAAGCTTTCCTGAAGGCTCTTGAAGAACATTTCGAAAGTCTGACTTCCGTAGGTCTCAGGTTCCCGTTTTCCCAGCAGGTTCAGGTTGGGGCCATTGATGATTTGAATCCTCATGACTATTTCTTGTGTTTGATGGGCAAATACATGAACACATTCCGTACTGCGGTCTGAATGATGGCCTGTACGTCGCTCTGGTAATCCAGTTCGCTGCTGGCAATACCGCGCCAGACGGGCTGCTGTGAACGCAGGTCAAACATTTCTATCACAAGCGTCCCTTGCTTGTATGGCGATGCGGTAATTTCTCCTCCGGCAACAGGGGCCATGCCGCCTACATAATAACCAGGGCCCCCGAAACCCACGCCGACGCTCACGGTAGGGGACTGTGAGTATTTCATCATGTCTTCCAGGTGGGTGTCGAACATCAGGATGACATCGGGCTTTTGTACATCGATGATCATCCCTTTCTTCTTCATCTCCTCATCCGCGGCATGCTGAATGGTGCCGGCATAGAGCTTATCGTCGCGACGGTTGTTCAGCACGGAATCACCAGGGGCGAGCCACGCGTAAGTTTTGTATTTATTGAGGTCAACGCCTTTCGCTCTCCATGAAGAGGTATGCACCCCTTCTGCGCACGATGCAAGGAGCGGTATGATCAGCAAAAGCAAGAAAAGATTTCGCATATACCTGGAAACAAGCCGGGAAGGTCACTAAAAAACGTACGATGTACAAGAGGTCAGGGCTGACCTTGGCCGCCAGGGACTCTGGGGCGTAACACGTACCTACTTAATTCGGCAGTCTCGCCAGAACCCAACTCCGGGAGTCTTTTTCCAGATCCCGTCAGTCTCCGCCAGGTGTAGGTGTAGATCAAGCCTGTTGCCAAAGTCGGGCCAGAAGCATTCCAGGCTTTACCAACAATTCCCAGTCTCCTCACATACTTACGAATCCCTTATCAATACTTTACCAATACCAGGCAATACCTTACCAATACTTTGTCCATACTTTACCAATACCTGGCAATGCTTTACCAATACTTTGTCCATACTTTACCAATACCTGGCAATACCTTATCAATACTTTGCCAATACTTCCCAATACTTTGCAATCCATTGCCAACACTTACTAATACTTACCAAAGCTTACCAAGGCTTACGCAAATCCTTGCCCATACGCTGGAATACTTTCCCAGTCTTGACCAGTAAAAGTGGTGTATTTCGAAAATTCGTATCGGAGGGTTTGGTCGGGCGAAGCAATCTTCGCCCCATATTTAATTTAGCCCCCGTCATTGGTTGGAGTTCTGGCAGGAACGACGAAGACTCCAGCGGGCAAAGCACTCTTCGTTCTTCACTCTTAGTTCTTCATTTTTCACTCTTCATTTCTTTCCCCGCACCATCTCAAGTATGCCGTTTACAAATGTAAGCGGGTGAGGTGGGTTGCCAGGAACATATAGATCGACGTGATATTTGTCGAGGAAACTCCGGTCCAGTGCCGGACTTCCGTCAAAGATTCCTCCGCTGATTGCGTCCGTACCCACCAGGATGATCAACTTGGGGGAAGGAACGGCGTCATAGCAAACCTGCGTGGCCTCAGCCATGTTCTTTGTAATAGGGCCGGTGATAACGATTCCATCTGTATGGCGAGGCGAGGCGAGGAATTCAATTCCAAAACGGCCCATGTCAAAGTTAGGGTTGCCGCAGGCATTAAGCTCTCCTTCGTCTGCATTGCCACCACCTGCTGAAATTTCCCTGAGTTTCAACGATCGACCAAACAGGCTGCGAATCTCTGCTCTCACTTTCGATTGATCAAGTGTTATAGGCTCGTGGTTTCCTTCCGAAATGATCAGTCGTTCACGTGCGTTGGTTGCGATCTTGTAGTCGGCAGTGAATTGGATTTTTTCTGGAAAGGCGAATGAACAGGCACCGCACATCACACACTTGCCCATGTCGATCGACACTGGTTTTTTGCCGATAGCTCCTGTTGGGCATAAGTCAGCCAGTGCTTCCTCGTCAACAGCCGCCGAGGAAATTTCCGGCCTTCCCTTGAAAGGTCCTGGCACTTTGGGTGCAGTGACATCCGGAATGTACTGTTTGCCAAGTCTTCTGAGTATGCCGAGTTCGGGTATCATTGTTTCAACAGTTCATGATTATAAGTCGAATCCACAGTAGCTGAGATTATAACTCTTGTTATTAATGGGAAAGTCAGATATCTCCAGGTTCCTCAGGCTTAAGGCCAATGCCATCCAATTATGAAGTGAGGGGTCTTTCACCTTATAATGGATGATGCGTCCGTCGGAACCTGTTACTGCGCAATGACAAATTTCGCCCCTCCAGCCTTCCACGAGTGATACCGTAAAACTGTCTGGCGCCAACTGTACTCTTTTAGCTTCGACCGGAGGAGGGACCATCCCTTCCAATTCCATCCAGATTCTCGTCAAATCTCTCACATAGTAGACGGAATCATTCAGCTCCATGTTTCTCAGCATCATCCTCGCCCACACATCACCTTGGGTCAGTGTTTGGGATTCGATAGGGTGTTTATGGTACGATGCAAATGGATGAGTGATCCGGATGTCGCGGGCAAGACCTGCATTTCGTGCGGCCATTCCGACAGCCCCGATCAGCCGCATCTGCGTCTCTGTAACCTTGCCAATGTTTTCGGACCGCATGAGGAAACTGGGTAGCCCGAATAACCGGTCTGCCATAGGCTTGGCCGTTTCCTCAACTTTATTCATCAGATCGAGCAGCTTGGCCGCCAGTTCATCATTGAAGGGATAATGACTTCCACCTACCCGGTTCAAGCCTTTCCCGAACCGGTTTCCGCACCAGGCCTGGGCGTAGTTGATCACCGGTGTACGGAGAGTTCCGAAGACGGATGAAGCGAGCTGGTATGCCATTCCGATGTTTACATTGCTCAGGTCCCCCAGGTGCATGGCAATCCGCTCAAGTTCCAATGCCATCGTTCTCTCCATCTCAAGCTTTTCTCCGGGAGTGATAACGGCGAGGGCTTCTATGAGACTCACGAAGGCAAGTGAATGCCCCACGGATGTATCAGAAGCAATGGATTCGGCCAGGATCGTGCGTTGCAAGAGGCCCGGCTTGCTTAGGAGAAGGCTTTCGACACCCCGATGTTGCCACCCGAGTTGAATTTCGAGGTGCAGAACAGTTTCACCGTTGCAAAGAAAACGGAAATGGCCTGGCTCGATTACACCCGCGTGGATAGGACCTACGCCAACCTCATGCAGCTCCTCGCTTTCAATTTTGTAGAAGGGATAATTGCTGATGACTTTCGATGCCTCGGCCCGGTTCCATGCATAACGAACAGGTTTCGGCCAGGGATGTCCGATGAAATCAACGCCGAAGTTCTCGATGATTTCCCGTTCGAAAATATGAAGAGGATAGTGTTGAGCAGATAGTGAATCAAGGCGTAATCCGTTTCGTTTAGGGGATTCATGCATCAGCAAATGAATGGTTCCATCGCTGTCATTGGCGAGGCAGATGATGAACCTAAGCTTATCGCCATCCGGCCATGCGTAATAGTTAACACAGTGAAGCCCGCTTTTCATAAGTTCATCGACGGCCTGAAAGAACTCAGGGTAGGGCAAGAGGGGAATGCGTGTGAGAGGGATGACCTCCTGGTTCCTGATGATTGCAGCGGTAGCAGTCATAACGGAAGTACCTCCAACGCTTTTTGTATGTTGCTTACGATAAATTCAGGCCGGAACAACCCGATATAGAACACCATCACAATCAGAACCAGCTGAAGGACAGATTCCCAAGGGGTGATTCCTTTCATCTGTATTTGGGCTCCGGGCTTCTTGATGAAAAGGATGCCTAGCAGGCGCACTGCCAGTCCATAAATAATCACCAGTACCAATACCAGAATGATCGCTGCCAGCCACCAGTAGTTCTTTGCTACCAGGGCCTGAAACATCATCAATTCGGTTATGAGCATGCCGGAAGGCGGCATGGCAATGATGGACAGAAATCCCAACAGGAGTACCAGACCGCCCAATGGGTTGATTCGCAAGTAACTTCCAATTGAATCGTCCCATTTGCTGTTGTAGATGCGATGCATCTGCGACACTTGCAGAAAGAGGCTGGCTTTGGCAAAAGAATGCATGATTAGGTGCAGGATTGCCGCCAGATAGCCCACACCTCCACAGGAAAACGCGATGGTCACCAGGGAAGCATGTTCCATGCTTGAATAAGCGAACAGGCGTTTGATGTTTCGCACCTTCAGCAGGTAGGACGCAGAAAGAATGAGTGACAGCATGCCGGTAATCAGCAGCACATTGTTCATCCAGGGAAGAATGGTGGTGACTGAAAAAGCTTCATAGAAGCGGATCATTGCAACAAAACCGGCGTTCATGAGTACCGAGGAAAGGCTGGCTCCTACCAGGGAAGGCGAGGCATCTTTCGCATCGATGTCCACAGTGAACAAAGGCACCAGTGACATTTTCACACTGAAGCCTGTGAGTACCAGCAGAAAGGTTGCTTTCAGCCATACCGGATTCAGACGTGAAGCCTCAGCCTTGATCGCATTGAATGTGAAATCAACATGCCCGATCTTGTGGGCGGCCAGTCCCAGAAACAATATCCCTGCAAAGGCTATGGCAATCCCAATGGAAGCGATGAAGACATACTTCCAGGTGGCCTCCAGCGAGTGCTGATTCCTATTGTGATAAATCAATATGGAGGCACCTAACGTCGTAGCTTCCATGGCTGCCCAGAGTACGCCGAAATGCTGCGTGAACAGGGCTGCTGTGATGGCGCCGGTAAAGAATATTGTGCCAGCATTGTGAAGGGCCATTGCTTCGCGGGGCACGTTTCTGTATCCCACGAAAGTGATATAGTGGACGCCCGAAAAAAGGCTTACTATAATCAGGACAATAAAGAAGATGAATCCCAGTCGATCACAATAGAAATATTCATCCAGTCGCTCACCCAAGTGTTGATAAAGAGTAATGGCAAAGAACCCCAGGCCTGCCAGGTAAGTCAGCACCATGACATGCGTCAGCACCCTGTGTCTTATGAAGTAGGTGATGACGGCCATCACAACGGTTATCATAAGGAGTTGAACGAGCGACACGGCTTCAGTCTTTTAGTTGTGAAAGATGTGTGGCATCGGTGGACTCAAAGTGATCCTTAAGCCGGTTGAAGACCAGTCCCATAATCAGGACGCTGGTAAAGATGTCGAGAAGGATAGCGCTGTTTACAAACATGGGCATCTCACCTCCGAGGGCGATTGACAGCAGGAAGATGCCGTTCTCAATGACCAGATAGGCAATAAGGTGAGTGACGAGGTCGCGATTATTGATGGCGATGAATAGTCCGATGAAAATCGAAGAGGTAGCCGCAGTGAAATATTTTACATCGAGGAATTCCTCATGCATCTGGTGGGATATTACGAAACTCGCGACAATGAGCGCCAATGCCAGTAGAAGGGAATAATAGCCTTTGACCGGGGAGTGCTGATGCCGGTGAGCTCTGCCCTTGGTGATAGCCTGGAGAAACAAGGGCACGAATATGGCCTTGAAAATAAGGGTCTCGAAAAGTATCAGGATCAATTGAAGGGCGGAGGTCTCACTGAGTTCCAGAAAAGAGAGGATAAAAAGCAAAACACCCTGTGCCGCCATCAGGGGATAGTAGCTTTTAACCATCTCAATCTTTGCAATGTATATGAGCGTGATGATGAATGATATGATGACAAAATTGACCATTGCCTAAATCTTGTTGTTAAGAATAATGATCACAAAAATCAGGATCAGTGAAATCGCGCTGATCGACAGGATGAACTGCGGGTTCATTGCCATTTTGTTTCTGGCGCGGAAGGACTCCACATAGCCCACGCCGGCAGCGAATAAGGTCTGCAGGAACAGGAAAGCCGTAACCTGCCATACGATGGGCCAATCCTGAGGGATAAAGCAATTGATGCTAAGGGTGTTGAGCAGGACCAGCTTCAGGTTATTGGCGATTTTGATGAGTCCAAGGTCAAAGCCGCTGTGGTCCAAAACCATCACTTCGTGCACCATGGTTAATTCGAGATGGGTGAGGGGGTCGTCTACAGGCAACCGGCTGTTTTCAACGAGCGTGAAATTGGCCAGCACATATCCCGCGATAATGGCGATGATCACAGCATACCTGTCAGCGTAATGCAGATTGCTGTAGATCTCATGGAAAGAGGTGTACCCGGTAAACATGGCGAGCGATCCCATCAGAATAAAGAAGGCAGGTTCAGCTAGCAGTGAATAAAAGGCCTCGCGGTTGGCACCCATCCCTTCGAAGCCGCTGGAAACATCCAGGGCGCTAATGATGATAAGGAACCGGCCCAATGCGAGCATGTAGGCAAACATGACAAAGTCGCCCGGGAATGAAATCAATGACGGGTACTTATCGAACGGGACAACCAAGGCGGCGACTATTACTGAAGCCAGATAGATGGTTGCTCCGAATTGAAAGACGTAGCTGGACACCAGGCTGTAAACGCTTCCTTTCTTTAGCAGTCGGATGATATCCAGCCAGGGTTGAAAGATGCCGGGACCTTTTCTTCCGCTGAACAGGGCTTTCGTCTTTACAATAATGCCGGGTACAAAGAGGGAACAAATTAATATGATCAGAAGGGACTCCATTTCAGATGACCTGCAGGAAAGTGAGCAATGCAATTAATGCCAGGAACAACATCGGATAAATGAGATAGTGATGGATATGACCGGTTTGTGCCCTTCCGATCTGGGGCAGGTATTTTACGAGGACACCGATAACTTTCATGATTGCTGAGCGCTCAATCCGGTCACCCGACTCTGTTCGAAAAGTCCTTTGATCAGGAAAAATATCCCTTTCACCTATCGGTTGATACTCTTTCCTGAAGATCACAAATGGTTCAGCCAACTGGGCCAGGCTGTCGGCGTATGACGTGGGTGTATATTGGTGACGGTAGTCGCCTGCAGTATAACCGCAGCCCCAAGTCGGGCCTGTTGCAACAACAACTTTTTTCTGTTGGATCCATTTCACTAAACCAATTGTGACCATCACGCCAAGGAAAATGATGTTGATAAGACTCACCTGGCTCATGGCGGCGGCGGGAGCCGTTTGGGTCAGGGCAGTGCCGGTCAGCCAATGAAAGGTAGCCAGGCTTTCGTGCAGCGGGTACATCACCCACTCAGGGAAGATCCCGATAAAGACAATTGCGAGAATGATAGGAACCAGGGCAGCCAGCATGGTCCAATGCGTCTTCCTGATTTCGTAGGGATGTACGCTGCGATGGGTGCCGAGAAAAGTCATGCCAAAGGCCTTTGTAAAGCAGTAGAGGCATAGCCCTCCAATCAGGGCAAGACTTACAAATCCAGCGAGTCCTGCCAGGAACATTGTGAAACCTGCCGATGCGAAGTCATGAATAATCCCATTGTAAATGAGAAATTCAGAAACGAAGCCATTGAATGGCGGAATGCCGCTGATGGCGAGTGCTCCTATCAGAAAGGCGATCGAGGTGAGACGCAGCGGACCGGCCAGGCCACCCAGCCGGTCCATATTCACGGAGTGGGCTGCATAATAAACGTTGCCGGTGGAAAAGAAGAGGAGTGACTTGAAAAGCGCGTGATTGACACAATGGAGTAACGCTCCCGCCATTGCCAGAGATGCGAGGATAGGATCACCGGTTGCGTAACCCAGAATGGAAAGACCAATGCCAATTCCGATGATTCCAATGTTCTCGATGCTGTGATATGCCAACAATCGTTTAAGGTCGTGCTGCATAATCGCCAGTACCACACCCAGAATTCCCGAAAGAATGGCGATGGCCAGGACGATTGCTCCGCACACCATAAAATCACCCTGGAGGAAAGAAGTAACCCTCAGTATCCCATAGATTCCCATCTTGATCATTACACCACTCATCACACCTGATACATGGGAAGGAGCGGCGGGATGAGCTCTCGGCAACCAGGTGTGCAAAGGGATAAAGCCTGCCTTTATACCGAAGCCAATGAAAAAGGCGAGGAAGACGACTACATTATTGTGCGTTGCAAAGTAGGTACCAAGGGCAGTGAAGCTCATTTCACCAGTTGCATCCTTGACGAGCAGGAATCCAAACATAATCATGGCAAATCCGAAGTGCATCTGCAGCAGATAATTGATCCCTGTCTTCAGCGTCTCTTCTTTTTCGGCTTCGAAGATAACAAGGATGAAAGAGGTCAGAGACATCAGTTCCCATGCAAGAAGGAATGCTATGCCATCATTGAGTGCGGTAACCATGACCATGGCCGCATTAAGCCAAAGGAAACTGAATAAGTGCAGTGAGATGGTGGTGGCTCGTTTCTTTGCTATGTAAGGCTGAAGGTAGCCTGCGGCATATACGATGCCCATGAAGCAAATGAAATTGACCAACAGAATGAAAAAAGCGCTCAGTTTGTCAATCTGTAAAGTGATTTCTCCTCTCCAGGTGGCGATGCCAAGGGCCACCTGTACGGGCGTAGACGCACTCCATGCCTGTACGGCCCATGCTGAGGTTGATACAACTAGCATGGATTGGAGCAAAAAGGCAAAAGCGTATTGATATTTCCTGGGGAGGAAGAAAAACAAAAAAGAAGACAGCAGCGATAAATGAAAAAGCGTGATCATGGCTGCCCTGGCCGGGTTTGACACTTAAATATAGATGTGTATCAACAGACTTTGTCACCATAATAAATATGATATAAGTCAGGTTTGATAGTTCTTTGTCGATCTTTGTGACGCAGACAAATGCCATCCGTTACATCAGCTATAAGTCCTTCATGGACGTCAGCCATTCGTGACTTCCGCAATTATCTCAAGCTTGAGCGATCATTGTCTCCTAACTCCATTGAAGCTTATGAGCGGGATGTTGAGAAGCTTGCGCAATATGTTTCAATTCATGCGGCTGGAACCAGGCCTGAATTGGTAGATATAAAATTACTTCAGGGGTTTCTGCGATATATCAATGAGCTCGGCATGAGTGCCTATAGTCAGGCCAGAATTCTGTCGGGGATAAAGGGGTTCTATAAATATCTGCTGTCTGAAGAGCGGCTTGACAAGGATCCTTCCCAATTGCTGGAAGGTCCGCGACTGGGCAGAAAATTGCCAGACACTTTGGACTATGAAGAAATTGTAAAACTGCTGGAGGCCATTGATCTTTCCACACCAGAAGGCGGCCGCAACAGGGCCATGCTGGAGGTACTTTATAGTTCAGGGTTGCGTGTGTCGGAACTCGTAGAGCTTCGCGCATCCAATGTGTATTTCGACCTTGGGTTTCTCCGCGTCATTGGAAAGGGGAATAAGGAACGGCTGGTGCCGATCGGGCGCGATGCCATGAAATTTCTCAGAATTTACCTTGAAGAAATTCGTGTTCACATTCGTGTTCAAAAGGGATTTGAAGGGCATGTCTTCCTCAACCGTATGGGGCGGAAGATCTCGAGAGTGTCTGTGTTTCTTATCATAAAGGCACTGGCAAAAAAAATCGGACTTAAAAAAACAATAAGCCCTCACACCTTCCGCCATTCGTTTGCCACTCACCTGATTGAAGGCGGCGCGGATTTGAGAGCGGTTCAGGAAATGCTGGGTCATGAATCAATCACAACCACTGAAATCTATACCCATCTTGATCGTGACTACCTCAGGCAGGTGATCAGGGACTTTCACCCCAGAAGCTGAATTGCCATCGGGTCAGAGCACAATTTTGTAACTTTGAATTATGATCAGAACATTATTTTTTCTCTTCCTTTCTTTCCCACTTTTCTCCCAAAGCATTGAAGTTGAGTACAAGAAGGACAGAGATTATACTATATATAAGACATTCAGTTTTGGAGAAAGTGAAATCATCACCCCGAAGGATCAGCGTCAGGTGTCCGATGCCTCTCTTAAAGCACTGATACAGAAGTCAATCAAAGAGGAGTTAATGGAGAAGGGCCTTCAGCCAGTTGACTCCGCCGGAGACCTTATAGCCACTTTTGTCGCGGGGACACAGGCACGCACCGATCTGGAACAACTCGGTCCGCTGGGCATGACACCCGGCAGTAATGCGCAAACCTGGTCGCGAGACTACAGGATGGGAAGCATGATTATTGACCTGGAAGACCGCCAGAAGAACCTCATCTGGCGGATTAATGCCACTTCATTTTCAAGTTCCTCAAACAGTCAGCAGATGATTGACGAGGTAGTCTCTGCCGGGTTCAAGAAATTGTCATTCAAACCCAAGAAATCCAAGAAGAAGTAAGAATGTACAAACGCGTCATCCGGCCTGTCCTCTTTCTCGTTGATCCGGAGCGAATACATCATTTTATTTTTGGCTTGTTAAATGTGCTATGTCGTGTACCAGGCATGCGTATTCTTCTGAACACGCTATATCACTATGAAGATCCTGTCCTGGAAAGAACTGTAGCTGGATTGAGATTCAGCAATCCTGTCGGTCTGGCCGCCGGTTTCGACAAGGATGCGCGCCTGATTGATGAACTTGGATACTTTGGTTTTGGATTTATCGAAATCGGCACCCTGACACCATTACCCCAGGAAGGAAACCCCAGGCCGCGGCTCTTCAGGTTGATAACAGATCATGCCTTGATTAACAGGATGGGTTTCAACAATGAAGGAGTAATTGCGGCCGTAGACCGTTTGAAGAAACGGAAATCAAATGTGCTGGTTGGCGGCAACATTGGAAAGAACAAAAGCACACCTAACGAGAAGGCTGCGGATGACTACTCCTATTGTTTTGAGGCATTATATCCATTTGTTGATTATTTCGTTGTAAATGTCAGCTCACCGAATACACCGGGCCTTCGTGCTCTTCAGGATCGTGAACCGCTGAAGGCGCTGTTGCTCCAGGTGAAAGCGCTTAGTCAGGCAAGACCATTGGCCAAGCCCATATTCCTGAAAATATCGCCTGATCTGAATGTTCAACAACTCGATGATGTAATTGAGATTCTGACGGAAACAGGAACTGACGGCGTCATTGCGACCAACACCACTGTGTCAAGAGAAGGTCTCCACACACCGGCGACGGAAATTGAGGCGGTCGGTTCCGGCGGGCTTAGCGGAAGGCCTTTAACCACGAAGTCCAATGAAGTGGTGAAATATCTGCGGCGTCAATTGCCTCCCGGTTTTCCGATAATAGGCGTGGGCGGCATCATGTCAGAACATGATGCGCTGGAAAGAATCAGGGCAGGTGCGGATCTTATCCAGATTTATACTGGATTCATTTATGAAGGCCCTATGTTCGTCCGCCGATTGAAAAGGGCCATTGCGGAAACCGGTAGAGCCTCCTCCTGAGTACGGGCTGCCGAAATCAGGATAGTATTCACTGAATTCTGGGATTGTATCCCGGGACATATCCGATCAACTTGAGGTTGACAATCCTTTATTTGGATGAATATATTATCCTTTAACAAGGCGGCGATCGTTCTTATTTGGGTTGCTTCCTGCACTTCACTTTCTGACAGAGAGCAAATTCCAAGGAATGAATATGGCGTTCCTCAGTATACACAGGTACAGTCAGGAAATGTGAAGATGATTACAGTAGATCAGAAATACCGAGTCTGGACGAAGAAGGTCGGTGAAGGATCAATAAAAGTTCTACTTCTTCATGGCGGTCCGGCTTTTACCCATGACTACATGGAGTGCTTTGACAACTTTCTTCCTCAGTCAGGCATTGAGTTCTATTACTATGACCAACTGGGATGCGGTAATTCCGACATACCTGCCGACACTTCTTTATGGAGGATTGATCGTTTTGTGGAGGAAGTTGAGCAGGTGCGCGAAGGTCTGCAACTTAGTGACTTTTACTTGTTTGGACATTCATGGGGATCCATGCTCGCCATGGAGTATAGCTATCGATACCCCGATCACCTCAAAGGTGTTGTATTCAGTAATATGACCGCAGGAGCCAAAGAATATCTCAATTATACTTCCAGTCTCAAGACCAAATTCTTCTCCTCCACAGACATCAGAACATTTGATTCACTGGATCAGCTGGGGCAGTATACCGCACCTGCCTACCAGGACTTGCTGATGTCCAAACTCTACCGGCATGTAATATGCCAGCTTGACCCTTGGCCTGAACCGGTGACCAGAAGTTTCCGCCTTGCGAATTTTTCCATTTACACCCAAATGCAGGGAGTGGATGAGTTTCACGTAACCGGCAATTTGAGATCATGGACTATGTGGGACCGGTTAAAGGATATCAGGACTCCAGCGCTGGTTCTGGGCGGAGTGAATGATGAAATGAGCCCTGACGACATGAAAAGGGAAGCGGAGTTGCTCCCCAATAGCCGCTTGTACCTGTGTCCTCAAGGCAGTCATTTGAGTATGTATGATGACCAGCAGAATTATTTTAATGCATTGATTAGCTTTCTCAAGGAAGTGGAAATGGGTAAATTCATTGCCCAAGCCAAACTTTGATGATGATGAAGTTCCCATTTCGAATCGCATTGAATGCATTGCTGATTGCCATAATGATAGTGCTCCCTTCCTGGAATCGAGAAAGGAAGTGGACCAGCGATTTTGTGGCACCATCCGTTTCCCTCTGCGGCAGGATTTTTAACGAGTTACTCCAGGCTCCGGACGGCCCTGTGCCGATCTACGAAGGGTTAGGTGATCTGCATTATGGAATCGTAACCGAGAGCCAACTCGCTCAAAAATATTTTGACCAGGGCCTCCGTCTGATTTATGGCTTTAACCATTATGAAGCTCTGCGTGCCTTCAGGGAAGCATCACGTCTGGATCCGACCTGCGCCATGTCTTATTGGGGTCAGGCACTGGCCCTGGGGCCAAACATTAATGACATCAACCCAAAGGAACGGGAAGAAATGGCAAATAATGCCATGATCATGGCAAGGAAGTTTTCGGCCAAAGCACCACAAAAGGAGAAAGACCTTATTCACGCGATGTCTTCCAGATTTGACGGGAAAGCTTATGCAGACAGGGAGCCGCTTAATACTTCCTATGCCAATGCGATGTCTACGTTGGCTGAAAAATATCCTCGTGATACGGAAGTCCTTACGTTGTTTGCAGACGCATTGATGATGGGAAGTCCATGGGACTATTATCAACCGGATGGATCACCTAAGCAATCCACCATCAAAGCCAGAAGGGCGCTGGAAACAGCCACGATGCTGAATCCCGGGCACCCGGGAGCGCATCATTTATATATCCACTTACTTGAGGCTTCTCCGAAACCAGAAGAAGCCCTGAAAAGCGCCGAACTCCTGGAGACAGCAATGCCGGCAGCCGGACATATTGTTCACATGCCATCTCATATTTATGTCAGGACAGGGCACTACGACCGGTCGAATATTTCCAACACCAATGCGATAAAGGCCGATGAGGAATTCCTTTCCTATACCAATGACCAGGGGATGTACAGGGTATTCTACTATCCTCATAACCTCGATTTCATGAATTATGGAGCGATGATGAGTGGGGAGAGTCAGAAAGCGATTCAAAACGGTGGCAAACTGGCTTATCAAATGAAGCCCGTTGAAAGCATGATGCCGATATACTATGATTTTTTTATCACTGTGCCTGTGCTGACCTATGTACGTTTTGGTATGTGGAATGAAATTCTCGCCTTGCCTGATCCCAATCCACAGCATTTCTATTCGGTGATGATATCACATTATGCACGGGGTACCGCCTATCTGCGAAAGGGAAGGTTGAAGGAAGCCGCTCTCGAACTTCATCTTCTTGACTCTGTTTCAAGACTCGATACACTAAAGTCATTGCAGGCGTTTTATACGCCAACTGATCAGATTGCTTTGGTACCCGTTAACCTTCTGAAAGGTGAGTTGGCCATCGCTAATGGCCAAACAGAGGAAGGATTGAAATCGCTTCGTAATGCCGTAATTGCGGAGGACAAGATCCGCTACAATGAACCACCTGACTGGAGATTGCCTGCGAGGCATTTTCTGGGTGCTGCTTTGGCCGAAGGCGGAAATCTGGCTGAAGCACAGAAGGTATTTGAGGAAGATCTGAAAATCAATCCTGCAAATGGTTGGGCACTCAACGGACTTCTCTCGATTCAGTTGAAACTTGGACAGACAGAAAGGGCGAAGCAAACACGAACCAGCCTCGACGAGGTCTGGAAGCATACTGACGTTAAACCTGCCGGAGCAAGATTCTGAGTTCTCCCCTGCAGGTGCAGTGCGTGTGCCTGTGACTAAGCCCTGGCTATTTGTTGTAAGGGCTGAGTTCCTTGGAGTCCTTGAAACCTGCGAGATCAAGAAGAAATGCCTGACGCATGGCCTCCTCACGGATTGACCTCAGTCTTCCCGATGCTCCGCCATGGCCAGCCTCCATGTTGGTGTACAAAAGCAGAGCGTTATTGTCGGTCTTCATGTCGCGCAATTTGGCAACCCATTTGGCGGGCTCCCAGTACTGAACCTGGCTGTCGTGCAGACCTGTGGTTACAAGAAGATTGGGATAATTCTTTTTTTCGACCTGGTCATAGGGCGAATAGGAGAGCATATATTCATACTGCTCCTGGATGTTGGGATTACCCCATTCCCTCCACTCGAAGGTGGTAAGCGGTATGCTCTCATCCATCATAGTAGTAATGACATCCACAAAAGGCACCGCTGCAATTACACCTTTGTAGAGGTCCGGCCTCATGTTTGTGATAGCGCCCATGAGAAGGCCTCCGGCGCTGCCCCCATAAGCGAACAACAGATCCTTGGCGGCATATTTGTTCTTTACAAGGAATTCGGAGCAATCAATGAAGTCGGTAAAGGTGTTCTTTTTGAACATCATTTTGCCATGCTCATACCATTGACCTCCCATTTCCTGGCCCCCGCGGATGTGCGCAATTGCATATACAAATCCTCTGTCCAGTAGGCTGATCCGGTTTGAGTTGAAGGTGGCATACATGGTAGCTCCGTATGAACCATACCCGTATTGCAGGCAGGGATTCGTTCCGTCTTTTCTGAATTTATCCTTCCGGTAAACAATTGAGACGGGAACCTTTGCCCCATCGCGGGCAGTGGCCATCACGCGCTCTGTCTGATAGTTGTTGGCATCGAACCCACCGAGAACTTCCCGCTGCTTTAACAGTTTCTTTTCGTGGCTGACCATATTGAAGTCATAAGTTGAAGGCGGAGTGGTCATCGATTGATAATTGAAGCGGATGTTCTGCACATCGTATTCGGGGTTCACATCAATGCCGGCAACG
The DNA here is from genome assembly GCA_039810905.1 of Cyclobacteriaceae bacterium. Taxonomy (GTDB): domain Bacteria; phylum Bacteroidota; class Bacteroidia; order Cytophagales; family Cyclobacteriaceae; genus ELB16-189. The sequence continues at coordinate 3,331 of JBDHXU010000050.1, read as the reverse complement.
TAAGCGGGCTCGCCAAAATCGATCGAATGCTCTGAACGGTCAGCCCATTTGATCAGTTTTATCTTCGTCAATCCTTCGCTCTCTTCCTCCGTGGCGAGGTGACTTTTGAACAATTCAAAACCGCGGAGGAATACATTATCGCGGTGGGGGATTACATCCTTCCAATTCTCTTTTCCTGGATTATTGACTGGGGCTTCAACCAACCTGTAATTCACAGCCTGCAAGTTGGTCCGGATGTAGAATTTGTCGCCGGCGTGATCCACACTGTACTCCACCTCATCTTGAAGCGGCTCCATGACCGTGAAGCCCGCCTGGATGTTGTCGGCATCAATGAAACGTGCATAGGAAGCGTCGGTTCTTCCTGAACTGACAAAAATGTATTTCTTTGATTTCGATTTGCTCACATAACATGACAGTGTCTGGTCCTTCTCTTCGTACATCAAAGGATTATTCTTTACTCCCAGGGTATGGCGATATATCTGAAAGGAACGAAGGGTTGTGGGGTCCTGCTTTGAAAAGAGGATTGTCTTGTTATCATTGGCCCACACCAGATTGCCGGTAGTACCACCTACTTTGTCGGGCAGCATAGTGCCGGTTGTCATATCCTTGAAGCGGATCGTGTAAAATCTCCTTCCAACCGTATCCGTGCAAATGGCCATGATATTATGTTGAGGACTGTTTACAACAAACAGATTGAAATAACCCTGGTTTTTACCCAATTCATTTCCGTTTGCAATTATTTCTTCGGGGCTTTCGAGTGAACCCTTTTTGCGGCAATAGATGGGATAATCGAAACCCGCTTCATAACGGGTATAGTAATAATAGTCTCCGTCTTTATATGGTACGGATTCATCCTTCTCTTTGATGCGGCCTTTCATCTCCTGGTATAACTTCTCCCTGAGGTCTTTTGTATGAGATGTCATGGTATCGAGATATCGGTTCTCTGCCTTAAGGTAGTTGATGACCGCAGTGTCTTCCCGCTCTTTAAGCCAGTAGTAGTTGTCAATTCTCTTATGTCCGTGCTTGGCCACAATCTCATACGGCTTCTTTGCTGCTACCGGTGGCTTTACATCGGGCCAGGAGGTGGTGCTTTCCGGGTTTTTTGAGCACGAAGTTGCCAGAATTAACCCGGCGAAAAACAGGATAGTACGTAATTTCATGGCTGGTAGAGTTGGATCGCTAAGATGCGTAATACCGGCCGAAAGTCAAATTGATGGCAGGGCTACAATTATGGATCAGAAGGATTTGGGTACGAGGTCATGCCCCTTTAGGAGGGCCCCGGTCCATCCAATCATGATTTCGTGAGAAGTGAAATTCAGGCTGGATGTACTGCTGCCGGGAAGCTCAAACACATAGCCTATTCTGAAATTCTTTATTAGGGCCTGGGTGAGCAGACCGTAAGACTTGAAATTCCGTGTAAACAGTCCTGCGGTGTAAAATCTGTAGAATACAAGACTGGCATTGATATCAGCGGATAGAGGTGTTCCTGAAGTTCCGCGCAGAAGCACCGAAGGTCTCAGGTACAGATTTTCATTAACCCTTACAAGATAAGCGCCCATTCCATAGAAGGTATTGTTGTACAGTTGAATGTTCGTGCCTCCCTGGCTTATGGAAACTGGTATCAGCCTCGGTATCGAAATTCCTACCAGGAATCGATCACCTTTCAGGAGCAGGCCAGCGCCTGTGTTGAATTTCGTTTCGGACATGCTGAGAAAAGCCGGGTCGCCCGGGTCACGAATTCTTAGCAGAGACGGGTCATTGGTGTAGCGGACGAATCCCATCTGCATGCCAAAAGATAAGGTACTGGTTTTTCCAATGGGCAGCCGGTATGAGCCGACAGCGTTCATCTCATTATTCTTGGTATCCCCCAGCTGATCCTGCGAGACCAGCAATCCAACGCCCAGTTTGTTTTCATACATCGACATATGGGCATTGAAATTGACCGTTGTGGGATTATTGTCGAGGCCCGCCCATTGGGTTCTGTATTGCAGGGTGGCATTGAACATATTGTTGTTACCCGCAAAAGCCGGATTGATGAGGAGGGGGTTATTCAAATATTGCGAATAAACTGGATCCTGCTGGGCCATAGTGATACCAGTGCCAGACAGCAAAAGGACAGAAACGATGATCAGTTGAAAGCGCATTATCATATGCTTCATCGTTTAAGTGAAATGAATCCGGTTTGAGATGGCGTTCCACTGAAATAGTCGATCCTGTAGTAATAGGTGCCGGAAGGAAGTTCGTTGCCATTCTTGTTCAGGCCTTTGAAAACCCTGGTGGTGTTGTTGTAGTCTTCAGTTTCGAAGACCACATCACCCCAGCGGTTGAAGATGAGAACCTTGTTATGCTGCGTGTCAGGAAGTAGGTCGATATTTTCGATAAAGAAGACGTCATTGCTGCCGTCACCATTGGGTGACACGGCATTGTACACGGTGATGCTGCCCGAAACTTCCACGGAAACCTGTGACGTTGTACAACTGCCAAGCAGATCGCATACTTTAATGGTAAGCTTATCGGTCCCTGCGAAGCTGAGGCCAGTGTAGTCAATCCGAAGCTGGTGGCTGGATGTGATAGTAGCCGTTGCTCCGCTGGATGGAGGGGTGACGACAGCGAGGGAGTTCAGGTCGATATTATTATCCGGATCAGTGACCCATGGGGTGAGGTCAACAATAACAACTGTCCCTACCGCTGTGGTAACAGGAGCAGGCGCTATAACCGGTGGCTGGTTGACGGCGCAGATGGTCACCGTTGCAGTTACAGCACTGCGCCCGCCTTCACAGGTGCCGTTATTAATAGAAACATAGTAAGTTGTTGTGGTGGTAAGAATAGGTGTGGTGTAGGTAGCATTTGCTTCACCCGCTATTGCCGTTCCCCCTGAACTTTGAGTGTACCAGCGGTATTGTCCGTTGCTGGCACCGCTGGCATTCAGGGTTATTGAAGCTCCCGAACAGCCTGATGCTCCTGTTGTGCCAGGCGCGGCAGGGACGGTAGCGAAGAACAGGCCCTCGTTGTTTGTAATCACCTCAACCGCATTGTCGCCATTGATCCGGCAGCGATAACGACCCAGACCAAAATTGCCTGAAGTATTTACAGAGAGTGAGCTGGTATTTGTTCCCGTGTACCCTCCGGTGTTGGAAATATCTGCATAGGGTGTGATGCCATCCGGTGAGAATTGCCATTGATAAGTGATGTTGGTAGTACCCGTGGCAGCGGTGGTGTACGTCGCCGTGAGGCCCGGGCATACCGTCTGGTCAAGCGGCTGCTGGGTGATGTTGATATTGATGGAAGTCATCTTGTTTTCAAAGACCATCAACTTATTGCCCGTCCCTCC
>JBDHXU010000049.1:0-24866 GCA_039810905.1 Cyclobacteriaceae bacterium | reverse complement strand
CGCTTCTCCATCATTGACTTCTGAGGCTTCTTCTTGGATTCCTTCTTCTTGTCTTGAGATTTGGACATAGTAGAAAGGTTATGATTTATTCAAAGATAAATAAAAAGCTGTTAGGTGGATATTAGTTGTGTGACTCGGCGTATAATTTCTCTATCTGAGTTGCGTAATGATCCAAGACGGTTTGCCTTACCGGCTTGAGGGTGGCAGTGAGTTCTCCGCGCTCCATAGTCCAGTCTTCAGGGCAAAGAATGAAATCCCGTATCCTTTGAAAATTAGGAAGTAGTTTATTGAGTTCTTCCACCTCTGACTTGTATTTAGCCAGAACCTTGATGTTGTGCACCATGAAGTGTCCGGAAGTCCAATGGATTGCCATTTCCCCACACCACTTCTCCAACAGGCTGAAGTTTGGAACAATAAGCGCGGTCACGTACGGACGTTGGAATCCCAACACCATGCACTGACCGATAAACGGAGACCTCATGAAATGATTCTGCAGTTGCAGGGGTGCAATAAACTCCCCGGAGGAGGTCTTGAAGATATCTCTTTTGCGGTCGGTGATTTGAAGGAACTTCCTTTCCACAAACCTTCCCACATCCCCGGTTCTGAACCACCCGTCTTCTGTGAAAGAGCGAGCAGTAAGATCGGGATGGAGGAAGTATCCGGCCATTACATGAGGTCCTTTTACCAGAATCTCACCTTCGTCGTTGTTGCCCTGTTTATCAATCCTGACCTCCGTCCCCGGCAAGGGTAATCCCACTGTTCCAAAACGGCTCATTCCCGGTTCGTAGCGGTTCATACTTATGGTGGGTGCAGTCTCTGTCATTCCGTAACCCTCCATGATCCTGATTCCAGCTGCACTGAACAACCTAGCAAGCTCCGGCCGCAGACTTGCAGCACCGACGGCCATATAGCGTATTCTTCCGCCAAGTGCCTTTCTCCAGGTGCGGAGTACCAGCCATCTGGCCAGCAGAAGGTTGACTTTGTACACTAGCGATTGCCGGTCCTTTTGGTATTGCTTACCTATTTCAATTGCCTTCAAAATGATTTTCCGCTTCAACCAATTGCGCGTTTCTGCCTGCTCCAGCAAATAGTCATACATTTTTTCAAGCACCCTCGGGACACTCGTACAGAAGTAGGGCCTGGCGTACAGAAAGTCCGATGCAAAAGTCTCGCGAGACTTGCTGAAATACACTGACACACCAAATGCCATATAAGCGTAGCAGGAGGCGCGCTCAAAAATGTGACTGAACGGAAGGAAGCTGATTACCCGGTGATGCGGTTCAAGTGGAATGAGCATTAAGGCGGTGCGGACGTTGAAGCAAACATTTTCATGGGTGAGCATGACCCCTTTCGGTATTCCTGTGCTTCCCGATGTGTATAATATAGTATGCACGTCCTTCTCACTAATTGACGACCGACGGCGCATCAGTTCCGTCATGACTGAAGGTTCCCAATCTTTAGTTGACCATCCCGGAAATGAATGGTCTGTGCCTGGTTCCACAGTGAAAAGGGATATTGTCTGAGGAAGATATTTTATCCCCAAGACCACCTTTTGATAGAGTTCCTCATCAGCTGTTATGCATAATCTCGATCCTGTTTCCTTACCGATCAGGGCAATATCTTCCACGCGAAGATTTGGATGAACCGGAACGGTAATCAAGCCTGCCATCTGGCAGGCGAAATCCAGGATTACCCAGTATGCATTGCCCGTATGAGGAATGAACATTACCTTTTCTCCAGGTGCAAATCCCTTGTTGATAAACCAGCCACTCACTGTCCGGGCAAGATCCTGGATTTGTTGAATTGAAAAGGAATACCACTGACCTTCGGCGAAATGATTGAGTGCCCTGGTGTTGGGATATTTCGCTGACTGGTAATCAAGGATTTCGAATACCCTCGAAAAGCTCACCGTATCCTTGTGGGAGATAACCATGCTAGGAAGTCAGAGAGGGTTTTACATAAAGAATGTCGTAGAGCTCTTCAAAGAACTCAGGAAAATCCGGCAGGTTGTTATGCCGGGCTCCTGGGACAGGATGGAGTGAAACCCGCTCCGGGTAGAGCGCCTTCAACATCTCACTTTGTTTGAAACTGATTAGTTTGTCTTTTGTGCCATGAATGATATGCACCGGACAGTTGGTTGTTTTCAGGTATTGGTCCGTCCTGATGTCATATCGGAGGAGCCATCGCACGGGCATGAAGAAAAGGTAGCGGTTTATGTTGTAGAAGAAACTGAAATAGGGAGAATCCAAGATCAACATTCGCGGCGAATTCCATGATGCAATTCGGGCAGCCACACCACTGCCCCATGAGCGTCCATACAAGACGATACGATTCTCGGGATAGGACTTACTCAGCCATTTGTAGATATACTGTGCATCGTTGAACACGCGGGTTTGCGTTCTCTTTCCTTTGCTTTTTCCAAACCCGCGGTAGTCCATCATAAAGAAATCATAGCCGTTGCTCAGAAAGTCCTTTGCAAATTTTCCCCATCCTTTGATGCTCTTGGAGTTTCCTTTAAGGTAGTAAACGACACCCCGCGAGTTGGGTACTTTGAAGTAGATGGCATTGATCAAGCCTCCATCCTCCATTTCAAAATCTATTTCCTCGAAAGGAAATGGATACTTGAACTGAAAATGTGACGCCAAAGTCTCCGGACGAAAGAACAGCAGATGTTGGAAGAAGTAAAAAGAAATGCAAAGTAGGGAATAGATAGATACAAGGGTGATCAGGAACACGATCATGGACAGATAAGATACAGAAATCCGACAGTCTATTGCAACAGGGACTTCAGTAGTTCGTGGTATTGGGGGAAGTCACGCAGGTTGCCATGACCTCCATCAGGAATAACAACAAATAAGTCAGAAGTGCCCAGAAGTGGTCGAAGTTTTTCCGCGGAGGATAAAGGCACAACCCAGTCATTGGTTCCGTGAATAATTGCCTTTTTACATTTCACCTTACTCAGTGCATTTTTGTTTGAGAATTGATAGCGCGGTGGCAATTTGGAAAGCAGGTAACGAAAGGGGGGAAGTACAGTTCCGCTGATATCATCAAACGGAGTCTCCAGGATCAGCAGATCGGGCGGATAAATGGAGGCCAAATGAGAGGCAACTGCGGAACCAAGCGACCTTCCATAGATCACGAGCTTTTCAAACTTCAGGCTATCCTGAGCCCAGGCCAGTACCATTTCGGCATCTCTGTATAAGTTGTCCTCAGAAGGTTCACCTTTGCTTTTGCCGTAACCACGGTAATCAACCATAAGCACACTGTAGCCCAGTGATGTGAAATCAGTTGCATATTGCCCCCACCGTTTTAAATTATCCCGGTTCCCATGAAAATAGAGAATAAGACCCCTTGAAGTTCCTTCACCGGCAAATAGTAACCCATGTAACATGACGTTATCCGGAGTACGAATGGAAACTTCACGGAAGGGCTGATTAAAACGGAAAGCAAAATCATCAGGTAATTGAGTTCCCTGAAAAATAAGACGCTCCTGCACGAAGTACAATACTCCAGTAACGACTACAAACAGGACGAGAAGGGCAAAGAAGATTTTACCAGCTTTTCTTGCAAGAGGAGCCATATCTCAAATTCACCAAATATCTCCAATGGTAAACCCATGTGGAAACGGATCTTCAGGATCCACAACATACTGAGCGAAACCTGTGATCCACGCCGAACCGGATATGGTTGGAACCACAGCCCGGTAAGGTCCTACCTGGTGCTCTTCAACAAGTCTTCCTGTGAAAATGGTTCCAAGGATTCCCTCGTGATGGAAATCTTCATTTAGTTTGAGTTTACCTCTGGCATAGAGTGTGGCCATTTTGGCCGATGTCCCCGTTCCGCAAGGGGAACGGTCAATTGCTCCCGTCCAGGTGGAGGGCTTGTTCCAATCCAGTTTTCCGGTGGAAACAATTACGGCATTCCTGCGGTGCCCCTCCTTAAGCGGTTGCCCTGAAAGCTGACCAATGGTTATGCCCACAAACCCTGGTTGCAACGGGTGGATAACGGGAAGTTGCTCTTGAGCAGCGGCTTTTATCATTTCACCGATCCTTACGATGTCACCTCCTTCTTCGGGCAAGAGTTTAAGACCGAATTGCGCTGCGTCTGCGATAACGTAGAACATTCCCCCATAGGCCACGTCAACGGTTACCTTTCCCAATTGAGGAACTTCAATGACCTTGTCCAGGTGTGTCGCAAAGGACGGGACGTTTGTGAATGTCACACGCTTGACCTTTCCATTCTGGCAATCCGCTTTTACCCTGATGAGTCCGGCAGGTGACTCCAGCGTAAGTTCAGTAACAGGTTCCTGCATCGGCACCATCCCTGTTTCAAGCAATGCTGTTGTCACGCAGATGGTGTTGGTGCCTGACATGCCCGGATATTCAACATGCTCCATGATCACATATCCGGCGACAGCTTCCGGATGAGTGGGGGGGAGAATGAGATTGCAGTTGGAGGCAGGATATCCGCGGGGTTCATTCAGCATCAGCTTGCGAAGTCCATCTGCTTTGGTGGCCAGGTATTGCATCTTGTCGAACATCGTTTTCCCCGGCACATCCATAACTCCACCGGTGATCACCCTGCCGGGCTCACCTCCAGCGTGCAGATCGACAGCATTAATTAGTCTGGAGACTCTCATGGGCTGAAATTTGACAATTGAGGTCTGAAATCAAAATGTCCCGTTTACAAAAATCCCCCAACCTGTTCAGCTTTTATACGTTTACTTCGCCGTAAATACAAATTCCCATGAACGCTATGAAGGTAACAGTGTGGCTGGTTGTTATGGTCTGTAGTCTGACAACTCTTGCCCAGCAGGAAAAGTCAAAACCGAAGTTCATCGACCCTGCCAACATGGACCTGACAGTGAAGCCCGGTGATGATTTTGTCAGCTATTCTGGCGGGGTGTGGCTTAGGAATAATCCTGTGCCTCCCAAGGAGACCACATGGGGCAGCTTCACAATCCTCAGAGACTTCAACATCAAGGCAGTACGGGAAATTCTGGACGCCGCCGCGGCTGACACGCATGCGGCTCCTGGCTCAATCAAGAAGAGGGTAGGTGATTTCTATCGTGCCGCCATGGACAGTGTTGCTATAGAAAAAGCTGGCTTTACTCCAGTGATGGAAGATTATCAGAGGGCAGGAGCTGTAAAGGACAGGTTGCAAGTGCTTCAGGAGATCACCACTCTTCGCACACAGGGGGCAGGTAATCCGCTTTTTGGCTTTTTTGTGGGGCAGGATCGGAAGCATCCGGATCGTATGGCGCCACAATTGGGACAAGGCGGCATCTCCATGCCAGACCGCGATTACTATCTCAAATCTGATGAGAGAACAAAGAAGATCCAGGCGGCATACTTTACTTACCTGACCACCTTATTCCGGCTGGCTGGTGAAACAGAGGAATCGGCAAAGCAGAAATCAGAAACGGTGTTTGCCATGGAAAAAATACTGGCAAAGGCACAGATGCCGCGTGTGGAGATGAGGGATCCATACAAGACGTATAACAAGTTTGCACTGACTGATTTCTCTGCCAAACATCCCTCATTCGACTGGCCCAACACACTGAAGGCATTGAAAGTTACAGGACAGGATTCCATCCTTTGCTCTTCACCAAAATACTTTGCCACCGCAGACAGCCTACTGGCCAATGCGCCAATTGCCCAATGGCAGACCTACCTCCAATGGAATGTTCTTCGTTCCGCCGCTCCGTATTTGAGCAATGATTTTGTCAAAGCGAATTTTGCATTTAATCAGGTCATGACCGGGCAGCGTGTTCAACAGCCTCGCTGGCAACGCATGTCAAATCTGACCGACGGTACAATCGGTGAGCTGCTTGGGCAACTCTATGTAGAAAAATATTTCAAACCCGAAGCAAAAGCCCGCATGAATGAAATGATCAAAAATCTTGTGAAGGCTTATGAAATCCGGATTAAGCAGTTGGATTGGATGAGTGAGGCTACGAAGCAAAAGGCCCTGGACAAGCTGCACGCTTTCACACCCAAAATTGCATACCCTGATAAATGGAGGACTTATGACGGCATGGTCATTGGCGACCAATCCTTGATTCAGAACCTGAGAAATGCCTCCCAATGGGGATTCAATGACATGGTAAGTCAGTTGGGTAAACCGGTAGATAAGACACGCTGGGGCATGACGCCGCCCACAGTGAACGCGTACTACAATCCCGTTAATAATGAGATTGTATTCCCTGCCGGCATTCTACAGTATCCATTCTTTCATCCTGATGCGGATGACGCGCTCAATTATGGCGGCATTGGAGCCGTTATCGGCCATGAAATTTCGCATGGCTTCGATGACTCCGGCAGTCAATACGACAAAGACGGGACGCTCCGCAACTGGTGGACGCCTGATGATCTGACAAAATTCAAGGCCAAGGCAAAGCTCCTGCAGGAGCAATATGACGCCTATACCGTGCTGGACACAGTACATGTGAACGGTAAATTGACACTGGGTGAAAACATTGGGGATCTCGGCGGGCTCAATGCCGCCTACGAGGCTTTCAAAATGACCGATCAGTGGAAATCAGGAAAGAAAATTGACGGTTTCACTCCGGACCAGCGATTCTTTCTCTCATGGGCCCAAGTGTGGAGAAGCAACACCTTGAAAGAACGCAAGGCCCAGCTGATCATAACCGATCCGCACTCACCAGCCGAATACCGTACGATCGGAGCCCCGGTAAACATGGATGCCTGGTACAAGGCCTTCAATATCAAAGCTGGTGATAAGCTTTACAAGAAGCCTGAAGAGCGCATCATAATCTGGTGACAGGTCTGCAGGTTGCCGGACACAGAGGCATTCGATCTGACACTGATGCAAAAGATGATTTTAGTCAGTGCCTTCAGGTGAAAATATCCATTTAAAGGTTTGAGAGGCTGTGCTAGCTTCAGCTGTCAAATCATGAGATGGTTAAGTGGCTATTACTTCCGGTTGCTTTATTTGCAGTTATCTGCGCGAACGTGCTAGCGCAGGAGACCCAGAGAAACCTTATAACGCTGGCCATTGGTCATGCTGTGGTTGGAAAGGGAGTCGGTGCAGATGGAAAGCTCCAGTTGATCAGCCTGCCGGTTTGGTCCCTTAATTATGACTATGCCATCAGCGCAAAATGGAGCCTTGGCCTGCATAACGACATCATAACAGACACGTACCAGACAGAAGGATTTATGCTGGAACAACCTGTTACCGTCATCGAAAGACATTATCCGGTTTCAACACTCCTGACCGGATCTTTCAAACCGGGTAAGCATGCGGCCTATCTGGTCGGTATGGGTGGTTCTTTGTCGTCCACTGGCAACTATTGGTTAACCCGCTTTGGGTTTGAATATGACTTCGATCTGCCGGGTGGATGGATGCTGGGACCTGGAATAACCTACGACCTTACATGGAAGGCTTATGACTCTTTCAGCATTGCGCTGGGCATCAGCAGGAAATTCTGAATTTCAAATAAACTATATAAACTATCCATTCTTCAGATTGCTCCTGAGATAACTAATCAGCCTTGAATAGTAGGGTGTGATGATTTTGTAATCCAGCAATTCTTTAGGCGTACCTTCAAGAAAGGAAAGCATGTTTGCGGCACGGTTGGTATCCTGAACTTCCGCCTTTAAAGGGCTGTGGTAAGTGTGAATGGTGAAAAGGACATCACCTGTTGTAAGACGGGAAAGTGTTTGATGCTCAACCCTTACAAACATTTTCCGCCCGAATTCATCTTCAGTCATGAGAGGTATCTCCTCCTCCAGCCGCTTTCGGTAAACAGCAGAATACTTTGAAGACATGTCCAACTGATCTCCCAACCTGAACCCCCAATTGTTGCGGGCAATGGGCTTGCCAAGAGGCAAACGTTCCACCAGTTTGTTGGCAGATTGAATCATGGGCAGACTCACCGGAGGAAGTGGCGCATGGACTTCCATAAACTGTTTGCCAAGCTTCTCATGTAAATCCCATCCACTTGGAAAGCATAATTGCCCCGCGACGATTTCTCCAGATTTGTTCAAAAGAATGAGATCTTCCTGCACCTGCCGCCCAATCCAGTCCAACGGGGCGTAGGGCAGCGATTGGTCTTGTCCGGGTTTGAATAACGTGCGTTCACCGATTGTAAGATTCCAGAAGCAGAGAGCATCACCTTCATTTTTAAGAATGAACTTGTCGGGTGATTGCTGCACGAGTTGGTTCAACACGGTCATCACCACTTCCCAGGCAGAAGTCTTGCATCCAGGGAGTTCGGCATAGTAATAATTGTGATCCTGTTCCAGTAGTGACGCCTTCAATCCGATTTCTTTGAGATAATGCTCATCCGCCTCCACAATGAAGTCACTCTCCTTCATCGGGGTGGTGCCCATTTTCAAATCGAATGATGGCGTAAAAGGGAAGTAGCGGATCAAGGATTGCTTATTAGAGATTAGTGATTACGGATGGGTACCCATTCACTTCCGGCCGGCTTTGCCGCACTGGTCAAGTTGCTTTTTCAATTCATCGGCTTCCTGACGGGCTATAAGTGCCAATTGCTCTGCCTTTGAAAGTCTGGCTTCTGCTTCCCGCAACGCGTAGGCATGGTCGTTCGCCAATTCACGCGCCTTAGACGCGGCGTTCTGCTGAATCAAACTGTATCCACTCAGTGCAACGATGAGTGAGATGCATACGATGACAAAGATCCGGTTCATAAGACTTTGGGCTAGGTTGTGGGACTATCAAAATTACTATTTCTTTTTCTCTGTCGGCATAATTACAAAAGATGACAACCTGGAACCCCACTTAAGCAGCCGGAATTTGGATGAGAGTTGGTATTTCGCCCTTTCCCGACATATGGCCGCCATTCTTGCGTGATTCTTAAAAGGACTATTATATCTTGTACACTTCCTCATTTTGTAAGCCACGCTCTGCAGCCGCGGCCTGCGACTGATTGTTCCGGAACGCTATGTGTCAGTGGTTAGAATCTATCCTTGTCATTTCCGCTCTTCACATTTTAGTTTAGCCTGAGCTTCAAAATCCTTACTTTTTCATGAAATAAATTACGTCTCATGAAAAGAAGTTTTCTCCTGATCCTGTCTGTGCTGGCATGCTATTATGGATTTGCCCAGACTGCCGGCACTGTCGATCCCCGATATTTCTCAAGTATGAAATGGCGCAACATTGGGCCTCAACGCGGTGGCCGTTCCCTTGGCGCCACCGGGAGTCCCGGCCGCCCAAATGAATACTATTTCGGTGCGACAGGCGGCGGTCTCTGGAAGACGACTGACGGAGGTCAGGAGTGGGCCCCGGTGACAGATGGGCAAATTTCCAGCTCATCCATTGGCGCAGTCGCAGTTGCTGAAACCAACCCCGATATTGTCTATATCGGGGGAGGCGAGACCCAGCTGAGAGGATCAATCACACAAGGTGATGGTGTATATAAGTCGGTAGACGCCGGAAAGACCTGGCGCCACATAGGCCTCAGAGAGACTCAAGCTATTTCGCGCATTCGAATTCATCCCACCAACCCGGATATTGTCTATGTTGCCGCACTTGGGCACCCGTACGGAGACAATGAGGAACGTGGTGTATTCCGGTCGACCGATGGCGGTAATACCTGGAAGAAGGTATTGTATGTAAGCCCCAAAGCAGGCGCTGCGGATCTCATCATAGACCGTACCAATCCGAAAATTATTTATGCTTCGACCTGGCAGGTGTATCGCAGAACCTGGAAAATGTGGGGCGGAGGTCCGGACTGTAAACTCTGGAAATCTGAAAATGGGGGCGACACATGGGTTGATCTCACTTCAAATCCAGGTATGCCAGCTGCACCCATAGGAAAGATCGGAATCACCGTCTCACCCGCAGATAACAAGCGACTCTGGGCCATTGTCGAAGCCAATGACGGCGGCGTCTATCGCTCCGACGACGGAGGTGCATCATGGAAGAAGACCAATGACGAACGCAAGTTGCGTCAGCGGGCCTTTTACTATTCAAGAATTTATGCTGACCCGTTTGATCGCGAAACGGTCTACTGCCTGAACGTGGATTTCTACAAGTCCACCGATGGCGGCGTTAAGTTTGATCAACAAATCAATGTGCCTCATGGTGACAATCACGACCTGTGGATCGATCCCAATAATCCACTCAGGATGATCGCATCTAATGACGGTGGAGGTACAGTCTCGGTCAATGGAGGCAAGACATGGACGCCTCAGGACTACTGCACAACACAATTTTATCACGTGACCACCACCAATCACGTTCCTTATCATGTTGCCGGTGCGCAGCAAGACAACAGCACCATCGCTGTTCCAAGCGACGGTTGGGACCACATGAATGTCCTTGGAGAGTGGGGCTATGATGTCGGAGGAGGTGAAAGCGGATACATCACATCACATCCGCTGAACCCTGATGTGTTTTATGCCGGAAGTCAGGGTGCTTTGCTTACTCGCTATGACAGACTCTCCGGACAAATGCGCGACATTCAGGTGTATCCGCGATTCTTCTCCGGTGAACCGGCAAGCGCACTCCCGGAGCGTTGGCAATGGACTTATCCGATCGTGTTTTCACCCAAAGATCCTGGCACCCTCTACACCTGCTCCCAGCATGTGTGGAAATCGAGCGACGATGGACAAAGTTGGACGCAGATAAGTCCTGATCTCACCTTTGCTGATCCTGAGACACTCGGCGTTTCTGGCGGTGTAATTACGGGGGACATGAATGGGCCGGAAATCTATGCGACGGTTTTTGCACTTGCCCCTTCTTTTCATGACGTGAATACCATCTGGGCGGGTTCTGATGACGGCAAGATTCACATTACCCGGGATGGCGGCAAGAACTGGGCGAACATTACTCCAAAAGACTTGCCCAAGAATTCAGTTGTGGCCATTATTGACGAGTCCAGACATAATCCCGGAACGGCCTATGTTGCTGCATTCCGCTACCAGGTAGATGACCGTCAGCCCTATGTCTTCAGAACAAAAGACTTTGGCAAGACGTGGACAAAGATTGTGACAGGAGTAAAAGACGGTCACTTTGCCAGATCGGTTCGCGAAGATCATGTACGGCAAGGATTGCTCTTCCTTGGCACCGAACATGGAGCTTATGTTTCATTCAATGCGGGTGACAACTGGCAGCCTCTGCAGCTCAACCTTCCGGACACACCTATCCGGGACCTTGTTGTAAAAAATGATGACGTGGTGCTGGGTACCCACGGACGGGGCTTCTGGATACTCGACGACATTGGACCGCTACGTCAACTCACGCCTGAAGTGATGAAGCAGCCGGTGACTTTCTTCCAGCCATCAGATGCGATCAGAGGAGTATACAATGCAGTATTCCAGTACTACCTGGATAAGCAGGTTGATTCTGTGAAAATTGATATCCTGGATGCCGGCGGGAAACTCGTAAAGTCTTTCAAGGGCACTAAGCCTGAATACAAACCTGATCCCAACGTACCCAGATGGGAGCGGGGACCTCAGCCGCCCACAACTGCTGCAGGGTTGAACCAGTTTGCCTGGGACCTTCGTTATCCTGGTGCAACAGTGTTTGATGGTATGATTCTTTGGGGTGCCAATCCTCGGAATGGTCCGAAAGCGCCTTTGGGCAAATATCAGGTCCGCTTTAGCTCAGGCAACTACACCCAGACTTTTGCATTCAATGTCAAGATAGATCCGAACCTGAAAGGAGTCACAGAAGGTGACCTTAAGGAGACTTTTGATCTCGCGATGAAAATCAGGGAAAAGGAATCTGCCGGTAACGAAGCGGTCATCCGGATACGGGAATTGAAGAAACAGGTGGAGACGGCGATGAAGGAGAATAATGATGCCTCCTTTGTCGCCGCTGCCAAAGAGTTCATCACCAGGCTTTCAGCCATTGAGGAAGACCTATATCAGGTCCGCAACAGAAGCGGTCAGGACCCTCTTAATTTTCCGATCAAACTCGGTAACCGAATGAGCGCCCTCCGCAGAAGCCTGGAAACTGGAGACGCGAAACCTACTGCCGGTGCCTACAAAGTTTTTGATGAACTCAGTAAGGAGATGGACAGTCAATTGGTTAAACTAGACCAGACTGTGAAGTCAGGCATCGATGGAATTAATCCCATGCTTGAAAACAAACAAATGAAGGCGATTATTGATAACAAGAGATAGGAAATTTTAAAGGGTAGAATATAGCCTCTGGGATTCTCAGGGGCTATTTTTTTTGGGATTGTCTTGCAAAATGGTCAAGATTTTTGATGGCGTTCAACCCGGATTCAGTCGTCTATAGCTTGATGCCTTCTGAATTTGTCAGATGGATCGCAAAGAACTCTATAATCGTGGCACGATGCTGGCTAGTCAGGTTAGTTGAATTATCTTATCTTCAAATTTTTAACATCACCCCAAATCTTGTCCCATGCTAAAGACAATCATTGTGGCAGCTTTTATGGCTGCATCTTTAATGAGTCATGCCCAATCCTGGATCCAGGTGGGCGGCAATCTGAAAAGTGTTACATGCCCGGCAGCCAACATCGTCTGGGGCGTAAACAACCAGGATATCATATGGAATTGGACGGGCAACATCTGGAACCAGCCATCGCCTAGTCAACGCCTAAGCCAGATTTCCGCTGCCGCCGATGGCACCATATGGGGAGTTAACACTTCAGGTGAAGTGTGGAAGTGGACGGGAATGAACTGGATCCAGCCCCAGCCATCGGCAAGGCTGAAATACATTTCAGTTGGAAGCGGCAGCCAGATCTGGGGCGTCAATGCAATTGATGAAGTCTGGAAATGGACCGGAAGCAAGTGGGCACAGCAGA
The DNA here is from genome assembly GCA_039810905.1 of Cyclobacteriaceae bacterium. Lineage (GTDB taxonomy): Bacteria > Bacteroidota > Bacteroidia > Cytophagales > Cyclobacteriaceae > ELB16-189. The sequence goes on along the minus strand of JBDHXU010000049.1, from coordinate 12,103 downwards.
ACCCGAATGCACGGTTGACTCAGGTTTCCGCAGCCTCAGATGGTACAGCTTATGGCGTCAACAAAGCTGGAGGCATTTTCAAATACAATGGAATGGATTGGGAGCCGGCTTTTGATATCACCCTCAAACAAATTGCCGTAGGAAGTGCCAATATCATTTGGGGCGTGGATGGTAATGGAAATGTTCTGCATTGGAATGAATACAAATGGGAAAGACCGACACCAGAATTCAAAATGAAGACCATAGCCGCGGGCGCTGATGGAACGGTTTGGGGTTTGGATGCAAATGAGCAGGTTTTTCAATACAGCGCCGTTGTGGAAGAGCAGACTGTAACTTTCTTTGACGGCGATTTTTCAGGCGAAGAGGTTAATATCGGGCTGGGCAGGTGGGACACTCCAGAGCTCATGCTTCCGGACAATCAGATCGCTTCCGTCCGCGTTCCTCAAGGTATGTCGGTTACGCTTTATGAGAACCGAAATTGGTCAGGTCGCTTCCTGACTCTGACTTCGGATGCCAGTGCCAATGATCTGGCTGCAAAGAACTTTTTTAAAATTACTTCCTCAGTTGTGATCGAGCGCGCACTGGCTGGCGCGACTCCTGTGGTACAGGTCGTTCCCGTGGTAACTGTTGCGGCAGCGTCCGCGGATGTGAAGCCGAGAAGTGTGATTATTTACCAGGATGATTTTAGCGGCGCCTCAAAAGAACTGGGCAGAGGCGATTACGATTTCGCTGGGTTTGGTTTTGGCAATGACCAATTGTCCTCTGTCAGGATTCCCGATGGCATGCAGGTAATTCTTTTTGAAAATGTCTCATTCGCAGGCCGCTCGGTTACCCTGACAAAAGATGCCGGCGCCGCTACGCTTCGCAACCTGAACTTCAATGACCAGGCATCTTCTCTCAGAGTAAAAGACCTGAATGATCCAGCCGGAGACAAGCCCCTGATGGTGACATTGTACCGGGATGACTTTGCCGGCCCCTACAAGCAGCTCGGAACCGGGGCCTATGACTACTCTTCACTGGGGGTTGGCAATGATCAGCTTACATCCATGAAAATACCTTCGGGACTTTCTGTAACCTTATATGAACATGGAGGGTTTAAGGGAAGATCACTCAGTTTTACCGCAGATGCAAGGGCTGCGGATTTGATTAAACAGAATTTTAACGACGTAACCTCCTCCATCAGGATTGAACCTTTGGAGCAGGTGACAACTGCGGTGACTGCAGAAACGAAGGAAGAGGCTCCTGCTTGTACGATGACAGAGGATCAAATGAATAATCTCGTTCAATCGGTAAAGAGTACTGCTTTTCGCGATACAAAAATGTCAACATTGGAAGTGGGCACAAAGGGTAAATGCCTAAGCGTGGCACAAGTACGCACCTTGACGCAATTGCTCACATTTGAAAATGACAAGTTCGACTTTGTGAAGGCCTGTTATGCGAATACTACGGATCAGGACAGTTATTACACGCTGACCGACATATTTACCTTCAATTCGACAAAAGACGACCTTTTGAAGTTCCTAAAAGAAAAATAGGGCCTGCCATTGGTCGGCCCTAATAAACATTGGTCGATCCTGTCTCTCATTGGTTGGTTTGGGATAGCGCGTGCATCCCGGACGTATTAGCTTCATGTCAATAGACCAAACCACTATGAAGAAAGCAATTGTTGTGTTTACCGGAATGTTATTGGCAGGAATGGCTTCGTATGCTCAGACACAGAATACGCCGGATCCGCGTACCATGACCCTGAGGCAGCGATTTGACTGGATGATGACCAATTCAGAGACGTACGGGGAGTATAAGGTGGTCAAGGAATATCTCCTGAATGCCGCATGGAAAGTGGTGAATGATTCGGTTCAGAAGACAAGGAGGGATGAGCGGTTCACCCGCGACAGTCTGAAGAATGTCCGACATGAGTTAGCCTCCCTTCAACAAATGTTCACCGATAAGGAAAAATCACTTCAGCCTCTCGAATATGCAGGATCCCATATCACAGTATTTGGCATTCCATTTACAAAAAAGGGATTCTTGGGCATGGTATGCGGTGTTCTTGGCCTGATGGTCGCCGGACTGGTGTTGCTGATAACGCGGATGCAACAGCTGAATCTGGCCATGAGTGAAAAATCGGAAATGTTGTCCATCATTTCCTCTGAATACGAAGACTATAAGAGAAGATCTCTGGAAAAGCAGATGAAACTGTCGCGCGAGTTGCAGAGCGAACGCAACCGACTAATGGAATTGCAGCGGGTCTAGTTGGGAAGCTGGTCGCCGGGTATGCCAAACCACGGTTTGATCTCGTAGGTAAGATACCCTGACTTTATGTGTGGATCCATGGCTAGCCACTCGGTCACTTTTTCCTTGTCTGTGGAATTGTAGATACAGATACCTCGTATATCGCCCTCATCGGTAAATGGACCAAACAGAGGCAATACACCCTGACGCTTCAGGTTCATCATATGGCGCAGGTGGTCCATCTGGTTCTTTTCCAATGTGGCCTTGTCGACAGTTTCACGATTCGGGCCTTTCTTAAGAAATACCAGCGTGTACCCCTTGCCTTTGGAAATCATCTTCATGATTTCTTCCTGCGTGATGGCTGAAGTCTGTGTTTGGGCGAAGGCATTAAGACCGCAAAGGAGGGTGAATAGAGTCAGGAAATGTCTCATATCAAGTTTCACAGGTTTGAAGGTTAGTTTTTCAAGCTAATAAATTTCTGGTTACTCTGCCGATAACGATGAAACCACCCTCACTTGTATATCCTGACCCAGTCTACTTCCATTCTTTGCGGCCATATGGAATCGTCAATTCCCTGCTGCCCGCCCCAGTTACCGCCAACAGCGATATTCAGGATCAGGTGAAACTTTTGGTCGAACGGCCATGCTTTGTAATCGTCACCCGGATTTTTAATTACCGAGTGATATTGCTTCTCGTCAACAAAAAAGTCAATTCGATCGGGGGTCCATTCGATAGCATATACATGGAAGGTTGTTGTGCAATCCGGGATGGTAATCTTTCCTTCCCGTTGTGTTTGCTTCTGGAAATTGTAGGTCTCGGTATGAAGAGTCCCATGTATGACTCCCGGGTCAAATCCAACATGCTCCATAATGTCGATCTCACCGCTTGCCGGCCATCCTCCATACTTCCACTCCGTGGGAAGCATCCAAATGGCGGGCCATGTTCCTTTCCCCGAAGGAAGTTTGGCCTTCACCTCCACGCGTCCGTAAAGCCAGTCGCCCTTCTTGCGGCTGACCAGGCGTGTGGAGGTGTAAGGCTTGCCGTTCATCTCCTCCTTTTTGGCTTCAATCAGCAGGCTGCCGTTTTCGATTCTTACATTTGATTGGTTCCTTGTGTAATACTGCTGTTCATTATTGCCCCATCCGCAGTTTGGACAGCCGTCGCCGAGGTCATAATCCCATTTGGTGCTGTCAGGGGCACCGTTTGTATCGAATTCGTCAGACCAAATCAGTTCGCGGTCGTTGGTCTTGCTGCAACCTGTCATTAGGGCAGCAAAAAGCACTATACAAGTGAATTTCATCCGGTTAAGATAGCCCTTCCGGCCCATTGAGAAAATAATTTGGCGAACTTGTAACGATCCGGCGGTGGCTGAGTTTCCCTGTCGGAATCATCCGGATTTTGGAAACGCTGACAGACAACTACCTGATGGAAAAGGTGCGGGATGGCGACCTGGACAAACTGGGTCTCCTGTTCCAGCGATACAAGCGGCCACTCTATGGATTTTTCTATGGCATGAACCGCAACCAGGAACTAAGTGAGGACCTGGTTCAGAACACCTTCTTCAGGATACTGAAGTACCGGCATTTGTTCCGCGGTGACGGTGACTTCCGGACGTGGATGTTTCATATCGCCCGTAATGTCAGCCACGACCATTTCCGGAAAGATAAGATCAAGGATAAAGAGGATATTGATAAATGGGGCGGAAGGCTCGGTCATGCGGATCACCAGGAGTCTGATATGAAGAAGGCAGAAGATGAGCACATGCTCACGATGGCCATGGATCGACTGCCTGAAGACAAACGGGAGATTCTGCTGCTCAGCAAATTCCAGGAGAAGAAGTACAGCGAGATCGGTGAGTTGCTGGGATGTACCGAAGGGGCAGTGAAAGTGAAAGTCTTCCGTGCGTTACAGGAACTGAAAGCGGTGTACCAACAATTGGAGAAAAGAATGTAGGCATATGGAACAGCAAAGAATCAACGAGCTTATTGCCAAATACAATGAGGGTCTGGCGGATCCTGCCGAGATACGTTCTCTCGAGCAATTGATCGAGGAAGGCAAAGTAGAGCTGACCAGTCTCCGTGAACTGGTGCTTCTTGACGAGGAAATCATGAAAGCGCAGGTTCATGGACCGTCTATCAAACTCGACGATGCGTTTCATGCCATGATGGAAAGGGAAAAATCCAGGCAGAAGCGCTTTTCGATTTCATGGCCATCGATCACACTATGGCTTCCCAGAATCGGAGTAGCTGCAGCCATGCTGGTTGCGGGGTGGCTTGCCGGAAGTAAATGGAGCGGCTCCGGGCCTGACGCCAACGTGCAGCAACTGACTCAGCAGGTAGGCGAACTGAAAGAGATGATGATGCTTTCGCTTCTTGAAAAAGAATCGGCCACCGAGCGCCTGAGGGCTGTAAGCCTTACCAGTGAAATGGACAAAGTGAGTGACAAAGTCACCAACGCCTTGTTCCAGACACTGAATAATGACCCCAACGTAAATGTGCGACTCGCTGCACTGGACGCACTGAAGCCCTATGTGCATCAGAGCAATGTGCGCGAAGGACTGGTGCGGGCCATTGCTCTGCAGGATTCGCCACTCGTGCAGGTGTCCCTGGCTGAATTGATGGTGGCTATCCAGGAGAAAAAATCGGTTACTGAACTGAAGAAGCTGCTGGAGAGCAACAGGACACCCAAGGAAGTCAAGGAGCGGATCCAGAAAAGTATTCAAATATTAATCTGATTTGTATGAAATGGATAGGATTTATGATGATGCTCTGCATCACACCAGCGTGGAGTCAGTCTTTTACAGACAAGATTACTCGGGAACTGGCGTTTGAGAAAAAGTCTGCGGCTAATGCGGTTATGATCTTCAACATCAACGGCGATGTGAAAGTGGAAGGGTATAGCGGTGACAAAATTCTTGTGGAAGTCACGAGGAAAATATCAGGCAAGACTTCAGATCGAATGGAGAAGGGGAAAGCCGCCATTCAGTTGGGGGTCATCGATCGTGCAGATACCATCATGCTTTATGTGGTGGGTGGATGCCAGGAATTTGGGAGAATGAAAAGGAAGCACGACTGGCGCCACCGTACCAACGGATGGGGCTACCGGTGGGATGGAAATGACGGCTATCGTGAACATTGCGAAGAGTTCTTCGACTACCAGACTGATTTTGTTGTCAAGGTTCCATTGACAGTTAATGTGATGGCGAGCACCGTCAATGATGGTGATGTGGAACTAAGCAATGTTTCAGGCAGGGTGGATGCTGAGAACATCAATGGAAGCGTTCGTTTGAAGAGTATTTCCGGCGGCACCTGGGCCTCTACCATTAATGGTGATGTGGATCTTGATTATGTCGGTAACCCTTCTTCAGATTCGAGGTATTATAGTCTGAACGGGGACATCAACGCGAATTTTGTGAAAGGTCTGGCTGCACAACTGACATTCAAAAGCTTCAATGGCGAGTTCTACTCCTCGGTGGATGATATCACGCCGATGGCGGTTGAGTTGCAGAAGTATGAGAATGGAGAGGGCATCCGCTACAAGGTTAACGGTAACCGGTACCGTGTACGCAAAGGCGGTCCGCTGCTGGACTTTGAAACATTCAATGGTGATGTATATCTCCGTGAAAAATAGGTTTTGTAAAAACAAAAGATCATGAAAAAAGCAGTTGTCATAACAGTAATATTCTGGATTGGGGCAGTAGCGCTGTTGAAGGCGCAGGGAAATGAATTCACTATTCCGCTCAGTGATCCGGCCAAGCGGGGAAGCCTCAGGGCACAATTGAACTACGGTTCCATCACCATCAAGGGTACAGCCAGAAAGGATGTCCTGGTGCGATACAAAGAAGCGAAGGATGAAGATAGTGACCGTGACCGCGATCACGATCGTGACCGTGACGAGGACAGGCACGGGCAAAAGGAGAAGAGCAAGGACGGTCTGAAGCGCGTGGCTGGCGGCGGCCTGGATCTGGAAGCAAGTGAAAACGCGAATGCCGTAAGGATCACATCAGGTTCATGGAATATCCGTACGGAATTGGAGTTGGAAGTACCGTCAGGGATGGATATGAAGGTCAGTACCTATAACGACGGGGATCTGGTGATTAGCAATGTCCAGGGTGAGATCGAACTCACCAACTATAATGGCGAGATTGCTGCCACTGGTATTTCAGGATCCGTTGTGGCAACTACCTACAATGGTGACGTCAAAGTCACCTTTGATAAGGTCACGGACGGCACGCCCATGTCTTTCTCCACCTATAACGGCGATGTGGATCTTACCTTCCCTGCCGCCACCAAGGCAACTTTCAAAATGAAGACCGAGCAGGGTGAGATATACACAGGCTTCGATATGAACATCACGTCAAGCGGGCCTGTGAAGAAGGAGGACTCCAAGACCGGAACGTATCGCCTCAAGATCGATGAATGGAAGAAAGGCGACATTAATGGAGGTGGCCCGGAAATCAGCGTCAAAAACTATAACGGCGACATCTACATCAGGAAGAAATAGAATTCATCGACGGATAAGATCTCAAAAGCGCCAGGTTCAGATCCTGGCGTTTTTATTTTAGGGTTGATGGACTTGAGGGCCAGGCCGCGAAAATGCCATCGCCCCTTCTTTCGTGCCGCAGTTATTCTATTTTTGAGATCTATTCATCATATGTCCATGCGATCTAATCTGGTATCTGTAACAATCGCGCTTGGATCACTCCTTGGCTGGGGTTGCGCGCAGCCACAAACAGGCGATATGGAGTTGTTGCCGAAAGGGACATTGGTCATTATCGGAGGAGGCAGCAGGGACTCCACCATCATGCAGGAAGTAATAAGGTTGTCAGGTTGGAAGCGGGGGGATTGGATTGCCATTGCCAGTATGGCGAGCCGGTGGGATAGCGCCTACCTTTCAATGAATAATGAGTTCAGGTTTTATACCAAATCTGACATACGGTGCGTGCGTGTTGACTCCAACACCGTAAAGCACGACGCTGTGCTCGACTCCTTACGCAAGTCCAGGATTATCTACCTGAATGGCGGTGACCAGAGCGTCTTTATGAAACACATCACGGGTACCAACTTCAAAAAGACCATCAACCAGGCATACCGGGAGGGAGCTCTGATAGTGGGCACTAGCGCCGGTGCGGCGCTGATGAGCGAACAAATGATCACGGGCAACCAGCTTGAGCCCAGGAAGTATACTTCTGCCGTTCCGGTCATTCATGCCAATAATATGGAAATCGCAGAAGGGCTTGGATTCTTACACTCAGTAATTATTGATCAGCATTTTGTTGTGCGCAGTCGCTCCAACCGTTTGCTTTCAGTCGTACTGGATCACCCCGGAGTGGATGGAATCGGTATTGATGAATCCACGGCTATTGTGGTTCGCGATGGCAAAGCCAGGGTAATTGGCCTGGGCCAGGTTCTGGTTTATCACAGCCCTCCGAATGTAACCCGTGGAAAAGACAATCTTATAGGAACTTCCGAGATGAAACTATCAGTCTTCCTGCCCGGCGATGAGTTTCCGATCAGGATGTAATTCCGCTGGTTTGTAATTTGAAACCTCACCCCTTATCTTGCTGGAAATCATTTGTTGGTATTCATTAAATCGCCCAGATCACCACATCAACAAATGTCATCGCGGGAGTAGCTCAGTTGGTAGAGCGGCAGCTTCCCAAGCTGCAGGTCGCGGGTTCGAGACCCGTTTCCCGCTCAAATTATTTAGTGATTGGGTGAAGTGGTGAGATGGTGATTAGATTGTCGGAGTGTGAGATCTAACCTCTTTGTACGCTCTTCATTTATTATAATTCTTCTGGTGATTGCCTCCCGGGTGGAAGGGCAACGGTGTGGAAACGTGGTGGACGAATCAGTTGCGAAACGAATCAATGAGGTTGTTCGTGCCGCGGGAAACAAGAGGAATTACTCCACTGAACCACTCGCTGAGATCAAAATCCCTGTAGTGTTCCACCTGATTCTTAATTTGAATCTTCAGTCCACTTTTAGTTCGGGCAGAATCAATACACAATTGGCCATTCTTAATGACGATTTCCAACGCAAGAATATTGACAGCTTTAACACTTTTTCTCTTTTCAAAAGAATTGCAGGGAGCTTTAAGGTGAATTTTGTGCTGGCGTCTGCAGATCCTGCAGGAAATCCGACTGACGGAATCAAGAGGTGGGTAGTCAATCAGAAATTTAACATGCTAACGGATGCCTCCATCTACCGCTCCATGAATTGGCCTTCTGATCAGTACCTGAATATTTGGGTTATTGCAAGTACGTACGATGGCAATCTTGGATTTTCAACCTATCCGGGCGAACCGGGTACACCAGAAGGCGTTACCATCAACTATCAATACTTCTGGCCTGGCACGGGCCCCAATCAGAAGGGCAGGACACTGACCCATGAGGTGGGTCACTATATGGGATTGTTTCATATTTGGGGAGATGAGGATGATTGTTCCGGAACTGACGATATAGACGATACACCACCTCAGGCCGGATCAGATGGTACACCGCCACCCGTTCGGCCACTTAGCTGTGACCCCACCCGTTTCAGGATGTGGGAGAACTATATGGACTACACCGACGACGCCTACATGAACATGTTCACCGTGGGTCAGATCAGTAAAATGAATGCTGTTTTGCACGCGTTCAGAGCAGGTCTGATTAATAATCCGGCTACCATTCCCCTTTCTACAGACCCCATTTCGGGAAAGGTTCAGAAACCTGACAGTCTTTCGGAAATCGGAGTGGTGAGCCTGCCACCGGAACTGGAGACGATACAGCAGGTTCAGGTGCATTGTGAAGCGCATTGCATTGTGGTGGAAGTGCCAACCCTATACAGCAACCAAAGTGTCGTAGTGTATACACTTCTGGGACAAGTTCTGTATCAGGGCGAAGGTTCCGCCCGTATTGATATGTCGGGTCGTGCACCAGGTATTTATCTGATTGTTGCAGGAGGCATGCGGCGCAAAGTTTTTGTGCCCTGAGTTGGTCGGGATTCAACAGGCTGACACGTAAGTGGTGCCGGGTATACGTGCGGTTGTTGCGGGATTTGTTACCTTCGTTGACCCCAATTATATCACTTCCCCACACCTAACCCCCCAATTACATGACTAACAGAAGATCCTTCCTGAGTAAAATACTTGCCATTGGCTTCTTGCCATTGGCCGGAATTGCAAAGGCCTCTATCAGTAGAAGCCAGCAATCCAAAAATGTGGTAGTTACGCTTTATGTGCATACGGCCACGATCGACAAACCAGATGAAAGAGATTATTGCAATTTCGGACAACCGGATGACGTCAGCAATGAGAGCTTTACCACCGAAATAAATCTAGGTGATACGATTACCTGGCAAGGCGTTTCGCTTGACTCAACCTCTGATGTGGTTAATATAGTATCCATTAACTACCAGGGTGGAAAGAATGTGTTTGGCAAGAACATTCTGCCAGGCGACTCTGGTTCGCCCCAAAAAGTAAAAGCACAACCCACCGTAAGGACTTCTGCCAATGAATCCTGTAAATATGCCATTCAATTCACTGTTTCGAACAATGGCATCAAGCGTAATGGTACCTTCAAAATTGACCCGGTGATTCAGGTTCACTGATCTCGCTCCAAATAAAGCTAGCTTGCCGGAACTGCGACGAAGTTGGTTTGTTGAAAAAGCCTGCTTAATCGTTGGCTTTTTTCTCTGCTTTATTAGCCTGTCGGCCCAAAACCAGATTAGCCCTGACAGCCTTGATCGGATCTATACTTCAGGTAAATACCCACCCGAAGAAAGGCTCAAACTCCTGAAGGAGTTGGCAGTCAATCACCCTGATACCGAGAGGAAACTTTTTTTCAGCGAAGAATTGATTCGTGCAGCTGATGTGGTGGATTCGTCAAATCTTGTTTTTCAGGGACTCCTGGAAAAAGGTAATGCGTTGAGGCTGAAAAGCGACCTCAGTAATGCGTTAGACAGCTACCTTCAGGCTGCAAGGATTGCAGAGAGGGAAAATAATATCGGCCGCCTTGGAACTGTTCAGATCGCCATCGCCGATGTGTACTCGATTATGGGTAATCAACAGAACGCGGGGAAGTTCTATCGAAGCGCCACACGTATACTCAGGGCGAACAAGGATTCTATTAACCTGGCTTCGGCTCTTCTGAATGAAGGTGACATGTACACTAATTTCGGTAAACTGGATTCCGCGCTGAAGTATACCTCGGAGGCGGAAATAATATTCAATAAGATCGGCTCCAGGATTGGGCAGGCCTATAGCCTGGGTAACCTGGGTATGATCTTTGCCAAGAGCGGCAACAACCGTCGGGCCGAGGACAATATGAACAAAGCTATTCTCATCATGGAGGATTTGAAGGAGTATTATCCCATTGCCGTTTACCTCGGTTATATCAGCGAGATTTACCTTCAAAAGGACGATAAACCTGCCGCATTGAGCTATGCTTTGAGAAGTCTGGAACTGGCGCGCAAACATGGCATGAAGAAAGAAGTAGGGGATGCATATCTCTCATTGACCAGAATCTATGAAGAGATGGGCCGTTACGGAGAAGCGTATCGTTACTACAAGCATCACATAGCCTACAAAGACAGTGTGGCCAACATAGCTGCCGTTCAGCAAATGGCGGACTTGCGTACTGATTTTGAGGTATCGCGTAAGCAGGCAGAGGTGGATTTACTCAATCAGCAGAAGAAAACGCAGCAGATCATTGTCATCGCGGTGGCTGTTGCGCTGCTCCTGATCGGATTGCTTGCCATCGGGCTGTATCGGCGCTATCAATATGTAAAAACGACCAACCGGATTATTGAAGAGGAAAGGGGCCGGTCTGAAACTTTGCTGCTCAATATACTCCCGAAAGAAACCGCCCAGGAATTGAAAGTGCACGGCAAGGTGCAGGCCAAAAGGTTTGATTCCGTTTCAGTGCTCTTCGCTGATTTCAAGGGATTCACACAACATGCGGAATCTCTGTCGCCTGAAGAACTCGTGAAGACTGTCGATTATTACTTTTCAAAGTTTGATGAGATTACGGAAAAGTACGGACTGGAGAAGATCAAGACCGTGGGCGACGCCTATATGTGTGCGGGAGGTCTGCCATTTCCCGTCAATGATCATGCCCTAAAAATGGTGAGGGCAGGATTGGAGATGATTGATTTTGTCAGGAGCACGGAGAGCTCACGTGAAGGACCGATGGTTAGGTTTGAAGTGAGGATAGGTGTGAATACAGGGCCGGTAGTGGCTGGAATAGTGGGCACAAAGAAATTTGCCTATGACATATGGGGTGACACGGTGAATATTGCATCGCGACTGGAAGCGACTGGCGAACCAGGTAGAATGAATATCTCAGAAAGCACCTATAGTCTTGTCAAGGATCAATTCACATGCGACTACAGGGGTGAATTGGATGTGCGGAACCGGGGAGTGATGAAAATGTATTTTGTAAATGGACCCAGGTTGGGTGCTGCCTGAGTTCAGGCCGGATCAGTTTGATTTTTCAGGTTCCTTTGAGAGATCAACAATAACAAAACACAAAGGAGAAGCGCATGAACAGACAATGCGAGTGCTGCAAAATGCCTCGTTCAGACGCATCTCCATTATATTGAACTTGAGAATCAACGGATAACCTGTACCCTTACTGCATTGATTCCTTTTTTGCCGCGTTCTGTTTCAAACTGCACCTGGTCGTTGTCTTTGATTTTTTCTGACAAACCTGATTCGTGAACAAATACATCTGCACTGCCATCCGACGGAGTTATGAATCCAAAGCCTTTGGTTGTGTTGAAGAATTTTACTTTTCCTTGTTTCATGATTGGTTGATTAATTAATAGTTATTGTGTTGAATTATGAATCCTGCTGTTTCTTCTCCGGAGGGGTGGAGGTGATGTTGCCA
>JBDHXU010000048.1:0-25291 GCA_039810905.1 Cyclobacteriaceae bacterium | reverse complement strand
ACTCCCTTGGAGGGGGCTAGTTTCCTCAGTTCGCCCGTAAAGAATCCATACGAAGACAATGTAGACGGGCCAAATTCACTGATATCTGCTCCAGGAAGTGCCTCTTCTGCCAGTACAGTATCGGCAGTCTGGCTACGTTGGCAGGAGGCGGCCAGCAGGCAAAGCAGCCACATGAAATGTCTTCTCATTGCCTGCAACGGAATGACGTAACATCCCTGGAGAAACCCTTGAAATCATTACCTGCATCCAGGTTAATAAAAGTCAGCTCGTCTGATTCCTGAATACAAATCCGGCGATCGGGACGATTTGGATCCGGCACACCGTCATACAGAACATCCGGCGGGTTCAGGAAAGATTTTGTCAAAAGTAGTTTTCCAATATCTGAATTCAACGAGGGAATCCAATGGTTGTTGCTGAAACGATTGTCATGTAAATGAATATCATAAGGGAACGCATTGTACAGGCTGTCAGACTTGTAGTTGTTATTCACCGTTTGCGCACCGCCTGGAGCCCCTTCTGAAGTGTCCTCTCCTGCATTTATTGCCGCGACGAGTTCGTAGCTAATGATGGCAGTTCCCACTGACCGATTGTCGATAATGTCATTGTCGTAGATGTCCGTTGTATGCGTTGCCAGAATCATCATGCCCGATCCCGGTGGGATGCTTGCCACTATGTTTCCTTTGTGTGCAAAGTTCTCATGGTTATTATCATGAACATTATTCTTGTACACCTTGGTGCTATGCCCGTATCGTGTGAGCCCCGGCAAATCAAACACCAGAATGCCGCCGGTATTATCATAGGCTTCATTACCGTAGATCTCAACCCACTTGGAGTTCTCTGATTCTATGCCGGCGACATTCCAATATGCCTTGTTATTCCGAATGACGACCGAGTCTGACTGACCCACATAAATCCCCGCGTCAGACGAGCCGATTGCAAGGCATTCTTCCATCAATACCCGAGTAGAGAGCACCGGGTATAGCGCATATGCGCCATTTTCAGGTTTGGGGCCTTCGGTCCACTCCGACCGGATTCGCCGTAAGGTGATGCCACGGGTATCACTTACTTTGAGATTGTCCCCCCTGGCATCTTCAACGGCAAAATCTTCAAGGACGACATTCTTCCCGTTGGTTACGAGAATACCTTGCGCGCCTTCAACCTGGTTCTTCCAGGAAAGCACAGTCTTATCCATTCCCTTACCGCGGATTACAATATTGGATTTGCCATCCATGATCAAGCTCTTAGTGAACATGAAATTGCCTTCAGGGAGATTAATGGTATCCCCATCGTGCGCGGCAATTAACTGGGTTTGCAATGAGTGTTCGATATTACGGAATATGCGCGCTGGCTTGTTGGGTGTAGTACAGGACTCTATCAGGAAGATTGATACAACCAGACAGAAATTCAACTTCATCCGTCTAACCTATACGAAAAAGTTCAAATTTCAAATTGGCACAACACCACTGATTTCAGGTATAAAGCTGCTGTTCCTACTTCTTCTGCTTCAAATCCCTGAAGAATCTCGCCCAGTTGAACGGGTTGAGGAAAGGATTGGTGCGCACGACAGACTTGTCGCTGATGGACTGGTTATATTGATCCATATAATAACGATAGTTGAGGTTACCATCCATGGGTGTGGTGCGCATCATGAGCGCCATGAGTTCAGCATTGAGATTGCGCTTGTCGATGCCGTTGTCATCCATAGGAACATTCAGCGCGAGCACCGCCTGCTTGAATACTTCTTCGGTCGGGAACGGCAGAATTGTTACTTCCTTAAGAAGGGTATTGTCAGTAACCATCTCTACGATAATGGTGAGAAAATCATCCTGCGAATTTGGCACGATATAATGCTGCCGGACGTAGCCCACTGAACTAATCACCACACTGTCGCCAACCAGAACCGGCATGGAGAAGAATCCGGTATTATTTGATGTGGTTCCCCTCCCCGCCTTAGGGACATAAACATGCACCCCGGGGAGCCCGCTAACGCTGTCTTCACCCAGAATAACACCCGATAACTGGATAACCCTGCGCTTGTAGTTCTGCGCCATGCCGTCCGAGACCGCCAGCACACCAAAAAGGGTGACCAACCACACCACCAGATAGACGGACCTGAATTTCATTTCCCGGAACGGGGCCAAAGATAAGTCAAATGACCTGATATGCCTAAATAAAAGATACCGGGAGGTTTTTTGGTAATTTCGCGCCCGTGAGACTAAAACATTTTAATCTTGATCCAGGTTCGCAGATCTTCATGGCGTGTTCGGATACGGCACGGCTGCGAATCCTGAACCTGATCATGAATAACGGTGAGATGTGCATCAGCGATCTTGAGCGCATTTTAGACTTCACGCAGGCCAAGACGTCACGGCACCTCATTTACCTTAAAAATTCAGGAATCTTATCCTCCCGAAAATTTAATCAGTGGGCTTTCTATCAGATCAAGGACGAAGTTGCCGATATACTCAAGCAAATGCTGGAGTTTCTGCGCCGCGATCCTGTCCTGCAGCATGACCAGCATATCTTTCAGACTTTGTACACCAACCGGGAACTTGCAATCAACAAACTGCGTATCACTCCCTTACGCACACCTTTGGCCAAATGAAATCCTACAAGTGCATTCTCTTTGACCTTGATCACACCCTTTGGGATTACGAGTCTAATTCAGAGGAAGCACTACGTGAACTTTTCGACCGATACCAGTTGCAACAGGCTGGTGTTACAAGTTTCAATTATTTCTTCGAGGTTTTCGGAAGAATTAATACAGGGCTCTGGGATTTGTATGACCGCGGGCTTATCGATCAGAGTGTGATACGGCTGGAGCGTTTTCAAAAAGTCTTCAGTGCCGCAGGACTGGATGAATATAAATTGTCACTGCAATTCTCCGGCGACTATCTTTCTCTGCTGCCAAGAAAGAAGAACCTGTTACCAGGCGCACAGGACATCCTCCAATATCTGCGTCCCAGGTACCCAATGGGAGTCGTGACCAACGGTTTTGATGAAATCCAGGGCACCAAACTTTCATCCGGTGGAATCAGTCACTTCTTTTCAACGATCGTTACTTCACAACGGGCGGGCAGCAAAAAGCCATCAGCTGGCATCTTCATGTTTGCGTTGCGGGAATTGGGCTTTGATCCTAATGATGCGATCATGATCGGTGACAACTTGCAAACTGACATAGCGGGTGCCAGATCTGCCGGAATTGATCAGGTATTCTTCAACCCCAGGCAAGCAGCACACGACGAGAAGATAACCCATGAGATCCGGACACTGAGCGAACTTCGCGCCGTACTGTAATGTTATTCGGTAGCCGTCACTAAAGAGTGGCCCTATCTTGTAAGGACAGGAAAACTTGGCGATTTTTGCAGCCTCCAGGCGAGCATTTACACAAATCAAATTAATACAATATCATGTCAAAAGGTTTTTATAAAGTACCGCATCCGAAAAATGAAACGGTACTTACCTATGGTCCGGGAACAAAGGAAAGGGCTGCATTAAAACAGGCGATAGAGGAAGCACGAAGCAAAGTGATAGACATCCCAATGCACATCGGGGCTGGGGAAGTAAGATCCGGAAACAAGAAGCCGATCACTCCTCCACACGATCACAAGCACATACTGGGTTATTACCATCAGGGTGACAAAGGGCATGTTGAACAGGCTATTAATGCCGCGCTGGGCGCAAAGGAAATGTGGTCTGGCCTGTCGTGGGAGCATCGGGCAAGTATATTTTTGAAAGCGGCAGAACTGCTCGCCGGCCCATGGCGCTTCCGAATGAACGCTGCCACTATGCTCGGGCAATCGAAGAATGCCTTTCAGGCCGAGATAGATTCCGCATGCGAACTCATCGACTTCCTCCGCTTCAATGTGCACTTCATGAGCGAGATTTATCATGAACAGCCAGAGTCCAGCCCAGGTGTGTGGAACCGCATGGAATACAGGCCTCTCGAAGGATTCACCTTTGCTTTAACACCCTTCAATTTCACTGCCATCGGAGGCAACCTGCCCACCAGCATGGCCATGATGGGCAATACCGTTGTCTGGAAACCATCGAATACGCAAATCTACTCTGCGCATGTCTTCATGCAGATACTTAAAGAGGCAGGACTCCCCGACGGCGTCATCAATCTTGTATATGTAAGCGGACCGGATGCAGGCGAGGTGATTTTCAAACATCCGGATTTTGCCGGCATTCAATTTACCGGCAGCACTGGGGTTTTCCAGGGGATGTGGAAGACTATTGGTGAGAACATCGCAACTTACCGCTCTTATCCCAGGATCGTGGGTGAGACCGGAGGTAAAGACTATGTGATTGCGCACAAGAGTGCCAATCCCAAAGAAGTGTCTACCGCACTCTCAAGAGGTGCATTTGAATACCAGGGACAAAAATGCTCGGCGGCCAGCCGCGCTTATGTTCCTTCCAATTTATGGGATGAGGTGAAAAAGAACCTTGTCGAAGACCTGAAGAGTTTCAAGATGGGAGGATCTGAAGATTTCTCCAACTTCATTAATGCCGTCATTGACGAGAAGGCTTTTAATTCCATAACGGGATACATAGAAACGGCGAGAAAAAATCCGATGAACGAGATCATAGCCGGTGGCAAGTATGACAAGACAAAAGGATACTTTATTGAGCCTACGATCATTTTGACCAAGGACCCTTCTTCTGTAACCATGTGCGAAGAAATTTTTGGGCCGGTACTCACGATCTACGTTTACAACGCAGAGCACTTTGAAGAAACGCTTGAACTTGTTGACAAGACATCACCCTACGCACTGACGGGTTCCATCCTGGCACAAGACCGTTATGCCATCGAACTGGCTGCGCGCAAGCTCGTCAACACAGCAGGCAATTTCTACATCAACGATAAGCCTACCGGCGCTGTAGTGGGACAGCAACCTTTCGGGGGGGCCAGGGGTTCAGGAACCAATGACAAGGCTGGCGCTAAAGCTAACCTCATGCGATGGGTCAGCATGCGGACAATAAAGGAAACATTCGTCACACCACGGGATTACAGGTATCCATTCCTGGATTAATCTGACGCCCCGGCAGGGTCACAACTATCGAACTGCGAACCTGACTCAACCGTGAATCAGGTTCGCAGTTCGTTCTAGTCAGCTTCCAATTTTAACATGTGGTTCCCGGGCTTCATCGTACCATTTAACTGTGCGCGAGAAGTACATCATGGCTCCGACAATAATGAACAATCCGATACTCCCAAGGAGCAATGAGAAATCCTGCTGGAGAATGATCACAAAGATGAAAGCATAGAAGACCAGCATCACAGAGATCAGGAGCGTGGTCAGTCTCCTTTCCTCCATAAATGAAAGCGAGTACGCCCCCACCAGCCCGACCGTTGCGAGCGTGGAAACCCAATAGGCAGCATTATATCCTACCTGTTCGGACAGGCTGATCAGAAGTGTATAATATATAATGAGAGCCGCACCTATAAGGATATACTGGAAAGGATGTATCCGGATCTTTCTGGAAATTTCAACCAGGAATAATGCCGCGAAGGTCAAAATGATAATCAGTTCACTGTACTTGGAAGTACGGATGCTTTTTTGGTATTGATCCACCGGAATCAACAGCTTGACTCCAAAGTCTGCACCGGCCAGTTTCAGATGGTCCGTGTTCCACGACTGAGCAAAAGGGCGATTATAATGCAGCACCTTCCATCGGGCAGAGAAACCCTCAGCGGAAATTTCACGTTCGGCCGGCAGGAATTCCCCATTAAAACTGGGACTGGCCCAAGGGCCGGAAAGCTTCACCTCTGTGGTCTTTCCTGAGGGGATAAAAGCCAACTGCTGGCTTCCTTTCAGGGGCAAAGTAATTTCAGCATGTCCGTTGAAGTCCTTTTCTGAGGTCCAACCCAGCCGCGCAACAATTCCATTGGAAAGGTAGACCGAACCTCCTCCACTTCCGGAATCTCTGCCTGATTCACTATCCTCCCATTTATTCACCGGGATATCCAGCCCTATATCACCTGTAGGTTCGGTAGCCATATTCGCATTGCCTACAAGAAACGAAGGGTTATCACTGATGCCGCGAAGGTCCGAGACTGAAAAAACCATTCGTGCTTCGTTCCAGAGCACATCCTTTTGGCTCACCCCTTCCGCATCAATCACCGGTTTTGCAAATTCAGCCCGCATTTCAATTTGGGATTCATACACTGCCGCGTCAAATATTCCGCGGTGCAGCACCTGCGGCTTCACGGTACCTTTAACATCCAGTTTTTCAGGAAGGAAATAATAGTTTGCTTTTCTCTCGACATATTCCACCCCTTCTTTGTTTCTATCAATTACCGTCTCGCGATAGTGATAGGGAATTACCAACACGGGGCCACTGAGTGACTGCTTTCCCGACCATTTTGATGAAATCTCATCAATGACATCTTCTGCTCTGGACTGGCGCTCATGCATGAGATGCTGTATCCATGTGGAAGGAATGAGAAGGAGCAAAACCAGAAATCCAATTGACACCAGCTTCACGGTGACGGACTCCTGTAACCATTTGTTAAAACGGTCAATAATTGAAGTTTCCATAGAAAGAGTTTTTATAAGTTGCGGTTAAAACATGAACGTGAATTCTATTTCTTCTGCTGGCGCACCAGCATTTCCAGGGCATCAAGGTGCTTGCGGAAGGCATTTCTACCTCTTTCGGTGATTTTATAGCGGGTATTGGGTTTACGATCAACAAACGACTTCGTGACCGAAACGTATTTTTCCTTTTCCAACGCCTTCATATGGGTGGCCAGGCTACCGTCCGTTGCGCCTGAGAGCTCTTTCAGGGAATTGAAGTCACAGGAATCGCTGGTGATCAGCACGGACATGATCTGCAGCCGAACCCGGTGTTCCAGGATTCTATCCAAATGTTCAAAAGGGTTCTTCACCGATCGTACCGAAAATGCATTATGACACCATATATTATGTGCAGCACGCCGAATCCCGCTGCCCAGGCAAGCAACCCATATTCAGGATAAAGCGCGCAGATCAGTCCCAGCACAATTTCGGAGGCTCCCAAATACCTGATTACTTCAAAGGTGTGCCTGCCGCCCGCAATCAATGCCAGTCCGTAGAAGATCAAACAGGATGGCGCAATAAGGCCATAGTAGCCTTCAGATAGCATCACGAGGATTAAAGCGCCACCACTGAACAGTGGAAAACTGATATCATGAAGCATCATCCAACTGGCGGGGCCCCAGACTGGTACGCCTGCCCTCTTCGCCTTTCTCATACTGAAGAAGTATCCTGTGGATAATGACAATGCCAATACAATCATTGCATCGATCAAGAGGGATTGTCTGGCTTCTGCCTGATCAACATAGATCACCCTGTAGGCATACGCCGCGCCGGCCAGGGCGTAGATTCCGGCCATAACACCTGCGAGGCCGCTGAGGGAGATGAACTTGACAGACCGCTCCATCATGGATCGAATGGAAGCCAGGTCCTTCTCATATTCAGAAATTTCCTTCATTTTGAAAGTACTTTGTATTTCAAAGTAAAGATACGGTATAAAGACTATCTGAGTTGCCCATTGCCTGGAAATATTTGAGATACAGTAACAAAAAAAACGCCCACGGCCAGTGAGCGTTTGATCAGAAAAGGTCTTCTGGTTATCTATTTCGCCTTGACCTTGCTGCCGTCCAGCGCTTCGAAATAAAATACACCGTTCTTGTTTCCGATTATAATGTCTTTCAAACCATCCTTATTCATGTCGCGAACCTCGAACTGTATTCCTACCCCGGAAGTATTATCAATCAGGTGCTTGATCCATACGGGGCGGTTCTTGCCATCCTTGAGTAGTTCAAACCAATAGATAACCGCCGGCTCCAGACCTCCTGGTCCTCTCCCCTGATGTGAAAAGAATCGTTTACCGGTTACCAGGTCAGGCAATCCATCGTTGTTCATGTCCTCAAGTACAAGGCTGTGGCTTTCCGAAAAAGTGCTATCAATGGTATGGGTTATGAATGAAATGTGTCCGGATGGGTCTTTTTGCTGCTCGTACCACCACACCCCATATTCATGCGCAGAAGAAGAAATCACGTCATTATCACCGTCACCATCAAGATCAAACGTGACCATCTGAGCACAGGATTCTCCCAGGTCCGCCTCATGAAAAGGCCAGGAAGATGAATTCTTCATGTCTTTGGGGGCCTCCCACCAGCCGCCTCGAATCATTACATCTTTGACCCCATCACCGTTAATGTCTCCCCAACCCAGACCGTGTGAAAACAGCCCCACTCCTTTAGCACCCTTCTCGCTTATTGGGTGGCGCGTCCATGTGACCTTCTTGTTCTTTACCGAATAACTCCACCAGGCCATCTGTCCTATTTTCTCATTACCAAACACCAGGTCTTGTTTGCCATCGTTATCGATATCTCCCATAAATGGAGATTCATTTGAAGCCACCGAGTCTATCAAATACCTCTTCCAGAGCACGTCTGCTCCCTGAGGGTTCTCCAGCCAATACACTTCCTTACCTGGAAAATCGAAACAAATCAGATCCGGCCAGCTGTCTTCATTCACATCCGTCGAAAAATTCAGGAATGAGTCCGCATAGCCTTTAGTGTAGTCAAACTTCTTATGCTTCCAGATATCATGTGCCTTCCATTCCGGCGCCTCAAACCACCTCGCGCCTGCGATAATATCCAGCTTTCCATCTTTATTAACGTCTGCAACCGTAGCGGCCTCAGTATAAAACTCGTCCCATAAATGGGACCGCTTGAATCGGAGGTCCTTGCCCGCCACTTGTGCCATAGCCGGCAGAGAAGAAAGCAATAGCAGGATGATTATTGCTCCTGATAGTCTGATCGATTTCATAAAATGGTCATTAAGGTTTCTTTTGCACGGTGAGGTGGTTTTCGAAAAGAAAAACTCCCTTGAAGTTAGCAATAACAATGTCTGGTTTACCATCCCCGTTCATGTCATCTATGGCAATATTGAGCCCTGCGCCAGATGCATCATCAATCTGATGCGGCGTCCAATAAGGTTCTGATGGCATGTACTCAAACCAGAAAAGCAGAGGCAGGCCATGAGTGCCTGGGTTCTTCCTCCATGTATTCCTTTTCAGGGATCGCTTCCCGGTTATGATGTCCGGATGTCCATCATCATTCAAGTCTGCCATTGCCAGTGCGTGCGACTCTGCAAATGCATAGCTGATTACATGATGTTCCCAATCGGGTTCCCCACCCTTAAGTTGTTCATGCCACCATATCCCTGATAGGTGCGCGGAGGTACTGATGACATCTTGCAGCCCATCGCCATTCACATCCACAGTGTACATCTGCGCGCAAGGGTCACCCAAATCGGCAGGATGAAATTTCCAGTTACTGTCAGAAAGTGAAGGTGGACCTTCCCACCATCCTTCCGTGATTAGGATGTCCTTTGTGCCATCCATATTGACGTCTCCTATGCCCAGGCCATGGGAAAAGACATCCGTACCAGGAGCATTGGTGCCGCTCACAGTAAACTTCTTCCATTCATTCTCATCCCCAGACGGTCCCTTCATCCATATGATCTGACGGGCAACAGAATCCGCACCCACCAGATCCATGTTGCCATCACCATCCAAATCAACAAACGCAGGTGATTCATTGCTCAGGGTCGGGAAAATGACATGCTGTTTCCAGGCGCCCTCTCTCTGACCGGGGTTCTCAAACCACGAAGCTGTCGTACCCGGAAAATCAACGTTCAGCCAATCGATCCATCCGTCGTGGTTAACATCCGCCGCCGCAGATGCAAAGGAATGGCTGTAATCTTTATCAGGGTTGAATGCATAAGGACCCGACATTATCTCATGTCTTTTCCAGTCAGGTGCTTCATACCAGGAGGTACCGGCCAGTATATCCTTTTTACCATCGTGATTTACATCACCTGTAGATACCACTTCCGAAACAAAATCGGTAGTGACTATCGTCTTCCTGAACGAAGATTCCTTCCTGCAGCCGCCATTTGTGATCAACAGCAGGAGCATGGCTCCAACAGTGGTGATTCTGCTCACTTCAGTATTCCAGCAAATGGGCCAGGAGATAATTGAACTCTTTCTGTGTCAGTGTGCTGCCGAATGTATCAGGCATGACAGTAAATGGTGAGGCTTTGCGCTCTGCAATATTCCTTGTTGGAATTTGGAATTCCTGGCCGGTCAGGTCAGCATATACCTGGATTTCACCCACCTCGCGGCGAAAGACCCCGCTGTAGACCTTACCATCTTTTGTCCTGATGGTATAATTCCGAAACGCTTCGGTAATGTTGCGGTTTGGATCAAGGATTTTTTCGGCAATAGCCTGGTCGCCTCGCTTGCCTATTCCGGCCAGTGGAGGTCCAATGGTCTCTTTGCTCACCTTGCTATGACATACCCTGCAATTCTGTACAAAGATGACTGCACCAGAATCGATCTGTACAGTTGTCAGTTTGGCGGACCGGAATGATTTCAGGCGTTCATCAATCAGTTGATCCCTTTCTGCACTTACGGTATTAAGCCTGGAAGTAAGATCATCGAATTCTTTCTTTTCGTCAGCAGTCATATTGAGCATCAAACGGTCCTGCACCTGGGGATTGCGCAAAGTCCTGTTGGCAATATCACCGGCCCGTACCTTCTTATAAAGAATGGCCTTACCCTCTTTCGTAGAGGCCAATGTTGACGACACCGCAACTGCAAGGTCAGGTGGAACATTCCTGATTTGTGCAAGTACAGCATTAACAGATTTGCCCGGGTTGGTGCTAAGGGTAGAGGCTACTTTTTTCCGGAAGTCTATGCCCGCAGAATCATCCATGATGATTTTGCCGCCAAGAGCAATAGAAGGCTCAGGCTGGATTTTCAACAGAGCATTGAAAGCAGAGACTCTCACATCCGTTCGCAGTGCTGAACGATCCTTCACAAATCCGGTGATGACCGGAACCAGCGATTCAACTTTGTAGTCACCAGCCAGGTCGAAAGCCTGCTTCTGAAGGTTGGGGACAATATCCGCCAGGTCTTCATTGGGATTAGGTGGTGTAGAGACGGGATACTTTTTTAACAAATCTGTTGCTATGCCCGAAGCCCATTCTTTAAAGCCTGGCAGATCTTTCCCACCCTGCTGCGCAAGACCTTGCCGGATTCCCTTGAAGATCGCGGCCCTTTCATCTACATCTTTGTTTTTGTCGTCAAGTACGACGGTGACCAGTCTGGACAATTGTGATGAAGGTGCAAAACGTGCGATTTGCTGATATGCCAGGCCCATCTTGCCCGCTGGCAAACGATGATCGGTTATGTTATTGGCCAAAAAGGTACCCGCGGTTGGAGAATATACATCTACCAGCGTTCCTTCAATCCATTTGATCTCATCGTCACTCCAATTAGCCGCCAATGCTTGCTTGAGAATATCTTCATGACGGAGAATATTTCTGATCTCGAGCCTGCACGTGTAAACAAGGTGGGTATCTGTGGAGGGTGTGTCATGCAAGGTTTTCAACAGGGTGACGACCGTTTCCAGTTCAGGATATTGTCCAAGTGCTTCTGCCGCTGCGCGTTGAACATGGGGGCTTGCATCTTTCATTCCCTGGAGGGCCAGGGCTTTTGCCACAGGGGAAGTTGGCTCTTCTTTCAGGATGCGCATGACATGAACACGGACCATTTCTTCTTTGCTCACGGATGACTTGCTGAGTTGATCTGAGTTTAATGCATGCAACCGTTGAAGGATCCACAGACCCTGTACCTGCTGATACGTCGTGGATGAAGGATTTTCCAGCATCGCTGTGATCAACGGCGCTGCATCGTTCCCAATCCGTTCAACCAATTGGTCGGCTGCGTGCTGACGAACGGGAAGGTTGTCATGATTCAACATGGCAACCAACTCCTCCGGTTTTGCAGCTGAAATATCTGCGACGGGGTGGGTATTCCCTTTATAACTGATTCTCCATATCCTTCCACGCGATTTGTCTCTAAGCGGATGTGCAAGAGGAACCTCATAATGACCGATGATGGCGTTGTAGAAATCTGCTACATACAATGCACCGTCAGGTCCGAGTTTGATATTGACAGGCCTGAACCATGGGTCCTTACTCTTGATGAAGTCGTCCTCGGATTTACCTACGGGTGAAGAGCCCTTGTTTTCATATGAGTAACGATGAACCCTGGAGTTGACCACATCGCCGATGAAAAGATTGTGCTGAAACTCAGTCGGGAATTGATTGTCCGCATAGTAAGTTATTCCGGCAAGCGCCGTGGCCTCGTTCACCAGCGGCTTCATGTCCGGCACGAAGGCCATGATTTCCAATTTTCCAAAATGGGGGTAGTCTCCTCCTGTAATGAGTTGATAAAGTGGCGAACTATGGCTGTCGGTGGAATAGATGTAGCCATAGTCGTCATATGTCAATCCAAATGGATTTACCTGCCCAAATGTGGTTTGCTCTACCCTGCTTCCATCCAGCCTGAAACGGAATGTATTTCCAGAGACCATGTGGATGGAATCTCCGTCCGAGCCCGCAATTCTTGAGTCATTGGTGAACCCATGGCAGGCGTGTATCCATCCATCATAACCACGGATAAAATTGCTCACCATTCCGTGCGTGTCGGTATAGCCAAAGGGGCCGAACATTCTTTTCACTTCATCAGCCTTCCCGTCAAGGTTCTGATCCATGTAGCGATACACATTTGGGATACTGTAGGCAATGGCTCCATCAGGCATGGGATACAGACCAATTGGAATGTTGAGCGTGTCAATGAAGTTTGTGAATTTGTCGGCTTTGCCGTCGTGGTCGGTATCTTCCAGTATGGTGATATGATCAGTACCCTTATGAGGATCGGCAGGAAAAGGATAGTCGAAGGATTGTGTTACCCACATCCGCCCCTTTGCATCGAATTGAAGGTTCATGGGTTTCTGAATGTCCGGCTCGCTGGCAAACAAAGTCACTTCGAATCCGGGCGGCACTTTAAAACCCATTCTTTCTTCTTCCGCAGTCCTCGCCGGAGTGGTGCGAATATTCTCGCTAAAGTTTACACCACTGTAGGCGCTATCGTCTTCGGCAGGCTTGGAACAGGAAGCGGCGATACACAAAGTGATCACATAAAAACCCAGACGGAAGCGATACACTGCCGCGCGAATAAGGATTAGGTCAAATGGTATGGACATGGAATTGGGCAAAATTTATGAGTGGTAATGAAATATAGATAAATTCGACTACTTTGATGAACTCATTTGTGACGAACCGACCAAACCTGTTCTCTCCAGACATATGACGAATGAAGCTTCCGCCAGCGACAAGGCACCGGACATGAAACTGTTCATTGCCTGCGTCGTGGCACTCACGTCCACCTCATTTGGTTTTATACTCAGGGCACTGACCCTGCCCCAATGGGGCGGTGAATTCAACCTTTCCAATACGCAGATTGGCGAGATCGCAGGTGTGGGATTGTGGCCTTTTGCCATCAGCATCGTGCTGTTCAGTCTTATAATCGATCGCGTTGGCTACAAGAATGCGATGATGTTTGCCTTTTTCTGCCACGCCACCTCTGCAGTCCTTACCTTGTTCGCCACCGGCTATTACTCCTTATATATCGCGACATTCATTGTTGCCCTGGGCAATGGAACGGTTGAGGCCGTTATCAACCCGGTGGTGGCAACCGCCTTTGCAAAAGACAAAACCAAATGGCTGAACATCCTCCACTCGGGTTGGCCGGTTGGACTTGTGCTGGGAGGAATTCTCGCCCTCATTCTTGGCCCCGAGACTTCCTGGAAGCTGAAGATGGTTCTCATCCTGCTACCCACGGTGACGTACGGCATCCTCATGTTTCCGAGAAAATTCCCAGTTAACGAACGCGTACAGGCCGGTGTATCTTACCTCGATATGCTGAGAGAGGCTGGCATTGGCGGTATGGCTGTGGTGGCCACCCTGGTAATTTTTCAGATCGGTTCCATCTTCGCGTGGTCGAATACAATCAATCTAGTGATTACGGGCGTCGTGCTTGGCATCTTCGGATTTTATGTGAGAAGCTTTGGCCAACCCATCTTTGTGCTCCTCCTTTTGTTGATGATCCCTCTGGCCACAACAGAACTGGGCACTGACAGCTGGATCTCCGATCTTATGGCGCCTGAAATGAAAGTCATCGGACTCCAGGCAGGCTGGATTCTCGTATACACATCCGCCATCATGGCTGTGCTCAGGTTGTTTGCCGGCGAGATCACACACAGGATTTCGCCATTGGGCTTGCTGGCTGTCTCATCAACGATCGCCTGTGCCGGACTGCTGATGTTGTCCGCATCGACCGGGATTATGGTACTCGTAGCTGCCACTCTCTTCGCGCTTGGCAAAACTTTCTTCTGGCCAACCATGCTGGGTGTGGTTTCTGAACAGTTTCCCAAGGGCGGCGCATTAACCATCAATATCACCGGGGGAGTGGGAATGATTGCAGCCGGTGTCATTGGTGCCGTCATCCTTGGCTTTGTGCAGGATAAGGAAATTGATGCAAAGCTCGATCAATATGATCGTGAGCATTCTACTTCACTGCATGCTTCCTATGCGACCATCTCACACCACAGTATTTTTGGAGAATATCAGGGACTAGACTATACCAAACTCTCCGCGGCCCCTGACGAAGAACGCAGCACGGTGCAGGGCATCCAGGAGTCGGCTAAGAAGAGTGCCTTGAAAACAGTAGCCATCTTTCCGGTTATCATGTTAGTGACATATGTCATTCTGATTCTATACTTCCACTCGAATGGCGGGTACAAGGCAGTTGACATTCTCCATCAAACCTGAATAAGCGCGCTGAGCAAAATATATCATGAGCAAGAAACTAAACGTTGCCATTATAGGCCTCGGCTTTGGAGCCGAATTCATTCCTATATATAAGCGCCATCCCGGCGCAAACATGTATGCCATTTGCCAACGCAGACAGAGCAAGCTGGACCAGGTAGGTGATGCCTTCGGTATAGACAAGCGGTATACGAGCTATGAGGAGTTGCTGAAAGATCCAAATGTTGATGCCGTTCACATCAATACACCGATTCAGAGTCATGCTTCACAGTCGATTGCGGCATTGAAGGCCGGTAAGCATGTGGCTTGCACTGTACCGATGGCCACCACAGTGGAGGAATGCCGTCAGATTGTAGAGCTTGTCAAACAGACCGGCCTGACCTACATGATGATGGAGACAGTCGTGTACAGCCGGGAGTTTCTCTTTGTAAAAGAGCTTTATGAAAAGGGTGAGTTGGGCAAGATCCAGTTCCTCCGTGCTTCACATCAACAAGAGATGGCGGGATGGCCCGGCTACTGGGAAGGATTGCCTCCCATGCATTATGCCACCCATTGTGTAGGACCGGTCCTTGCCTTAACGCAGGCAGAAGCGGAATATGTCTCCTGCTTTGGATCCGGCACCATAGACAAGAATCTCATCACCAAATACAACTCACCCTTTGCCATCGAAACCTGTCACATCAAATTCAGGAATTCAGATCTGTCGGCGGAGATTACGCGCTCACTCTTCAACACCGCACGTCAATACCGCGAGAGTTTTGATGTATATGGTTCCAAAAAGACCTTCGAATGGCCACAGGTAGAACACGAGGATGCCATCATTCATACCGGTGAAGTCCCTTCCCGTGTAAAGGTTCCGGATTATGCGCATCTGCTTCCCAAAGAAATTCAGGCATTCACACAAGCAGGAGTGTACGATGCAGATGAAAAACAACATCTCTCCTTCATCCAGGGTAGCGGTCACGGCGGATCCCACCCTCACCTGGCGCACGCTTTCATCACTGCCTTGCAGGAGAAAAAGGAGCCCTATCCCAACGCTCGTCAGTCAGCCAATATCACCTGCGTCGGAATCCTGGCTCATGAGTCAGCCATGAAAGGCGGAGAGATTATCAGATTACCCGACTTTACTCAGAACCGCTAAATTTTGAAAGATCCCGCAATTAGTAGCTTCAGATCCTGAACTTATCTGATCATTATGATTTGGTGTGGCAGGAGCCAAGAGCCAAGAGCTAGGAGCTAATAGCCAACCAACACCTCATTCTCCCCTGATTTTAGCTCTACCACACTATTCCCCCACTCAAACCTGCCCGTTATCTCAGGAGGAAGGACAACCAATCCTTTCACCCCTTTTCCTTTCTTCTCCAGCCGCACAGTGATCTTGCCTGCCCAGTGAGCCATAAAAGCATCAACACTTTCCAGGGCATCCATATCTGGCCGGATGAGAACCTTCCTGAATCCAAATACTTGCGGACGGATGCCTGCGAACGTGGACAACATTTCAAAGTCCGGACTTGCACTCCATGCGTGACAGTCGCTGCGCGTCACTCCTTCCGGGAAAGTGGTGAGCCCCAGTGAAAGAAGATCCTTCCACTTTGACAGAAGGGACATATAGAGTGAGCCCGTTCCTGCCTGATTCATCGCACGACCCAGGTAGAAGTCGAAATAGAGCGTGGTGGGTGTGATGTTTTTCGCAGAAGTGATCTTTTTAAGAAGAACCTCTTGCTCGTCTTTGGTCATCATCCCGCAGAGAATGGCGAGAATATTGACATGCATGCTGAATGTATTCTTATCGGGGGTATCCGCATACAGACCACTTGCGCCATCCCAGCACTGGCGCTGCACACTTTCCTTCAATTGCTGACTCCACTGGATACAGGTTCTGGCAGTCGCATCATCCTTGAATTCCAGAAACAAGTCTGCCGCCTTTCCCAGGGTGTATGCATAAAAGAGTGAATTGGTTGCCAGTCTCTTATAAAGACTCTTGTCATATACTTCCCTGGTACGATAGGTATGATCCAGGAAATCCCAGTACGGTTGGAGTCCCATCATACCGTCGGGAGTCATATAAGATTTGAAATGATCCATTACGAGGCGCACACCAGGGAGAAATTGCTTTACAAAAGCGGGATCGTTCCTGTACATCATGAAATCATGGATCATCAGCACCCACGCCAGCGAGTAGTTCGGTATATACTGAGGCAACTCGGAGGGATAGCGACTGTATGTTAGACCATCGTGCTGAAGAGACCAATAAAACTGCTCGATGGCATTTCGGGCAAGCCTGTCGTCTCCTGAAACGGCGTAGGAAACGAGCGCCTGAATCCGGGTGTCACCGATATATTGCAGTCGCTCCCAATAAGGACAATCCATGTAAGTGTCATAAGAACAGAGACGGGCTGTATGCCATCCGATATCAAATACTTTGCTGAGCGCCGGGTCGGAGGACCTGAAGTCTGCCAACTTTTTGAACGGATAACCTGTAAACCAGCTTCCCATTTTCTCAATGATCAACGGTTCTTCTCCGCTTGAAATCTCCAATTCGACGTATCGAAAAGCACGATAACTAAGTGTTGTGTACACCCGGCTCTTGCCACCATCCATAACAAGCAAGTCATTCACTCCCTTAATAACCTTTCCTTCAACTGAGTCCCGGTTGCCTGTGCCAAGCTTCTTGAACAAACCTTCAGCATAGGTGATCTTGATTTCACGGCCCCTGCCGCCGGAGAATGCCCATTCGGGAAAAGCGGTAGTAAGAGTGCCCTGATCAAGGAGTATTTTCACTTTTTGCTTGAATGGTACAGTGAGTGGAAACTTCAATCCGGGGTTATTCATCCCCTCGGTTCTGCGAACACTGTGAAAGTTCTGCCAGGTCCTTTCCATGAGTGGAAGACTTCTCGGAAGAAGCTCCCACTGCGGGTCGCCATAAGGTGCGGTCTGGAATGGAATGCCTCTCTCCAGTTCCTGTGGACTCGTCCATGACGAATCATCAAATCCGGGCTGCTCCCAACCCCATAGATATGTAGATCCGTCAATCCTGTCCGTCGGACCTGCCGCATAGTACTGATAAAAGAGCTCCGGATTGCCTGGTCCGAAAGGGATTGGCGTGAGCGCTGGGTTTCGTGTTATCTTCCACGACTTATCGGTGTTAACCATTTTTGCCGTTTCATCCTCACCCTGGACAATGAGAGCAAGTCGTTTGCCCATTTCATAAACAGGAGCTGCATCTCCCAGATTCCAAACTTGTATTGCAATAGTATTATGCCCCTGTTGCAGCAGGTCTGCGATATCCAACGACTCAAACCTCCAGTGGCGGAGATCACTCATTTGCGGACCGTCGCTGACGTGCTTACCGTTAACAAGCAACCGGTAGCGGTTATCGGCCGAGAGATGAATCACAAAGCCGGTGGGTTTTGAGGACAGATCAAAGGTTTTCCTGAATAGATAGACTCCCGTTCGCGAGTCGCCAGTAATCCAGCGGGCGTCCCAGAGCTGGGAAGTCCAGCGCGCGGAGGGAGTGACGAGATGCTGTGAAAAGCTGAGCAAAGGGGCAAACAATAAAATCAGAAGAATGCGCATGATTAACATCGTTATGAAGTACCATCGTCTGATACAAGTTAAGTAAAGAGTTGATTTCGAAGAATGTATATTTGTCATGCTTCAACTAACCTCTATCCTTGAAGAAGAAACTGCTTCTGAGCCTGATCCTAGCGAACAGCATAGTTCTAACGTGGGCCCAACCCGCCTGGCAGAAGACGTTCTGCAATCCAATGGACATCAACTACCGTTACAACTTTGAACAGCTGAACGAACGGATCTCCTACCGTTCAGGCGCTGATCCTGTGCTGATCAACCATAAAGGTGAGTACTACCTGTTCGTCACCATATCAGGAGGATGGTGGCATTCAAAAGATTTGCTTCACTGGAACTACATTGTTCCGGACAAATGGCCCATGGAAGACATGTGCGCACCAGCGGCTATGTCAGTGAGGGACACGCTCTACCTTTTCCAGAGTACATTTCAACAACGACCCATTTTCATCAGCAAGGAACCGGAGAAAGGAAAGCTTATCTTCTACAACCGCTGGTTGCCCCAGTTGCCGAAAGACATCGGTCCGTGGGACCCGGCACTCTTTTACGATGAGGACAAGGATCGGTGGTACATGTACTGGGGCTCCTCCAATACTTACCCGATGTTCGGCGCTGAGTTGGACAAGAAGCGCAACCTTACTTATAAATCCACTTACCAGCCGATGCTTAAACTGCATCCTGAACTTCATGGCTGGGAGCGCTTCGGCAGAAACCACATGGACACCATTCGCCCTTTCATGGAAGGCGCATGGATGACAAAGTATCACAAGAAGTATTACCTCCAGTATGCTGCGCCGGGAACAGAGTATAATGTATATGCCAACGGCACTTATGTCGGAGATGATCCCCTTGGACCTTTCACCTACGCTCCATACAATCCCGTATCCTACAAGCCAGGTGGCTTTCTTACCGGCGCTGGCCACGGCAACACCTTTCAGGACAATTACGGCAACTATTGGAACACTGGCACTCCCTGGATAGCGGTCAACTGGAATTTCGAGCGCCGGATCGCCATGTTCCCTGCCGGTTTCGACAAGGATGACCAGATGTTCTCCAATACCCGCTTTGGCGACTTCCCTCATTATCTGCCCACCGGGAAGTGGACAAACAAGGACGCACTCTTCACTGGCTGGATGCTGCTGAATTACCAAAGCCCCGTAGCAGCATCGTCACAACTGGGACCGTTCTCGCCTTCTGCCATTTCAGATGAAAACCCACGTACTTACTGGGTGGCTCAAACCAACAAAAAAGGAGAATGGCTGACAGTAGACCTGGGCAAGGAGATGGAAGTACGGGCCTTCCAAATCAACTACACGGACTACAAGTCTGACATCTTCTACAACGACACCTCAGTTTATATTCAGTATAAGATGTATGCCTCTAAAGACGGAAAGTCATGGACCATCATGCATGACCAGTCGCAAACCAAAGAAGATCATCCCAATGCCTATGTCGAACTGGGGAATCCTGTCAGGGCGCGCTATATCAAATTCGAGAACATTTACGTACCTACACCCCATCTCGCTATCTCTGACCTTCGGCTTTTTGGCAATGGTCTTGGAAAAGCGCCGGAGAAAGTCAAAGGCGTGAAAGCAACCCGCGATACCGATGAGCGCAATGCGGTTATCACCTGGACCCCTGTCAAAGATGCAGTGGGTTACAATGTACTGTGGGGCATCGCGTCTGGCAAACTCTACCAGACCTACCAGGTGTGGGCAGATGAAGGGTCAAACCTCAATCTGAGAGCCCTTACCAAAGGGCAGGGATATTTCTTTGCTGTGGAAGCGTTCAACACATCAGGGGTATCCAACATTTCGGAGACCATCGGAATAAAGTAACTGCCGGAAACCGGCGGTAAAGATTTCTGTTCCCATGCCGTTCGGGGCTGTATAAAACCGCAGGCATGAGGAACAATGAATTACAAAGGTTATCTGGTGCAAATTCAGTATCATAAAGTAACTTGTCCTGCATCCCATCGAAAGAAAAACCTGACCTCATATGATTTTACGCATCACAATAATCCTGCTGTTGGTGTCCACGTTCACCTGGGCACAGAAGAACAATGCCAAACAGACGACATCCGGCACCACCAATCCACAAATGTCGGATACAACCTTTGCGGGACTTAAGCTCCGGAACATCGGCCCTGCCCTCACCTCCGGACGTATCGCTGACATCGCCATACATCCAAATGACGAGAATACCTGGTATATCGCCACTGCATCCGGGGGTGTGTGGAAGACAACAAACGCAGGGATTACCCTCGTCCCAATCTTTGACCAGCAAGGTTCATATTCCATTGGATGTGTGACCATCGATCCATCCAATCCCAATACGGTATGGGTTGGAACAGGTGAAAATGTGGGAGGAAGGCATGTCGGTTATGGTGATGGTGTGTACCGAAGCGACGATGGTGGCCGCACATGGAAGAACACAGGGCTGAAAAACAGCGAACACATTTCCAAAATTGTTGTCCATCCCTCCAACTCCAATATTGTGTGGGTAGCTGCTCAAGGACCGTTGTGGACCAAAGGCGGCGAGCGCGGAATATTCAAGACTACGGACGGCGGCAAAACCTGGAAGCGCACACTTGGTGACATAGAATGGGTAGGTGCTACCGATATAGTAATCGATTCAAGAAATCCGGATTGGCTGTTCGCAGCAACCTGGCAACGGCACCGTACCATCGCCAATTATATCGGCGGCGGTCCTGGAAGCGGAGTGCATCGCAGTACCGACGGCGGTGAAACATGGACCAAACTCTCCAACGGTCTGCCCGTTGGTGACATGGGCAAGATTGGTCTTGCGATTTCATTTCAAAAACCCGATGTGGTGTATGCAGCTATCGAGCTGGACAGAAAGTCAGGAGGTGTATTCAAGTCAACCAACAGGGGCATGTCGTGGGAGAAGCAGTCCAATACAGTCTCCATCGCAACAGGCCCGCATTATTACCAGGAGTTATACGCGTCGCCCCACCATTTTGACCGGATCTACCTGATGAGCTACAACATCCTGGTTTCAGATGATGGAGGAAAAACTTTCAGGGACATGGAAACTGAACACAAACATGTGGACAATCACACCATTGCCTTCAAGAAAAGCGATCCCAACTACCTCATCGTGGGAAATGATGGCGGAGTTTATGAAAGTTTTGACAACGCCAAATCCTGGCGGTTCATGGAGCACCTGCCCGTGACACAGTTTTACAAAGTTGCTGTGGATGATGCCACACCATTTTACAATATCTATGGCGGCACACAGGACAACGGTACACAGGGCGGACCCTCGCGCACCGACAATGTCCACGGCATCCAGAATTCGGATTGGAGACTTGTGCTGGATTGGGATGGCTACCAGCCTGCTACAGAGCCCGGGAATCCCAATATTGTTTATGCACACCGGCAGGAAGGAACCATGTCGCGTATTGACATGACAACAGGCGAGGTGGTTGACATCCAGCCGCAGTCTGAACCAAACGAACCTTACGAACGCTTCAACTGGGACGCTCCCATTCTGGTGAGCCCACATAATCCGTCGCGAATCTATCATGCCTCGCAGCGCGTATGGAGGTCCGACAACCGCGGTGACAAGTGGACTGCTATTTCACCCGATCTTACGCGCAACCAGGACCGCATGACTATGCCTATTATGGGTAAGAACCAAAGTTGGGATGAGGCATGGGATGTCGGGGCCATGTCTAATTTCAACACCATCACATCGCTTTCGGAATCACCTAAACAGGAAGGACTTCTTTATGCCGGAACTGATGATGGAATCATTCAGGTGACCGAAAACGGCGGCACCAACTGGAGAAAGACTGAGTTGGGTTCAATACCCGGCGTACCCGCTACATCCTTTGTCAATGATGTCAGGGCAGATCTCTTTGACGCCAATACGGTATACGCTGCACTTGATAACCACAAAGTCGGTGATTTCTCCCCGTACCTTATAAAGAGTACCGATCGCGGAAAGACCTGGCAGTCCATAAGGGGAAATCTCCCTGACAGGACACTGGTCTGGCGCGTGGTTCAAGATCACGTAAAAAAGGATTTGATGTTTGCTGCCACTGAGTTTGGGATCTACTTCACGCTCAATGGTGGTGCGCGCTGGATGAAGCTTACCGGTGATATGCCCACAATTTCCTTCAGGGACGTAACCATCCAGCGTCGGGAAAACGATCTGGTGGGTGCTTCTTTCGGAAGAGGATTCTTTGTGTTTGATGATTACAGTGTGCTGCGTGAAGTGAGCGATCAGCAGTTGCAACAGGAAGCAACGCTGTTCCCAGCCCGCAAGGCATGGTGGTACATTCAGCGTTCACATTTAAGCTTCGATGATGAGAAGGGCGGACTGGGAGCTGATCATTATGTGGCACCCAATCCGAAATTCGGAGCCACTTTCACTTATTACCTGAAAGCATCGTTGAAGACCAGGGAAGCCACACGCAAAGATGCCGAGCAACCTTTGCGTAGCAAGAACCAAAACATTCCCTGGCCAGGATGGGACGCGCTCAAAGCTGAAGCCCAACAGGATGCACCAAGGATATGGCTTACAGTAAAAGATGCCAGCGGCGCAGTGGTCAGGAGGATCGAGGGACCGATGGACAAAGGCTTTCACCGGGTAACATGGGATTTGCGCTATCCTGCCCCTGAAAGCATCGGGTTGTCAAATTCTGGTTATGGTTTCGGCCAATTACGGGGAGGTATGCTGGCCGCTCCTGGTACTTACACCGTTACTTTGTCAAAACAGGTTGACGGGGTAATCACAGAGTTGTCAAAACCGGTCAGCTTTGTTGTAGAACCCTTGCGCAAAGGTTCACTCCCGGGTTCCACACCTCAGGAGGCCGCCGCATTCTGGCGTATGTATGAGCATTCCGTACGGAATGCCTCTGCACTCCAGATGGAAATGGACAATACAGCCAAACGCATCGCGGCCATGCAGAAGGCAGCTGCGCAGGCTAAGGTCAATCCCGGAGATCTGGATGCACAGATATACAAAGTGCGCATGGAACTGCTGGAATTAAATGCCAGGCTCAACGGTGATCCAGCTAAAAGTCAGATCGGCGAACGGGGTCGTACCGTGATGGGGACAAGGCTTTTCGGTGTAAGCCGCGGTATTTATCACTCAACCTATGGACCTACTGAAACCAACAGGCGTGCTCTTGCCATTGTGGACGGTGAAGTGAAGGATATACAAACCCAACTCAATGCCATTAAGGATAAGATGATCACCTTATCCAAGGCACTTATTGATGCAGGGGCACCGTGGGTAGAGGGAGATCCGTTGCCCGAAAAGTAACAGAACAGGGAAATGTTTCTTTCAAGAATCATTGCCCTCTTCATTCTGTATGCAGCGCCTCTCGCCGCACAGGATGCATACCAGGTCAGGCTAATGCCAGCGTCTGCCACTTTCTATTGCGGCATTGTGAATGCGACCATCGTTCAAATCCAGGATCTGTCCATGCCGGGACGGAAGTTCCTTCCACAAGCAAAAGCTTCAGGGGCTCAGATCGATTACGACAGGTCGGGCAAATTCTTTATCCTGCCTAAAGAGAATTCATTCACTATTGATGTCTATGCTGAAATGGCGCCTGTATTCCATTATGTCGGCAAACTCCGTGGCACCTGCGTTCAGCCTCCTTCAAACGACGCTACTTTCAACGCCGTATTTCCAAACCCGCGGGGAAGACTTGCTCAGGTAAGAAACTTTCAACCAAACGGAAAAACGGTGCTCGAAGATTCTTTGCTGATTGCAGAGTATGGAGGTGGTATGGCCGAGCTCACGGCAGGCAAAGACAATTTCATTTCTATGAGGCTGTTCTCTCATTCGGAGCCTGTGCCATGGTGGCAATGCGACATTCGCTCCAATGAAGCGGACGTTGTAAGGGACCATAAACAAATCTTTAACATCCGCCCTGCCCAGGGGCGGCACCGTTGCACCCTCTTCATCTATTACAACGGCAGGAAGGTGGCAGAGGAGTCCATTGGAGTGCGGTGATTTTGGTCGATTGATGATTACTGATTGTAGATTATCTATTGCTACAGCACCAAATCACACAATCATCACTTGGTTATCAGAGCTCTGAGCGATGCGGTATTCATATTCTTTACAAACTCCGTCACGAGTTCTTTTGAGCCCTGAATGTAAAGCACCACATTTTTTACTTTGAACTGGTTGATGTCGGATGGATTGAGAGGAAAAGTGGGTACTCCTTTGGTTGTCTCCGGCCTGGCCGTTTCCTTGACTTCTGGCGCTGCGCCCATGAAGACAAAACTTGCATCGGCGGACTGAACTCCGCTGAAATCGGGGCAGTTCGCCATCGAGCCCATGTACCAGCCATCCCAGCCTGTTGGAGGCGTCAGTTTTTGATAGTTTGATCCTTTGCAATACAGGAAGTATTCTCCCGTGACAAAGTTCGACATCAGCTTTATACTCAACCCGTATTCATTATTCAATTTATATTCAAGCTGGCTCTTCTTTTTAATACTGGCAGCGTCAGTGCCCTTTATCGCATTTATCTGATTCTTTAAAGCGTCTGCATCCGCGTTTTTGTATGCAAAGCCATAGTTGGCCGTGGCCAGCAGCATGTAACAATCAAGTGATTTGCAATCATTCATTTGGTCCCCCTCGCTGATTTCTGAAGGCCGCGCACCAAAATCGTCCATGGCACCACCCCTGAACTTCTCTGGCATTGAAGAATACAGCACCTGGAATTTATTGTAGTAATCGGCCTCTGCCTTTGTCGCTTTGTGTTTTTGGGCGTTGGCCGCAAACGAAATGAGAGCGACAAAAGCCAGCAGTTTCATGGTTCTCATAGAATGCAATTTTTGATTGTCCGCGAATTATTTCCTTTTGGTCGAAGGCTAATGGAGTGATTACATAAGGTAAGAATATCAGTGATCAATTACAATTGTTGATCGTCAATTATACCATACTTCCATATTGGACATTCAACATTAATTCAACATTCA
>JBDHXU010000047.1:0-25340 GCA_039810905.1 Cyclobacteriaceae bacterium | reverse complement strand
GTCCCACTTATAAGGTGCGCATGACAGGTCGCTACAATGCATATGGCAAGATCATGGTTGATGCCGGGTTGGTTGCGCAGGGAGGAATGAGGGCATTCGATCCCGCAGTTTCTGGGGGCGTAGTTACCCTCGATCCTGCGTTTGATCTGATGGTGCACGGGCGGTATTTTGTGTCAAAACAGTTTTCAGTATTTCTTCACCTTGACAACATTTTGGGTCAGAAGTATCCGCTCTATATGAGCTATCCGGCGCGAGGTTTCCAGATGATGGGTGGTGTCAGTTGGGGCTTCCAGTAGTGCAGAGTATGGTAATTATTGAGAATTTGCTTTAATTTTGTTAAACCCCTAAGCGTCATGGATCAACAAGACGAGGATCAACCAAAGAAAGAGGACAACTCTGAAGACAACTTCGGGCTGCCTGATCTGGATTACAAACCCCTCGAGGAGAAAAAGGAATCCGCGGAGCCCGCTCCGGAGCATGGTCTTACAGAACCTGTGACTATGCAGGAAACCTCCGGTGTTTCGGAGGAGAGTAAGACTTCCGCATATTCCTATAATCCGAACCAGGAAGAGGAAACCAAATCTGGTGCACCCGTTATCCTTGGACTGGTGATTGTTCTAGTAGTTTTACTGGCAGGTGGGTTGATCTATCTATATGTCATCAAGCCCAGAAATGAGGCTGCTGAGAAGGCAAGAATAGAGCAGTTGGCAAAGGATGCAGCATTAAAAAAGAAAGCTGAAGAGGAGAGACTTGCCAAAGAGAAAGAAGAGGCTGAAAGGAAGAGATTGGAGGAATTGGCTAATGCCAAGCCTGCCGTCGGGACAATTGAAACACTATCTGCGGCAACACGTCGTTATTATGTTGTGGTATCCAGTGACATTGATGATGACCTGCTGATGGATTATGCCAAAAAGCTGAGTGAAAAAGGTGTTAGCACCAAGATCATTCCGCCCTTCGGAGGCAAGAAATTCTACCGGCTGTCCATTGCTGATTTTGATACGTTCGCCCTCGCTCAAAACAACGCCGATGCTGCCAAGGCAGATTACGGTAAGAGCGTGTGGGTAGTACGTTTTTAGAATTTAATGGTCTGATTCTTGTTACTTTTTCTCAGGCCTGACATTATTTTTTGAGCTATGGTTATTGCACAAATTGTTACATCTCCTGCGTCCTCTTCGGACGAGGCACTTTCGGTAATTGATCTCGCCGTAAAGGGCGGGTTCATGATGATCCCCATTTTATTAAGTTCCATTGTAGCCATCTACATTTTTGTTGAAAGGGTATTGACCATCAACAAAGCAAATCAGAGTCCCGATGCTTTTATCGGCAGAATAAAAGAATTGGTGCTCAAAGGCGATATCAGCGGAGCCAAGCTCATCTGCAGTCAGTTCGACAGTCCCATTTCCAGGATGATTGAAAAGGGGGTGTCGCGCATTGGGAGTCCGCTCAAGAATATTGAAGCCTCCATCGAAAATGTGGCCAAGATTGAGCTGTTTAAACTTGAAAAGAACCTGTCAATACTGGCGACTGTATCAGGGGCGGCTCCCATGATGGGCTTTCTTGGAACAGTGATTGGAATGGTGGAAGCATTTATTGCCATTGCCCAAGAGGAGGGATCGGTCAGCCCTAAGCTCCTTTCCTCGGGGATTTATACCGCCATGATAACCACCGTTGCCGGATTGATAGTGGGTATTATGGCCTACCTGGCCTATAACTATCTCGTAACAAGAGTTTCCAAGGTAGTCCATAAGATGGAATACTCTTCCATTGAGTTCATCGATCTGCTGCAGGAACCTCGTTGAAAAAGATATGAATCTTCAATCCCGCAATAAGGTAGAAGTCGCGTTCAGCATGGCCTCCATGACGGACTTGATCTTCCTGTTGCTAATTTTCTTCATGCTTACCTCTTCGTTTGTGACGCCATCAGGCTTGCCGGTTAATCTGCCGTCCAGTGCGGCAAGCACCATTGAAGTTCAAAAGGTCTCTGTGACGGTAACCCGTGATCTTCAGTATTTTGTAAATGACAAGAAGGTGACGCGCAACACCCTCAGTGGTGAATTGAAGAGGAAGTTGACAACTCCCAAAGGCGTCGTAGTCCTGCACATTGATAAATCAGTTCCCACCGAGGAGCTCGTATACGTAGCCGGCATCGCCACTTCCCTGGAAGCGAGGGTAACCATTGCGACCAAACCCAAGTAATGATGATGTATGAGTGAGAAGGACCTTGAGAAGAGAAACAACAGGATCGGGTGGATTACTTCCGTCGGAATCCATGCCGCCGTTTTTCTTCTGTTGTTCTTCATGGTGGCCTGGCGTGCACCCAATCCTCCTCTGCCTGAGTATGGCATTGAACTGAACTTCGGCCTGGATGATCAAGGTTCGGGGGACCTGCAGCCCCAGACTCCGGTGGGAAATAATGCGGAAGGAGAAGAAAAACCCGTGGAAACTTCTGCCCAGCAAACCCAGGAATCAAAGGAGCAGCCGGCTGAACAGGCCTCAGAAGAAAATACAAATGAGACGGCCGTTGAGGAACAGGCTGTTTCCAAAGTTGAGAGCCCGGTAAAACTGAAAGAGCAGAAAAAGGAACAGAAAGAGCAAAAGGTAGTCAAAGAAGACACCAAAGCCGTCCCGGCCAAAGAGACTGTAAATGACAACAAGACTGATAATAAGAAGGATGTGGCTGCAGTTGCCAAAGGAGAGCCAGGCAATCAGGGGGACGACAAGAAGGCTGTCGGTGACAAAGGGAGCGAGCAGGGAAAGATTGATGCTAAAGCCCTTTATGGCACCCCCGGAGGTGGTGGCGGTGGCAATGGCATAGATCTGCAAATGGCCGGATGGGCGTGGGCAGAACAACCGCAGATTCCTGACCTGCCTGACAATGAAAATGGCAGGGTCGTTTTTGAGATTGAATGCGATGAGAACGGCGACATTACAGGAATCACAACCATTGAAAGGAGTCTAAGTCCCAAGGCAGAACAGTTGCTCAAGGACGAAATCCGTAGAAATTCCCTTCAAAAGTTGTCAGCAGGTCGCGCACCAGAACGGTCCAAAGGTAAAATCATTTTCGTACTGAAAACACGCTAGACCTCAACCCTTATACAGGCTGTGGGCAATCTTCTCCGGCACGGACTTCGGCATCAGTTCAGCCAGCTTGGCACTGATCCAGTTTAGAGCGCCTGGAATAATTTCAGCTTTTCCGGCGAACATACCATTGACGCCGATCCTGGCAACAACTGCAGGGTCCATAGTCACACGCTCTGACTTCTTTCGGATCGAATCCATCATGTGCGCCCGGTCAATAAAACCCGTAGTTGTGGTGCCGGGATTAAGGCATGAGACTGAAATCGACGAACCCATTAATTCATGCCTGAGTCCCCTGGAGAACAGCAGTACAAACGCCTTTGTTGCGGCGTAGGTAGTAAGGGTGGGTATGGCCTGGTAAGCAGCAGTGCTCCCCACATTCAGAATGTAGGACTTTTTATGCTGTTTGAGTAAAGGTATCGCAGACTTACATAAGTTGACCAAAGTCAGCATGTTAAGCTGCATCATCTGTTGCAATTCCTCCGTGCTCATTTCGGCCAGATTTCCCCATAACCCGAAGCCTGCATTATTAATGAGGATGTCGATGGGGTAGTCTTTCTTCTCAACCCACGAGATAACATTCTCTGCTGAGCCCGGGGCAGACAAATCTGTGGGCAGGAAATCGGCCTTGACACTGAACTTCTCGGTCAGGTAAAGGGCATTCTCGCGCAGCTTCTCTGCTGATCGCGCTACCAACAGCACATCGTGCTTGCGGGAGGCAAGTTCTTTCGCGAGCGACCAGCCAATACCACCGCTTGCGCCCGTGATCAGGGCATATGCCATACTATTTGTTGGTAATCGACATCAGCCGCTGATAGAAGAGAGGCTTACTCTCCTCATTTCGGGGCTGAAACTTTCCCGTGATAATGGGAACATACATAACCCTGCGGCGGCTTTTTGCGCCGACGTATGGAGACTGGGCTACGCGATGCCATAAACGGCCATCGTGTACAGTCAGGTCTCCGGGTTCTACTGACAATCCAATCTCCTCCTTGTCAGGCTTGTGACTGAGGAAATATATCTTCTTGAAGAGAAGTGTTCCAATGCCTTTGTTATGAGTGCCTGGAAGAATCCTCAATCCTCCATTGTCGGAAGATGAATAGTCCATGTGTAACCCCACATTCAGCATCGGCATGATCTTGTTGCCGTAAAAAATGTCGCGCAGGGCATCCGTATGCCATCCCAGCTGACTGTAATTGCTTTCGGTGCAATTCACATAGTGGTTGAATACAAGGCCATCCTTTTCATTCTCCCCGATGCGGGCGTCAGGGGCACCGATGAGTTCAAAAAGTGCCGCAAGACGCGGGTCTTTCAGGAAGTCATTAAAGACCTTGCCGAATTGATTCAGAAATGCGAACCGCTGGACAATCGGTTTGCCATCCACGTCAGTGCCATACTTGATAGGCACTCCGTTGACCATCTTACGGCCCTCCTTGATCCATTCCTCCTGAATCCTTTCAGATTCCCTGAGCATCTCCTGGATCGTTTCACGGGATACAAATTTTTTGAAATGAAGAAATCCGTAAGTCTCAAAGAACTCCTTTTGTTCCTGAGTTAGTTTGGTGCCAAGCGTGAAGTATGGATAATTAAGGGCGGCCTTAGATTCCGACTCAATAATTGCCTGCTCTTGCATGTTTTATCCGTTGGGTTAAGTCTTAACGAAGTCGCAAATTACCTTAATTTTCTTGAATTCTTAACATTCTGGGCACAATAGGCCAATTTTCAGCGGCCAAGTGGGTTTTTAGCTGGCGTACGGATGTCGAGGTCGGCCTCCGTCACAGGCAGGGGCTCCAACCACATACTAATGATGCGATAAAGCCCATAGGTCACAAATGGTGCCACCACCAGATCCAGGGTGTAATGCACATGCTGCCATGCCAGGAAAAGTCCAACCAGGAAGGTTCCGGCTGCCTTCAACCTGGTCGCCCAGGGGTTCTCTTCTACAAGCATCAGCACCATCATCGTACTAACGTGACCAGAGAAAAAAAGATCTTTGGCAAAAGTGTTGTCAGGGTAAACAATAAAGGACGCAATAGGGTCAATCAGCAGAATCATATCCTGAGGCGGCTCGAACGTAATGGTATACATGGTTGCCATTCTCAAGAGATTGACTGCACAATAGGTAGTGAGACCGGAAAGCAGAATAGATGGCTTTCTGTATGACATTCCCAGGGTCTGGATAACCGATAAATACAGGATGATGAAGATCGGAATGGACCAGTCGAGCGGAGTCAGACGGGAAAGGAGCGGATCCCAGGGATAGGTGCCTGGCTTGGGTTGAATAACCTCCTGATAATATGTCGGCATATACAGGAAGGTCACCAGCGCCATAACAACACAGAAGGCCAGCGCCCACCGGTGTCGTGCCGATTGAAATACCTCGCTCCAGGTCATGGCCTAATCAACAACACTGATAAGGAAGTAGTTCTTTTTGCCTTTCTGCACAAGCAGGTACCTGTTATGCAGAAGCTCAAATGCTGGCTTTTCCTGCGGGTTTTCTATCCTCGCCTTATTAACACTGACGCCGCCACCCTGAATCATCTTTCTCGCTTCCCCCTTCGAT
Source organism: Cyclobacteriaceae bacterium (assembly GCA_039810905.1). Lineage (GTDB taxonomy): Bacteria > Bacteroidota > Bacteroidia > Cytophagales > Cyclobacteriaceae > ELB16-189. Next base: position 19,699 of record JBDHXU010000047.1, on the reverse strand, counting down.
GGAAAAATACCTCCCTTGGTGACTTCTGAAAGAAGATCGGTTACGTTGGGGGCAGCCTCAAATGACGAGCGGGAAATACTGACCTGAGGGACACCCTCGAGCACAGCCAGCAGAGTTGCCTCATCAAGCCGGCGAAGGTCTTCTGTTACTGAATTACCGAACAGGATTTGCGACGCATGCAGGGCCGACTGGTACTCATCTGCAGAATGGACCCTTATGGTTATCTGCTTCGCCAACTCATGCTGCAGGCTCCGCAAATGAGGTGCCTGCTGGTGTCTTGTAACAAGGTTGGTAATTTCTTCCTGTGGTAGTTCAGTGAAGATCCTGATAAAGTTTATAGCGTCCTCATCAGAAGCATTTAGCCAATACTGGAAAAAACGATAGGTGGTCGTGCGTTTGGGATCAAGCCACACATTGCCTTGTTCGGTCTTTCCAAATTTTGTGCCGTCGGCTTTGGTGATCAGAGGAGTGGTAAGGGCATAAGCCTCGCCTCCGTCCATACGGCGAATGAGTTCTGTTCCGGTAACAATATTACCCCACTGGTCTGATCCGCCCATCTGAATACGGCAACCTTTATGTTTGAAAAGCCAGTAGTAGTCATACCCCTGCACCAATTGATAGCTGAATTCGGTAAAAGACAATCCGGTCTCCAGTCGCTTTTGTACCGAATCTTTGGCCATCATATAGTTCACTGTAATGTGCTTGCCGACCTCCCGGATGAAATCAAGGAATCTGAAGTTTTTGAACCAGTCATAGTTGTTAACCATCTCAGCACCAGAGACTCCACCTGAGAAGTCAAGAAACTTCTCCAACTGCTTTTTGACACAGGATTCATTGTGGCGCAGGACATCTTCGGAGAGAAGATTCCGTTCGGCAGCCTTTCCTGACGGGTCACCGACCATACCTGTTGCTCCGCCCACCAACGCTACCGGTTTATGTCCGCAACGCTGGAAATGGACCAGTGTCATGATTTGAACAAGATTGCCGATATGGAGGGAGTCGGCCGTAGGATCAAACCCAATGTAGCCTGCCGTTACTTCCTTCTGAAGCTGTTCTTCGGCGCCGGGCGTGATGTCATGAACCATTCCCCTCCATCGGAGTTCCTGGACAAAATTCTTTCTCATGGATGAACTCTGAATAAGTGCGCAAATATAGGCACTCGAACCCTGATCCGGGGTAAAATGCAAGGCGGGAACTTTATTGCGCCATGCAGCCTTTGAACTGGTGAGGTAATTGATTTTATTTCGACGCATATAAATGCCTATGAAACAACCGGAATCACTGGAGATGGTAGCAGAGTTCCATCGTACCTTCAAACATCCCATATTGCCCTCACCGGGCCTGCCCGATGAGAAACGTTGCCGCCTTCGCGTCGAACTGATAGCCGAAGAATTGAAGGAACTTGAAGCCTCCATCCAGGAACAGGACATCGTCGCCGTGGCTGATGCGTTATGCGACATACAGTATGTGCTTTCCGGGGCAGTGCTGGAGTTCGGCCTTGCCGACAAATTCAAAATACTTTTTGAAGAGGTACAGCGTTCCAATATGAGTAAGGCCTGCAAATCAGAAGAAGAGGCTAAGGCAACTGTGGATTTCTACCTGAGCAAGGACGGTACCGAGTGCTACTATGTGCAGGAAGGAGACCGATGGCTGGTTTACCGCAAGTCCGACAACAAAACCATAAAGTCTGTCGGGTACTCACCGGCCGATCTGGATTCAATCCTGGGGGCAAAAGCCCCGAAGGGCTGATTTTCGGGGGATTTACTTATTTTTGTCTTTTGCTTGTTTTTAATATATACATACATCAAGTAGACTATTAGGTCCATGAGCGATAGCAGTACTTTTTTACAAGTGTGGTACGTGGCCATGATTATTGGCGGTATCCTGGCTTGCAGTGTAGGTGTTATAATTTTCCTGGTGCACAACTTTCGCGTTTCGGTCATCAAGGACTTCAAGGAGAAATATGACTACATCAATTTAAATGAGATTAAGTGGTACAAGTTGGCATTCACAGCCATAGGTGTTGGCGTCGGCCTTTTCATCAATTTGTACGGCTCTGATCCCGCCAACCGACTCAATACGATTGGCGTTTGGTTCTTTGTCCGGCTTTTCTTTGGCATAGCAGGTGCGACACTGGTGGCATATGTGTCCGGCCTGATTCTGGAATTTTACTATCCCACCAAGCTGAATGAAAAGTTGAAGAAATGGCGATACATGCCCCGGGTCAACCCCAAGACCGGGAACAAAATGCGATTGCTGACCGAAGAAGAGGAGGATGTTCACCTGGATCTGGGCCGCCAGGCGGAAGAGAACATTTTCTCCGTCGATTATGATGTGTGGATTGATGAGAAAACGAACGAAGTCAAAATTGAAAAGTACCAGGGGCACCTGACGGCACTCCGTTGCAACAATTGCGGCTTCTATACCATGAGGGTAGTGAAGGAAGAAGTAGCCCAGGTAAATGAAGACGGCTCACCAAAAGAGATTCTCAAACACTATCGGTGTTCTTACTGCAAGAACGTGAGGGCTACAGCCTTTATCGTTTCCAGGAAGGAGTCAGAGGATTATAAAGAACTCAAAGAAATGAGCAAGCAGCGGAATACCAGGAACGTGGACATGATCAGAATTGAGATCCACTCTATCCTCAGCGGGAAGAAGTTCTACGAATTCCCTTCTGTGGAACAAGCAAAGAAATTCCTGGAGAATTTTGATTCAGACAAGAGTCCCCAATGATGGCATTCAAATTGTTAGAAGTTCATTAGATCATTACAATACGCACAGATGGTGAAGAAAGCGTCGGGACTGACATTATTGTTGCTTTTGTCGGCGGGGTGGATTTGGGCTGCTGGTCCGGATACTACACGCATTGCTGCCAAACCGGTTTTTGGCAAGGAGGCCAGGATTATCACCTATCTGCTGGACAATAATCACTATCGCAAGATCAGGTTTAATGACTCGTTGTCTTCAGTGGTGTTTGACCGCTACTTCGAAGAACTGGATAACAGCAAGATGTATTTCACCGCAGCGGACATCAAGGACTTTGAGCAATACCGCTATCGTATCGACGACCTGTGCAAGGTGGAGAATGTCACTCCTGCATTTGAGATTTATGCGCGATTCCAGGAACGCTACCGTGCCCGGCTGAAAGATGTGATCAACCGTCTGGTGCCTCAGAGCTTCGACTTTACGGTTGACGAATATTATGAAACGGATCGTGATCATCTACCGTGGGCCAAATCAAAAGAAGAGCTGGACGATATCTGGCGGAAGGCTGTGAAAAGTCAGGCCCTAAGCCTCAAACTCACTGGAAAGAAACAGGAAGAAATCACAGATGTGCTGAAGAAGCGATTCGAGCGCCTGTTGAAGACATACGATCAACTGAACAGCGAGGATGTATTCAGCTATTACATGAATTGCATTACAGAGGCCTACGATCCTCACACCAACTACCTGTCACCAAAGGCCACTGACTTGTTTAAGCAAAGCATGACGCTTTCACTGGAGGGAATAGGTGCCCGGCTTCAGACCGAAAATGACTATACCAAAGTCGCAGAGATTATCCCAGGCGGACCTGCAGATAAGTCCAAGCAACTGCATCCCAATGATCTGATCTCTGGCGTTGCACAGGGCATTGACGGTGAAATGGTTGATGTAGTTGGCTGGAGGATAGACGAAGTAGTGAAACTGATTAAGGGTCCCAAGGGGACGACAGTTCGGCTTCAGGTATTGCCTGCAGCAACAGGAGTTAATGGCCCGCCGGTTATTCTTTCATTTGTAAGGGAGAAAGTCAAACTTGAAGACCTGGCGGCTAAAAAGAAAGTGATCAGCTATTCCAGCAATGGCAAGAATATGAAACTGGGGGTTATCACGCTTCCCAGCTTCTATATGGATTTCGATGCGTATCAAAAGGGTGACAAGAATTACAGAAGTACGACAAGGGATGTGAAGAAGCTGATTGAAGAATTGCAGACGGAAGGCGTGAATGGCATCGTCATGGACCTTCGCAACAATGGCGGTGGTTCCCTGGCGGAGGCAATAGATCTCACAGGGCTTTTCATCAAGGATGGTCCCGTTGTTCAGGTGAAGAATTCAGCAGATCGCGTCGAAGTGGGCCTTGATGAAGACAAGCAGATAGAATACAACGGACCTCTGGTGGTACTTACGAACCGCTTTAGCGCCTCCGCATCGGAAATCTTTGCAGGCGCAATACAGGATTATCACCGTGGACTTGTCGTTGGTGAGTCCACTTACGGAAAGGGAACTGTACAGACGGTGATCGATCTGGATCGCTTCATCAAGGACAGCGACAAAGTGGGCGAGCTCAAACTCACGTTTCAGAAGTTTTATCGCGTAACAGGCAGCAGTACCCAGCACAAAGGCGTCACACCGGACGTACAGCTTCCTTCGGCGCTCTCTGCGGAGCAGTTTGGTGAAAGTGCAAGTCCCAGCGCTTTGCCTTGGGATGTGATAAAGAAAGCGGACTACCAGCCAACGACCGATATCAATGACAAACTTGTGGCCAGTATCAACAAGAGCTACCTGGAGAGGCTGCAATTCGACCCGTCCTTAAAGAAATATGCAGGAGAGATGGAGGGGGTCAGGAAAAATTTGAAGGAGACCCGAATTTCGCTCAACGAGGCGAAGCGAAAGAAGGAGATGGAAGAAGCGGAGAAAGAAAAGGCTGCCAACGCAAACCTGGATACCAAGATTGGGTCGAAGGAAGGTTTGAGTACGGATGACCTCTCCAAGATGAAGGACGAAGTTCTTCGTGAGGGTCTCCTGATCCTCAGTGAAATGGTAAACAGCAGAATCGGATAAGAATCAATGCGTCAGGGCGAGCGCCTTCAGCGTGTAGCCTTTTTGTTCTAGAAGCTTAAGCAGCCCTTTTTCACCTTCCAGGTGTGAGACGCCCACAGCTATAAACGACTGCTTGTCGTGCATCATCTTGTCAATCTTGGATAGCCACTCTTCGTTGCGTTTATAATAGAACTCGTTGATGAACACGGGATTGTCCTCCGTAGGATGCAGCGAATAATCAAAGACTGCATTGAGGTCGCCACGGAGGTAAGCAAATTCAATCTTGCGGTACTCAGCTTTCTGGGTTTCAAAATTGTCCACACTGTGGAGTAGGGCAGTAACCTGGTCCTTCATGGGAAAGGCCTGAATGGCTTCCGCCTCCCTCTTGATAGGCTCCAGGCTGTAGGTCTTGAGTTTCAAATCCTTGGCCATTTCCAGCAGTTCTATGTCATAATACTTTACCTCCTGTCCAAGGGCCATGCGGGTCATATTAATGGAAAGGGCCAGGGGAATAATTCTGGCATAGTCGTGATCAAAGGTGCTCCTCGTTATCTTGAATTCTGATTCAAAGAAGCGAGCTACCTTATTATAGTCTTCTGCAGACATTTCGGTTGCAAGCGATTTCCCTTTCGAAAAGTATATGGCCTTGTTGAGCTCCATCTGGGCTTTGTGGTCAACCTGGTCTTCGATGGCGAAGATTCTGCATTTCTGCATGGCCTCCTTTGCCTCTTTGGGAACGTAAAACTGCTTTTCTCCAATGAACTTGAGGGTGCCCATCAGGTAAGAAGGCGATTCGAGACCGTTTCCGCTTACTTCCCAAAGAATAGAGTTCTGTGCGTCAACCTTTTGCGCCAAAATCAGTATAAGAAGGGCAGGGAGGAATGCTTTCATAGGGTGGTGTTGTGGGGCAAATAAATGACAATTCATTGAGAAATGGAAGAATGTAAAATCCCCTTCCGGCTGGGCAGGGCGACAACAATTTTGTTTACTTTAAGGCTTATTGATCGTTCATGAGTGAGGAATTACTGAAGGCCATCGTCCAGCTTTTTGCCATCGTTGCCAAAGAGCGCATTACGGAAGATGAGCGTACCAATATCAAGGACTTCCTTTCCCTGCACCTCAACCAGGAATCGATCCGTTATTACCTCAATCTTTTCGACGAATTCGTAAAGGCCAACGCCAGGCTGGAGTCAACCCAGCTGACCAACGTGGACGAGGAGACTATTGAATTTGTCGACGACTGGGCCAAGATCATGCAGATCGCCAAGAAGGTCAACCAGGCCCTCACCATGCAGCAGAAAGTGGTGCTGGTGGTTAAAATCATTGAGCTGGTCTTTGCAGACGGTCAAATCTCAGAACGACAGGGTAATCTCATCTTCTATATTGGGGAAGCATTGAAAATACCCCTGAAGGACCTTCAAGCCTTGCGCATGTTTGTGATTGGACAGGATGTGGAAGACCTTAATCTGAAGAACATTCTGATCATCGACGAGGGGTTCGGTGAATTCGAACATGCGGGTCCACGCATCATCCAGAAGAACATGACGGGCCTTCTCGCCATCCTTCGCCTGCCTGACATCGAGACCTACTTCATCAAATACCTGGGGATATCATCGCTTTACCTTAACAGTCAACCGCTCAAGAGCCGTAAGGTGGATATTTTCCCAACCGGGTCTACCATACGCGGCAGCAAAATAGAGCCCATTTACTACAGCGATGTTGTCTCCCGCTTCCTTACAAAAGAATCTGACACGGACATCAGCTTTGTTGCCGAGCATATCTTCTATCATTTCAAAACAGGACGGGCAGGGCTTCAGAATGTGACAATTTCTGAGCGAGGCGGAAAGCTCATTGGACTGATGGGCGCAAGTGGCTCAGGAAAGTCCACACTGCTCAATGTATTGAACGGCGCAGAAAAACCTTCCAGCGGACGGGTCCTGATCAATGGTGTGGATATCCATGTTCATCCTGAAAAAGTGGAAGGGATCATCGGATTCATCCCGCAGGATGACCTGTTGATGGAAGATTTGACTGTCTTCGAAAACCTCTACTTCGCTGCGCGTCTGTGTTTTGGAAACAAGACGCACGCGGAATTGGTAGAGCGTGTAGAGAAAGTCCTTGTAAGTCTTGGGCTGGCAGAAACAAAAAACCTCAAGGTAGGATCACCCCTCGAAAAGACGATCAGCGGTGGACAACGAAAGCGCCTCAATATCGGTTTGGAACTGCTGAGGGAGCCAACCATCCTTTTTGTGGATGAACCCACCTCCGGTCTGTCATCAAGAGATTCTGAAAACATCATGGACCTGCTCAAGGAACTTGCTTTGAGAGGCAAAATGATTTTTGTGGTGATCCACCAGCCGTCCTCAGACATCTTCAAGATGTTCGACACGCTTATCATTCTGGATGTGGGCGGATTTCAGATCTACTACGGCAACCCGGTCGAGTCGGTCAATTACTTTCAGGATATCGTCAACGCAGCCTCCAAGTCACCGGGCGCGTGCCCTGAATGCGGCAACATCAACCCGGAACAGATATTCAACATCATCGAGACCCGGGTGGTGAATGAGTTCGGGCGATTCACCAACACCAGAAAGATCTCTCCCGGACAATGGTACCAGTATTTCAAGAAGCGCCAGAAGATCCAGCGTGTAGAGGAGGTGACCATACCGTTGCCGGTCACCCAGAAGATCCCAAATTGGGTAAGTCAGTTGCTGGTGTTCATCAACAGGGACATGTTGTCGAAAGTGGCCAACCGCCAATACATGGCCTTCACCTTCCTGCTGGCACCTGTATTGGCCTTGTTCATCGCTTACTTTGTCAAGTACAATGAAATACCCGAGGACGGCTCCTACACTTACACCTTTTTCAAGAACGCCAATATCCCGGTGTACTTCTTTATGAGTGTGGTGGTGGCCCTGTTCGTGGGGCTCATCATCAGCGCAGAGGAAATCTTCCGGGATCGCAAAATCCTGAAGCGTGAGCAGTTCCTCCATTTGAGCCGGAGCAGCTACCTGATTTCCAAGATTGTTATCCTCTTCTCAATTTCCGCCATCCAGACCATCACGTTTATTTTGGTTGGAAGCCAGATATTGGAGATACCAGTTACTGAGTTGCGTTATTGGTGGATATTGTTCTCCTGTGCCTGCTTCGCCAATGTATTGGGATTGAATATTTCATCGGCTTTTGATTCTGCGGTGGCAATATACATCCTGATCCCAGTGCTGGTTATCCCGCAGTTGCTGATGAGCGGCGTGGTGATTCCCTTCGATCAGTTCAATCCCAAAGTAGGAAAGCCAAATTCAATCCCGGTGATGGGAGAGGTGATGGTATCCCGCTGGGCTTTTGAAGCCTTCATGGTGACGCAGTTCAAGGACAATCCCTACCGTAAACAACTGTACCCCTATGAACAAAAGAGAAATATCTCCAGCTTTAAAAGACGCTATCTCATTAGTCAGCTGAACTCAAGGGTTTCCTACTTGAGACTTAACCGGGGCCATTGGAATGACACCAGACATGAAGGAGTAGTGGATGCTACTGATATTCTCAGAAATGAGATCGGCAAAGAGCTCCAAATCGTAGGCACCTCACAGTTCACTGATGTGGACAACCTCAGACCCGGGAAACTTAATGATGGTGTTTTGCAGAGAACCGACTCATTTCTTGTGCGTCTGAGTCAGTTTTATGAAAGGCGGGAAAATCATGCAGTCATGCAACTGGATACCATCAATGCCAACAGGGCAAGTACCCCAGAGAAGGCGACGGCATGGGCCAACATGAAGACGCACTATGAAAATGAGGCCGTTGATGATTGGGTGGAGAACAAAAAGAGCCCTATCCGCATTGTAAGCTACGAAGGCCACCTGGTTCAGAAGTATGATATCATCTATCTGGAAGACCTTTTCCCGGATAATTTTTTTGACTTCAGAGCGCCGTTCTATTCGCCTATCAAACACTTTGGCGGAAGGATTTACGATACCTTTTATTTCAATATTGCCGTGATTTGGTTCATGACCATTGCATTCTATCTTGCTCTTCATTTCGATTTGCTGAAGAAACTGGTTCATGGCCTCGAAACCCGGAGAAAATACCGTATGAGGAAGGGCAACTCCTAAGCAGACATCACGCTAACCATTTACGATAACACCAACCTTAACTATGAAATCTTTTCAATACGCATTTTTTGTCGGCCTCATTATTCTCGCCGCCTGTTCGAGCAAACACAAGGAAGACACCGATAATGATGAATGGGCCGCCATGGACACATTTCACATGCTGATGGCTGAAGCATACCATCCGTTCAAGGACTCCGCAAACCTCGCGCCTGCCAGGGCAGGGGCAGAAGAACTGGCCCAGGGTGCTGCAGTATTTGCATCGGCCGAACTTCCCGAAAAGGTGAACAATGATGACGTGCGAAATCAATTGGACGATCTACGCAATTCTGCAAGGGCATTTGCAGATGAGGTAAAACAAAATGCGCCTGACAGCGTTATTTCCAAAGACCTTACAGCGCTCCATGAGAAGTTCCATCATATCACGGAAGCATGGCATAAGGAAGAAGAGGAGCACCAGCGCTAGTCAACCATGCTGAAGGTTGCCTGGTCACCGGCCTACGTACTTCCGTTGCCTCCTCATCACCGTTTTCCGATGAGCAAGTATGAAGTCCTGCCGCAGCAACTTCTTCATGAGGGTACTCTTCATCCCGAAAACTTCTTCGAACCGGTACCGCTGTCTGATGATCAAATTCATCGGGTACATGACAATGATTACTGGAGCCGACTGAAGTCCCTCTCGCTTACCACCCAGGAAACAAGACGTACAGGATTTCCGCTTAGCGAGGACCTCGTAAACCGGGAGAAGCTTATCTGCGGAGGAACGGTCAGGTGCACAGAATATGCTCTGCAGTATGGTGTGGCAATGAACATTGCCGGCGGTACCCACCACGCATTTGCTGGAAGAGGTGAAGGATTCTGCCTCTTGAATGACATAGCCCTGGGGGCCCGACATCTGCTGGACCATCAACTGGCAAACAGGATACTTGTCATTGATCTGGACGTCCACCAGGGCAATGGCACAGCCAGCATTTTCAGCAATGAGCCGGCAGTATTTACCTTCAGCATGCATGGCACCAACAACTATCCCCTGAAAAAGGAATCTTCAGACCTTGATATCGGACTTGCAGACGGAACATCCGATGCGCTTTACCTGTCCATTCTGGAGTCGAATCTCGATACACTTATGGAAAGCGTCCAGCCTGACTTTGTCTTCTATCAATCGGGAGTGGATATACTGGATACCGATCAGTTGGGCCGCCTCCGAGTGAGCAGGCAAGGTTGCAGACGAAGGGATGAAATGGTATTCCGGATAGCCTGTGAGGCGAAAGTTCCTGTGGTGGCCAGCATGGGGGGTGGGTATTCGAGGGACTTCAAAGACATCATAGAGGCACACGCCAATACCTATCGTATAGCGCAGCAGGTTTTCTTTTGATTCAAAATCTTATCTTTCAAGGGTGAACTTTAACGTATGAGCAAGCATCACCCTGACCAGGAGAAGAAGAGTCTTTGGTTTGTCATCACCGCTTCGTCTGTCGGCACCCTGATCGAATGGTACGACTTCTTCATCTTTGGAAGTCTCGCGACCATTCTGTCGGAACAGTTCTTCCCCAAAACCAATCCTACCGCGGCATTTCTTTCCACGCTGGCCACCTTTGCAGCGGGCTTTGTCGTCAGGCCATTCGGCGCGGTGTTCTTTGGCAGACTTGGCGACCTGGTGGGCAGGAAGTACACATTCCTAGTCACCCTCATCCTGATGGGCGGCTCCACTTGCGCCATCGGGTTGGTGCCTGGCTACGAACAGATCGGTCTGGCGGCACCCGTCCTGGTGCTTCTGTTGCGGCTGGTGCAGGGTCTCGCCCTTGGCGGTGAGTATGGAGGCGCAGCTACCTATGTGGCAGAACATTCACCCGACGATAGGCGAGGGTATTACACCAGCTTCATCCAGACCACGGCAACGCTGGGATTCTTTGTTTCATTGGGTGTAATCCTGACCGTAAGGCAATCCATGGGTGTAAGCGTATTTAATGAGTGGGGATGGAGGATTCCTTTCCTGCTGTCCGCTTTCCTGGTGGCAGTTTCCATTTATATACGCATGAAGATGCAGGAGAGTCCGCTCTTCGCTAAGATCAAAGCTGAAGGGAAGACTTCTGCAAATCCACTTAAGGAGAGTTTTGGAAAGAAAGAGAATCTCAAGCTGGTGTTGCTTGCCCTTTTTGGCGCAACTGCAGGACAGGGTGTCGTGTGGTACACGGGTCAGTTCTATGCGCTCACTTTTATACAGAAGACTTGTAACATCGAATTTGTACAATCCTATCAGATCGTCTCCATCGCGTTGCTGGTGGCAACCCCATTGTTTGTCTTCTTTGGCCACCTCTCAGACCGGGCGGGAAGGAAGTACATCATGATGTTCGGAATTTTGCTTGGCGTGATTTGTTATCGGCCTATCTACCGGGAGATGCTCAACCTGAGTGACCTGGGTGCCAAGGTTGAAATCCCTGAAGCTAAGAACATCTCCAGGACCACAACCGCAGGATCATCCGAGGTCACCATCACCAATCATTACTTCTTTACAGATGGCACACAAGTGAACGAAGTCTTGAAGGAGGACCGGGATGGAAAGACACTAGTCCCCGCCAAACGGGAAACCGTTCTGGCCAAAGAAGGATTCATCTGGATGACGATTTGGGTATTTGTACAGGTGGTATTCGTAACAATGGCTTATGGCCCCATTGCCGCATTTCTTGTGGAGATGTTCCCCACCAGGATTCGCTATACCTCCATGTCATTGCCATATCATATCGGCAACGGCGTGTTTGGGGGTTTGACGCCTTTTATTGCCGTATGGCTCTCTGGCATCAGCAAGGATCCTCTGGTAGGGCTCTGGTACCCGATCATCGTAGGGGCCATCACATTTGTTATTGGTATCATTTACCTGAAGAAGAAAGTACCCAAACATGTGGACTGACGCGTCGGTCTGAATGAGCAAGAAGAATACACAGTGGGTGACCATCGGGAAGCACAAGGTTGAGCTGTCCAACCTTGATAAAGTCCTCTTCCCGGAAGATCACATTGTCAAGGCAGAGATTATCGAGTACTATCTCAAGATCGCACCCACCTTGCTTAACCATGTAAAAGGACGTGCGCTTACACTCATCCGTTTCCCTGATGGCATTCACGGAGAGATGTTCTATCAGAAGAACCGGCCGGATTGGGCGCCGGACTGGATTGAGTTTGCAAAACTCGGCAAAGAGGAGAAGAAGGACTACATCATCGCCACGGAGCCAGCCACCCTGGTTTGGCTGGCCAACCTGGCTTCACTTGAGCTGCATCAACTTCACAGCCGCAAACCCAACTTTGATAACCCGGACTACATGGTGTTCGATCTTGATCCGCCGGAAGGATTCGATTTTGCCAGGGTAGTACCCATTGCCTTTGAGTTGCGCCGTCACATTGAACAGTTTGGTTATACTGCATTTGCCAAAACCACCGGCGGCAAGGGCATTCATATCTGCTGCCCGATCGAGACGCGCCATGATTTCCACACCGTGTTTGAGACGGCGCAGCTCATTGCGCAGCCTTTTGTAGACAGTCATGCGTCAGAAACTACACTGCACATCAAAAAAGAGGCAAGGAAAGGGAGAATCCTGATCGACATTTACCGCATCCGCAGCGGCCAGAGTATTGTTTCACCTTACAGCCTGAGGGGAAGGGTAGGTGCTCCCGTTTCCATGCCATTGAAATGGGAAGAGCTGGAGCATCTCAAGAGCCCCAAGGAACACAACATCCAGAACGCACTTGAAAAGGTGCTTCGTGACGGCGATGCATGGGAAGGCATAGATGCTTATGCTGTCGATCTTCACAACCACAGGAAGAAAATTGTGGCCAAAGAACTACCGGTTTCACGTAAGCGGAAGACGCCTGAGCAGTTGGAATCATACGAGAAGAAAAGAGATTTTTCCAAAACCTCGGAACCGGAAGCCCGGGTTGCCGACGGCACCGGCAGCAGCTTTGTAGTCCACCGGCACCATGCATCCCATCTTCATTATGATCTACGGCTGGAACAGGATGGTGTACTGAAATCTTGGGCTGTACCCAGGGGACTGCCGCCTCACCCGGGCGTGAAGAGGCTCGCTGTGCAGACAGAGGACCACCCCATGAAATATCTGACCTTCGATGGAAAAATACCCAAAGGTCAGTATGGCGGTGGCGACATGTGGATCTTTGCGCTGGGAAAATATCAGATAACCAAGGACAAGAAGGATGGATTCTATTTCCGCCTGAACAGCAAGGAGGTAAATGGTGAATACCGCATCTATAAGATCAAGGAAAAAGAATGGCTGCTGGAAAGGGTGGATACACCGCAGGTGAACTATCTCCAGGATATGATCGAACCCATGCTGGCTGACAGCATGAGTTCAGTGCCAAAGGGAGAGGAATACCTTTATGAAGTAAAGTGGGATGGCATCCGCGCCATGATCACCCTGGAGGACGGCCAGGTAAGAATTCGCAGCAGGAACAACAACGACATCACGGCACAGTTCCCTGAATTGCAAGTTGGCGACAAAGCCTTCCGCGCGACCTGCGGTCTATTTGATGCCGAAATTGTGTGCCTGGACAAAGCTGGCAGGCCGGATTTCAAGAAAGTCATTCACAGGCTGATGAGCACAGGAGAGACCAACGTTCAGAAACAGAGTAAGGCCAGTCCAGCATACTGTTATGTGTTTGACTGTCTTTATCTCGACGGAAGACCCCTCGTAAATGACCCGTTGACCAGGCGGAAGGAATGGCTAAAAGACGCCATCAAAACAGACTCCAACTACCGTGTCAGTGAGATCATAGAAGACGGCGCATCACTGTTCGAGGCGGCGAAGGAGCACGGCCTGGAAGGTATAATGGCGAAGAGATCAGACAGTAAATATTACCCTGGTCGCCGAACCGATGGCTGGCTCAAGATCAAGGTGCGCCAGACCTCTGATTGTTACATCGTGGGTTATACCGAGGGCAAAGGAAACCGGCAGTCCACTTTCGGTGCATTGCAGATTGCCGAGAAAGTGGGCAGTGATCTCCATTACCGCGGCAAGGTTGGTACAGGGTTCGACGACAGCATGATGAAGGAAATTCTTGCCATGCTGAAGAAACAGAAGAATGCAGCCCAACCGGCAATGAAGGGTGGCAAGGTAGTGGATGAAAAAATCACGACATGGCTTGGACCTTCCCTCGTTGCTGAAATCAGTTTTGCGCAACTTACGCGCGACCAGATGTACAGGGAGCCTGTGTTTGTTAAACTGAGACCTGATCTGTAGAATAGCCTACCGGCCTTTACTGACAAACTTTTGACTTGATCTTGGGATCCGCCTTCACACCAAGTTTTTCGCTGGCCTGAATATCTGCGCAAGCTTCCTTTTTCATGCCCAGGCTGTTATAGGCTATGGCCCTATTATAATGCGCAAGTCCATAACCGGGGTCAAGATTAATGGCCACGGAATAATCTTCCACTGCCTCTTTGGCCCTGCCGGTCTTGGATAGCGCATTGCCCCGGCACAGCCATGCTTTGTGGTTCTTGTCGTTCAATTGAATGGCTTTGCTGTAATCAAGCAACGCACCATGAATGTCCTTCATCTTCTCTTTTACAATACCACGGTTGAGGTAGTTCTCGTCATCCTGTGGCTCCAGTTTGACCAATTCATTATAATCTTCCAGTGCGCCTGGCAGGTCGCCCTTTTCCAGTCGCTGGTAAGCACGCTCTGCTCGTGGGTAAGGAAGTTTATTGTTTCGCTCAATGGCTTCTGAAAGCAGGGCCTCAGATGCATCAGCTTCTCCAATGTTTGCTTTTAAAGTGGCCAGGTTATGGATGGCAAGACTGTTGGCGGGATCCATTTTCAAAGCCTGCTCATAGTCACTTTTGGCGCCTTGTTTGTCGGCGACAGCTGCCCTGGCAATGCCCCGGTTGATCCAGTAGGAAGGATTGTCGGGCGCGATCTTGATCGCTGAGTCCAGCCAGGCAATGGCGGCATCATACTTCTTCAACTTGGTCTCCGACATCCCGAGGTAGTTGTAGATATGATCCCGATTGCTCGTCTGAGCCGTGAAGATCATATTCTTGCCTTCACCATACTTCTCCTGGCTGTAGTAAACCGTATTAGTGGCGCCATGGGGGAGCTTGAGTACTTTAAGGAAATCTTCCCTGGCCAAAGCATATTGACCCTCTTCATACCTGAGTGCCGCACGACTGAATAGCGCTTCTGCATCCTGCGGCTGCAAATCCATGTAAATGTTGTAGTCTGTAAGTGCCCTGGCTTTTTCACCCAGATGTTCCCTTACAATGGCGCGGACGCGATATGCTTCCGCCAACTTGGGATTTATACGCAGGCATTCATTGAGATGGGCGTGGGCAGTGACATACTCCTGCCGGGCAAGAGCTGCCTCGCCCTTCTCAAGATAGTATTCTGCTGAATGCGAGGATTTGTTCTGGGGGAACGCAATATTCACACTTATGGTTGCACACATCACCAACCAACACACACCAGATTTCACGCCCAGGACCATGATAGACTCCCCCTTATCAAAATTAGGTTAATCCCCGTAAAATGAAAATGCAGCTTTGTATCGGATCACCCCGCATCAAAAGTTCGTTGGGAATCCTGACTATTTCTGCGATCTTGAAACCAACAAATGAATAATTGTCATGAAAGGTGATCGCAGAGAATTTCTCAGAAACTCATCCCTCGCTTTGGCAGGCCTGGGACTCGCATCTTCCGTACCGCTGGAACTTATCGCGAGGCAACGCAAGTCATTTTCAGCCAACGGGAAAATTGGCGTCGGGGTCATTGGTGTCAATGGCATGGGATGGGCCGACTTCACTTCATTGCTGAAGCTCCCGGATACAGTGCCCGTAGCCATCTGCGATGTGGACGAAAATGTGCTCAACTACCGCAAGTACGAATTGGCCAAGAACGGAACACAGGTAACTACTTATGTGGACTACCGAAAGCTGCTTGAGAATAAAGACATCGATGTTGTAGTAATAGGAACACCGGATCACTGGCATTGCCTGCAAATGGTGGAGGCCTGCCAGGCTGGAAAGGACGTATATGTAGAAAAGCCAGTGGGCAATTCCATACAGGAATGCAACGCTATGGCTGCCGCACAGGAAAAATATAGCCGCGCCGTTCAGGTAGGACAGTGGCAGCGCAGTCAGCCGCACATGGTTGACGCCCTGGAATATTTGAAGACCGGAAAACTCGGCAACATCCGAACCGTCAAGGCCTGGGCCTACCAGGGATGGATGAGCAACATTCCAAAGAAGCCCGACGCACCAACTCCGGCAGGAGTACACTACGACATGTGGCTTGGACCCGCAACCAGTCGTCCCTTCAATCCGAACCGCTTTCACTTCAGCTTCCGTTGGTTCTGGGACTACGCCGGCGGGCTCATGACCGACTGGGGTGTTCACCTCATCGACTATGCCCTGCTCGGTATGAATGCCAAATACCCGAAATCAGTGGTGGCTACCGGAGGGAAGTTCGCCAATCCGGACGGCCCGGAAGAGACACCGGATACACTGGCGGCCATCTATGAATTTGACAACTACAACATGATCTGGGAGCATGCACAGGGGATCGACCTTGGTCCATACAAGCGCGATCATGGCATCAGCTACATTGGCAATAACGGCACGCTTGTGCTGGATAGAGGAGGCTGGGAAGTTTTGGATGAGCGCGGCAGGGTGGAGCCGCTTCCTGTCCAGCGCAATAAGGGCAATGGCCTGGACCTGCATACGAAGAATTTTATTGACGTAGTGAAGTCCAGGAAGATGGCAGATCTTCATTGCCCCATACAGGCAGGCGTTCATGTGGCCACTGTATGCCAGATGGGTAACATATCCTACAAAACTGGCTCCAAGGTGAGCTGGAATACTGCCCAGGGGAAGTTTAATGAGGCAGCGGCAAATCCATTGATCAATGCAACGTACCATAATGGGTATAAGGTGCCTATGTGAGGTGGTAAGCGTTGGGTACACAGTGTTGGTTCAGAATCTTGAATATTGAACAGTTGAATGATGAATGATGAACAGATGAATGTTGAATTTTGAAGTGACCTAATAGGCGATCTTCAAATGGTTAGACTATTGCCATCCCATCTAACCTTAACGGAATAGACAATCAATAATTGGCAATCTGCCAATAGGATAGCTAATCGCCAATAGCCAATCGCTAACAGCCATTTCCCACCCATTCCCCAGCCATTCCCAATTTGACACAAATCCTCCCAATCTGACCCGTGGGACACCCAAAAATGCCCCAAATTGGCCTGATTTAGCATTGGCATCCCATTTTCTATATAGTTGTCATAAACGTCAAAAACCATATGACAACGCTTCTGGAACTTTATGAGAATGGGGTGATCAGTTACCTGGTGAAAAACAGAATAGTGAGCACCACCATGCTGGCCTACATCGAATACTTCAAGGAGTATTCTAACTACCGCAAGGAGGGTATGAGCTACCGGGGAGCTGTGAGAACCTTGTCCGTGAAGCACGGCGTTTCTGAAACCACGATCAAAAAGGGTATCAGGATCGTCAAGGCAGCCGAAGCGGATCAACAGTCAAAGCGCATGCCGGCCCTGACCCCGACGGTACTTGTGCCGCACCGGGATGAAAATGTGCTGAGGGCCATCGCTTCCTGATTAACCGGTATCTTCAGGATCCTCAATGAGTGGGGTTGTCTCAAAGTCGAGACAGCCCCTTTTTTATTCCAGGATCGCAAATCGGCGACCTACTATGATTGCACACATGCCTCAACTCCTTACCCTGAAGGGGCATGTTTTTACCGGCACGAAGCGCGTGCCGTAATGTTCAAATGCAATGAAGCCCTGTGAGGGCGAAGTCTGTATGCGTTTCTGTGATATCTCTTCCTGAGATGTTAAGCGGAGAGGATTCTATGCCGTTTGATTCAAGCCAAGACGTGACGACGTAACTTTTTCTTTTTGTTTGCATAAATTGGAAACAATTGAACGACTTGAAATGGCAGAACAGGATCAGGAAGTAGTCCGCATTTTCGTGGTCGAGGATGATCCGGTTTATACCAACTTCATGAAGTATGTATTGGGGCTCAACCCCGACTTTGAAGTTGAAGTCTTTTCCACCGGCAAGGCTTTTCTAGATCAGCTTCACCGTCAGCCTGCCATTGTCACACTGGATTATTCACTTCCCGACATGCCCGGTGAGCGCGTACTGAAAGAGATTCGTGAATTCGATCCGGATCTTCCTGTTATTATCATCTCGGCCCAGGATAAAATCGGTACTGCAGTAGAATTACTTAAGTCCGGTGCTTATGACTATATCAGCAAGGATAAGGATGCCAAGGATCGCATTCTCACCTCCATCCAGAACGCACTTAACCGGCACTCCCTCATCCGGGAAATCGGCAGGCTGAAGAAGGAGATTTCAGAGAAATACGAGTTTGGGAAGATCATCATCGGCAGCAGTCCGGCAATCAGGAAGGTATTCCAGATGATGGAGAAAGCAGCCAAAGCCAATATCACGGTCACCATCACCGGTGAAACAGGTACGGGCAAGGAACTGGTGGCAAAAGCCATCCATTACAATTCGGAGCGCAAGTCAAAGCCCTTTGTTGCGATCAATATTGCAGCCATACCCAAAGACCTTGTGGAGAGTGAACTGTTCGGGCATGAGAAAGGTGCATTTACCGGTGCACACACCCGAAGGATCGGAAGATTTGAAGAAGCCAATGGCGGCACCTTGCTAATCGATGAGATCGGCGAAATGGACATCAACCTCCAGGCAAAACTCCTGCGAGTGCTCCAGGAAAGAGAGATGACCAGGGTGGGAGGAAACGAAGTCATCAAACTGGATGTGCGCATTCTGGTGGCCACGCACCGCAATATGGAAGAGGATGTGCAACTGGAACGCTTCCGCAAAGACCTTTATTACCGTCTTCTGGGACTAAAAATACACTTGCCCCCTTTGCGGGACAGGGATAAGGACATCCTCCTGCTGGCGAAGTATTTTCTGGACAAGTTTTCGAAGGAAAACCAGATGAACAGGTTCAGGATTTCTGAAGAGGCACAGACGAAGCTCCTGGCCTATCGCTACCCAGGCAATGTGCGCGAACTGAAATCTGTGATGGAGCTTGCCGCCGTGATGGCCGAGAATGCGGAAGTGAGGGCACAGGATATCACCTTTGCACAGTTACCGGAAAATGAAATCAACACCGAGGTGGAACGCCCGCTCCAGGAAATGATATACCGGATTATCCGTTCCTACCTCAACAAGTATGACAACAACGTGTTGGAAGTGGCCAGGAGACTCGACATCAGCAAGTCTTCCATCTACCGCTACCTCAAAGAAATGGAGGCAGCCGGCATATGAAATCATTGAAGTCTTACGTCGCCAAGGGTGAATTCTATAAGGCTGTAGTCGATGATGGTTCTGACCTGGTCTTTGTCGTGGACTATGGTGGCCTTATCCTCTATCACAACGCTGCGGTGAGACAATTAGGCTATAAGAAGGGGAGTCTCAATGGAAAGCACTTCATTGACCTTGTTCCGTCATCCTCCCGCGCTTCGTTTATGAAAAGGTTCAGGCAGGCATGCAAGAATGCTTTCACCCAGGGAGTAGAATTTCAGGTGCTTGGCCGCGACGGGAAACCGAAGGACTTCGAGTTCAATGCCGTTAACCTCAGGCAGAAGGCAGGTATGGAGGGACTGATCCTCGACTGCCGCGACATCACGCAAAGAAAACGGGTTGCGATGGAGTTGATCCAGGCGCAGAAGGCAAAGGATCTCTTCCTGGCCAACATCAGTCACGAGATCAGAACGCCCATCAACGG